>CAYZFF010000430.1:0-4120 GCA_964477305.1 uncultured Cytophagia bacterium
CGCTGATTCCATTCGACACGGAAGAGGAAGTTTTGCAATATGCCAACAGCACGCCGTATGGTCTCGCTACCATTATCTGGACGGAAAATTTAACGCGGGCGCATCGCCTCGCTGGTGCGATTCAATCCGGCATTATTTGGATCAACTGTTGGATGCTGCGCGATTTGCGCACGCCGTTCGGCGGTATGAAAAATTCCGGTTTGGGCCGCGAAGGCGGCTGGGAAGCGTTGCGCTTTTTTACGGAGCCCAAAAACGTTTGCGTGAAATTCAAAAATTAGTTTGACAAAATTCTTGTGATTTTGTAGACTATTCTTCGTCGTCCGCAAATAAAATCAAGTCAGAATATGGCAAACGCTAATAGCTCGATCATTTCTTCGCTGGCGCCCGAGCCGGTCGGGCCGTATCCGCACGCGCGGCGCGTCGGCAATTTGCTGTTTCTCTCCGGCATCGGCCCCCGCGAGCGGGGCGTAAAAAACATTCCGGGCGTGGAATTGAATGAACAGGGCGATATTGTTTCCTACGATATCACCGTGCAATGCCGTTCGGTTTTCCGAAATATCAACTATATTTTGGAAGAAGCCGGTTCGAGTTGGAATAACATCATCGACGTGACGGTTTTTTTGACGAACATGAAAGCCGATTTTCCAACTTTCAATCGCATTTATGCCGAGTATTTTAAAACGAACCAACCCTGCCGCACCACGGTTGAAGTCAATCGCCTGCCGACGCCGATTGCGATTGAGTTGAAAGTTATCGCTACTATTGACTGATTTAAAGGTTTTTTAAAAAAGGAGATTGCCAAGTGGAACCCCGTGAATCACAAAAAGCGCTCACGCCGTTCAGTTTGATGGGTTGGATTGAGCAAAACAAATCACGCTTGATGCCGCCGGTGGCAAACGAAACCATTTTTAAAGGCAATGACAATTTCATCGTAATGGTTTCCGGCGGCCCGAACTCGCGGAAAGATTACCATTATAATGAGAGTGAAGAGTTGTTTCTGCAACTCAAAGGCGACATCAAAATCAAACTTTACAAAGACGGCAAGCACTGGGAAGTCGCGCTCAAAGAAGGTGAGATGTTTTTGATTCCGCCGAAAGTGCCGCATTCCCCGCAACGTTTTGCGAACACCTATGGTTTGATCATTGAGAAGCATCGACAGAAAGGTGAGAACGACGGATTTCTTTATTTCTGCGAAAAGTGCGGCAATCTTTTGTACGAAGAATATTTTTTCCTTGAAGATATCGTCAAGCAATTTCCGATGGTGATGCGCAACTTTTATTCGTCACTGGAGCGCCGCACTTGTAAAAAGTGCAGCCATGTGATGGAACTGCCAGCCAATTGGGAGCAGAGCATTGCTGCGCGCAGCCAAGACAACGAATACGCCGCTGATCCGCTCGCGCCGGTGCATGGCAAATCGTGGTAAAAAATCTCTAAACATTCACATAGTGCTCGGAGTTCTTCTCATGCGAAAATTTATTACGCTGTGCTTCATCGCCCTGTTCGTATTGCCTGCCGCTGCCCAAACCCCTTACAAACTTCCGCCGCGCGAAGTCGTCGATATTCTCGATGCCGCACCGACGCCGTTCGTGCTGATGAGTCCGCGCAACGATGCGATGCTGCTGGTGGATTACCGCCCGCATCCCTCCATTGAGTTGCTCGCGCAGCCGTTTTTGAAATTGGGCGGCATTCGCGTCAATCCCGAGATCGGCGCCCGCCAACGCTTGACGCAATACACGCGATTATCCATCAGGTGGATTCAACAAAATAAAACCGTCAACATTGAAGCGCCGACGGATGCGAAGCTCGGCATTCCGCGCTGGTCGTTTGATGGAACGAAAATCGCCTTCACGCACGATCTCGGCGACAGCGTTGAATTATGGGTGGCCGATGCCGCTACCGGAAAAGCGAAAACGCTCGCGGGCGTTCGCGTCAACGATGTGCTGACGACGCCGTTTTATTGGATGAGTGACAACGTGCATCTCATCGTGCAGGCGGTTCCGGCCGGACAAGGCAAAATGCCGGAAACGCCGAAAACGCCCTTCGGTCCGAATATCGAAGAAACCGCCGGCAAAATTTCACGCATCGCAACGTATCAGGATTTGCTGCGCACGCCGCACGACGAAAACCTCTTCGAGTATTTCGCGACTTCGCAGCTTGCGCTGATCAACACGGCCACCGGCGAGATGAAAACCATTGGCGGCCCCGATATGTTTTTGAGCGCCGAACCTTCGCCGGACGCCAATTATGTTTTGGTGACCAAACTCAAACGCCCGTTCTCATATCGCGTGCCGTTTTTTTATTTCACGCGCGCAACGGAAGTTTGGGACATGAGCGGCAAGCTGGTAACGACGATTGCCGATCTGCCGATTTCGGATGAGATTCCCACGCAAGGCGTTGCCACTGGCCCGCGCAGCGTCGAGTGGCAGGAATTGCATCCGGCGAAACTGGTGTGGGTCGAGGCGCTCGACGGTGGCGACCCGTTGAAGAAAGTTCCGCATCGCGACAAATTAATGACTTTGGCCGCTCCGTTCAACGGCGCGCCAAGCGAGGTGATGCCGATTCAACATCGCTACTCCGGCATTGACTGGACGGCGCGCCGCGATGAAGCGTTGTTAAGCGAATATGATCGCGATCGCCGCTGGCGCACCACGGCGTTTCTGAATTTGAACGATCCCGCGAAAACCCGCAAAGTCATTTTTGATTTGAGCGTTAATGACGCTTACAACGATCCGGGCCGCCCAATTTACGAAACAAAAATCACCGGCGAATCCGTTCTCCTGCAAGACGGCGATTGGATTTATTTGCGCGCCAGCGGCGCTGCACCGGCGGGCGAGCGGCCGCGTCTGGATCGTTTTAATTTGAAAACGCTGGCGAAGCAAAATATTTTCCGTTCGCCGGAAAAAGCGTACGAGTCGTTCACGGCTTTTACCGGCAAAGATCGCAACACGATCATCACGCGTTACGAATCGCAAACCGAGCCGCCGAATTATTTTCTCACCGATCTCAAGAAAAACACGCGCACGACGCTCACCGATTTCAAAGACCCCGCGCCGCAGCTCACCGGCGTGAAAAAAGAATTGGTGAAATACAAACGCGGCGACGGCGTCGATCTCTCCGGCACGCTGTATTTGCCGCCGAATTATCAGAAGGGCGCGCGTTTGCCGCTGCTGGTTTGGGCCTATCCGCTCGAATATTCGGATCCCGCGACAGCGGGACAAGTGCGCGGCTCGCCGCATCAATTCACTTTTTATCGCGGCGCCTCGCCGTTATTTTTCGTGACGCAGGGCTATGCGGTGTTGATGGATGCAACGATGCCGGTGGTTGGCGATCCCGAAACGATGAACAACACCTACGTGGAGCAAGTCGTCGGCGCCGGCAAAGCCGCCATTGACAAGCTCGATTCGATGGGCGTGATTGATCGCAATCGCGTCGCCGTTTCCGGCCATAGCTACGGCGCGTTCATGACGGCGAATCTGCTGGCGCATTCGGATATTTTTGCCGCCGGCATTGCGCGCAGCGGCGCGTACAACCGCACGCTGACGCCGTTCGGTTTTCAAAGCGAGCGCCGCTCGTTTTGGGAAGCGCCGGAGTTGTACATGAAAGTCTCGCCGTTCATGCACGCCAACAAAATCAACGAGCCGATTCTGCTTATTCATGGCGAGGCCGACAACAATCCGGGCACGTTCACGATTCAATCCGAGCGCCTCTATCAAGCGCTGAAAGGCAACGGCGCCACGGCCCGCTTGGTGCTGCTGCCGCACGAAAGCCACGGCTACACCGCGCGCGAATCCGTGCTGCACACGCTGGCGGAGATGCTGGAATGGGCCGACAAGTACGTGAAGAATCGCAAAGGCGTGACGGGAACGAATTGATCTGCTCGAGATGACATTGAATGTCATTCCGGAGGAATCCTTTTTGATTCGAAAGCTTATCTTGGTTTCAAAAAGGATTCTTCCCGAATGACAATTTGTTTTAGCGTCAATGATTTGGATTGCCTTCGCTCTTTTAACCGCGCTTTGTGAATCGCTCAAAGACGTCTTCAGCAAAAAAGGCCTCGCCGATATTGATGAATACGTCATCGCGTGGGCGCTGCGTTTTTTCGCGCTGCCGTTTTTGCTGC
>CAYZFF010000431.1:0-4119 GCA_964477305.1 uncultured Cytophagia bacterium
CATGGGGCGATTCCCCGCTGGGGTTGCGTGAGCGATCAAATTATTTTAGCAAAACAGAAAATTTTCAATTGCTTTTCAGGAATGAAATCGTAGAATGAGTAAATATAACCAGCAAACGAGTCAAAATCAATATTTATTAGTAGCTATTCAGCCTTGATTTTGGTAAGCGGATTGAGCGGATCAAGCGGATTTTAAAATAACTTCTCTGTTGCAATGATCTGCTCAATCCGCTTACTTGATCTTAAAATGTGGGCTGAGTAGTTACTATTTTTTAAAGGAGAAACGATGCGCCGGAAATGGAGCCTTTTATGTTCAAGCTTGTTGTGGGTCGTGGCGGCATTTAGCCAGGCGACGCAGCAGGCCATTTTGCCGCCGGAGTTGCACTGGAACGGCAAGAGTCAGGCGTTGATCGCGCCAAAAAATGATCCGTGGATCACGCCATCGGAACAAAGCGATTTCACGCGCACGCCGCGCTACGACGAGACGGTGCAATGGCTGCAAAGGCTGGTGGCGGCCGCGCCGGAGTTGAAAATGGTTTCGCTCGGCAAAAGTCCGGAGGGCCGCGACCTGTGGATGGTGATTGCCTCGAAAGAACGCGCCTTTACGCCGGCGGCGTTGCGCGCCACCGGCAAGCCGATTTTTCTCGCGCAGGCCGGCATTCATTCCGGTGAGATCGACGGCAAAGACGCCGGCATGATGCTGTTACGCGACATGACGGTGCGCAACAAAAAACGCGGTTTACTCGACGGCGCCAATCTGCTGTTCATTCCAATTTTTAGCGTTGATGCACACGAACGCTTTTCGGCCTTTGGCCGCATCAACCAGCGCGGGCCAGTGGAAACGGGTTGGCGCACGACGGCGCGCAATCTGAATTTGAACCGCGATTACGCCAAGTTGGATGCACTGGAAACGCGCGGCCTCATTCGGGCGTTGAATGCGTGGAATCCGGACTTGTATTTCGACATTCATGTCACCGACGGTGCGGATTATCAGTATGATATCACGTTTGGCTACAACGGCAGGCACGGCTACTCGCCGGCGATTGTCGGCTGGCTCGACACGTTTTTGCGGCCGGCCATTTATCGCGATTTGCAAGCGCTGGGACACATTCCCGGCCCATTGATCAGTGGCCCGGCAGATGGCCGCGATTTTAAGTCGGGCTTGATTGAATGGACCGCGCCGCCGCGTTTTTCCAACGGCTACGGCGACGCGCGCCATTTGCCGACGGTGCTCGTCGAAAATCATTCGTTGAAGCCTTACAAACAGCGCGTGCTCGGCACGTATTTATTGCTGGAGAGTGTGATGCGCGCGCTGGCGCAAGACGGCCGCAAGCTGCGCGAGGCGATTGCCGCTGACCGCAACCGGCGTCCGCCCGCGGTTACGCTGGCCTATCGTCTGCCACCACCACCGCCGCTGGAAATGATCGAGTTTTTAGGTGTGGAAGCGCGCACGCTTTCGTCGCGGGTGACAAACAGCGATTTTGTGCAATGGCTGGGGAAGCCGGTGACGATGAAAATCCCGCTGCTGAAAATGAGCGAGCCGGCGCTCACCGTGCAGCGTCCGGTCGCGTATTGGATTCCACCGGCGTGGCATGAAGTGATTGAAAGGCTCGCGTTACACGGCATGCAAATGGAAACCCTCACCGCGCCGCGTGACGTCGAAGTGGAAATGTATCGCATGACCGAGACAAAATTGGCGAGTCAACCGTTTGAAGGGCATGTCGGCGTCACCGGCACGCCGGTTGTCGAGCGCCACCAACGCCGCTTCCCGGCCGGCTCGGTGCGCATTTCCACGGATCAACCCCTCGGCGAGTTGGCGGTGCTGCTGCTCGAACCGAATTCGGCGGATTCATTTTATCAATGGGGCTTCTTTCTGGAAATCATGACGCCGACCGAATATGTGGAAGAATATGTGATGCAACCGATGGCCGAGCGTATGTTGGCTGAGGATGCGAAACTTAAAGCGGCGTTTGAGCAAAAACTCAAATCAGATTCGACGCTGGCAAAAAATCCGCAGGAAAAATTGCAATGGCTTTACCGGCACACCCCGTTTTTTGACAGCGAATGGAATTTGTATCCGGTGGCGCGGGAGGTGAAATGATGAAGAAATATCTACATCAAATGGATAAACTCATCTACGCTGAGACCAGCTTGTCTGATAATGGCGCGCAACGTTCCGCGATCCAATTCTTTGTGATCGGGGACAACCACTTGAGCAAACGGATCGTCTCGACGTAGAATCACGTGGCTTCCTTCTTGTCGTTTAAAATAGAAGCCGGCTTTTCCCAATGCTTTGACGCATTCGCGACCGGAAACCCTCGGCAATTTATTCATACAGCCACGAGCAAGGCTTCAAAATTTTCATTGGGAACGGGTAGGCCGTCTTCTTCGAGCGCCGCCACATAACCGTGAATGGCTTCCTTAATATTGGCCAAAGCTTCTTGCTTGGTTTTGCCCTGGCTGATACAACCTGGTAAACTGGGACATTCAGCAACCCAATACCCATCTTCGCCGGGATAAACTATTGCCTGTCGCATATTATTGACCTCATTAGATATTTCTGTACACAAAATAAACAACTTTTTATTGTTAGTCAAGCTGGACTCATTTATCACTCCGGCGTGACATAAGCCGCGGTGATGCCGCCGTCGACCGTAAATGTCGCGCCGTTGACATACGCGGATTCATCGCTGGCGAGAAACAGCGCGGCTTGCGCGACTTCGCGGGCTTGCGCCAAACGGCCCATCGGAATGTGTACCATGCGGCGTTGGCGGCGGGCGGGGTCAGACAACAATTGCGCCAGCAGCGGCGTTTCCACCGGGCCGGGACAAATCGCGTTGAGGCGAATATTTTTCCGCGCAAATTCGACCGCCATCTCGCGCGTCATCGACAGCACGCCGCCTTTGCTGGCGGTGTAGGCAATTTGCGAAGTGGCCGCGCCGATCAACGCAACGAACGAGGCGGTGTTGATGATCGACCCGCCGCCGGCGCGCAGTAACGCGGGAATGCCATATTTGCAGCCGAAGAACACGCCTTTCAAATTCACGTTCATCACGAAATCCCAAACCGCCTCTTCCGTTTCCAACACGGAGCCGTCGGCGTCGGGAAAAATGCCGGCGTTGTTGAACAGCACATTGAGCTTGCCGAAAGTTTTCTCCGCAAAATCAATCATCGCTTGCGCTTCTGCTGATTTTGAAACATCGGCGCGCGTGAAGGCCGCCTCGCCACCGGCGGTTTTGATAAGCGCGACGGTTTCTTGTCCAGCGGTGGAATTGATATCGACCACGACGACTTTCGCGCCCTCTTGCGCAAATAACCGCGCGGCCTCGCGGCCGATGCCGCTGCCGGCGCCGGTAATCAAAGCTACTTTGTTGGATAAACGCATGTGCTTCCCTTCAAATTAAATGATCAACGCATGTTTTTGAGCGCGGCGGTGAGCAGCGTTTCATGATCGCCGTAGCGGGCTTTGTAATCTTCCTGGCTGCGCCGGATCACTTCGTACGCTTCTTCGCGGCCAAAAACGTGCGTGATTTCGCAATGCCGTTTGTCGGAACCGGGCGCGTCTTTGTAAGTGAGAAAATAATGCCGCAGCCGTTCGATCAATCCGGACGGGCAGGCTTCGATCTCCCGCCAACTGTTGTGAATCGCATCGCCCTGCATCACGGCGATAATTTTATCGTCGGCCTCGTTGCCGTCGATCATGCGCAGGCCGCCGATGGGAATGGCATGCAACAAGATGTCGCCGTGCGAAATGGTTTTTTCGGTGAAGACGCAGATATCGAGCGGGTCGCCGTCGCCGACAATGCCCGTGCGGCCGGTGCGCTCCATGCAAAACTCCGCCACCCGTTTGGCGCAATACGTTTGCGGAATCAAGCCGTACAGGCTCGGGCAAATGTTGGAGTATTTCTGCGGGCGATCCACTTTTAAATGGCCGGTGGCTTTGTCGATTTCATATTTGACGGTGTCAGTCGGCACCATCTCGATATAAGCCGTGACCATCTTTGGCGTTTCGTCGCCAATCGGCACGCCGTGCCACGGATGCGATTTGTACAGGACACCGAGCATTTTCCAAATCGGGTCGATTGCGTGATGTTTCATTTTGGCGCTCACCGTTAATTTA
>CAYZFF010000432.1:0-4110 GCA_964477305.1 uncultured Cytophagia bacterium
ATTTTGACCCTTGTCTGCACAAGTCGGGCTTTGTCTATTTCTTGACCGGCCGCTCACATTATTTGTCCGGTGCATCGTTCACAAATTCATGTCGTCCAGCGGCCGGTCAAAATCCTGCATCAGCTATCTGCCGAGGCGAATCAATTCGCCGAGAATCAAGTTGCCTTTATATTTCAGGCCGCGAATGTTGATATCCGCATTGCCGTCGCCGAGTTCGATGGAGAAAGTTCGATTGATCGTTTTCTCGCTGTACGACTCGCCGCGCTGGAACGTCACTTTCGCGTCGTAGGAGCCGCTGATATTGCCGGTGAATTTGCGCGCCAGATCAACGCGGCCATTGCGCGGGCCTTGCACGTTCGTAAACGTCAGTTTCAACGTGTGATCCAACGTGCGCACGGAATTGCGCGTCGTAATTGTGTCCACCGCCGAGCGTTGGTACGTGCCGTTGATCGTCACCATCCGCGTATTCACGCCGGTCGCCGTAAACGCGCCGCTCAAACCCGTGAGCTGCTGCGATAAATGGTTCGTGCGATGCGTACCCGTGCCTTCGACGATATTGAACTTGATCGTGTAAGCGGTGTCCGCGCCGACTTTCCAATATTTTTGCGGCTGGCCGCTTTTATTCAAAAACTGATACGTGTACGTGCGGCTAAACTGCGCATACGGCACGCCATTGGGATTACCGCGCTCGCGGCTCAGCTTCAACGTCCATGTGCCGGTGGCGGCGTCGTAGCTTGTATCAATTTTGCCAAAGCCGCTGGCTTTGCTGAGACCATCCTCGGCCTGGGCCTGCAAACGGCCAAAGCTCGCAAGTTCCATCACATCACTCAATTGATCCGCCGCGCCGCCATTTTCCGAACCGATGGCGCTGGCGATTGACTCGGCGGCATCTTCCGTGGCAATTTCATCATTTTGCGAGGAAACCGGACTTTGGTTGTCACAAGCCGTCATCGCGAAAGCCGCAAAAGCCGTGAACAACAGATGAACGAATTTGGGGGACTTCATGATTTCTCCTAAAAGTTGGTTGAGTTGGTGGTATCGAAAGATTCGCCGTTTCATCCTTAAATTATCCGGCGAATAAATTTGACCGTTAAACCGAAAAACGGCACCGGAGCAGAGCAAATTCTCCTTGCTGGCTTCGCTGTCTATTTAGCAACGCCTATGCCAGAGCCATGCTCACGCGCAAGTTCAAATTTTATAATGGAACAATTAGGGTTGTGTTCTAAACGTGTTCGCACAGGTACGAGGGAGAGAACAAAGCCGTACAGCAATGGTCATTGGCCTAACTTTCTCAAATATCTTGGCCTTTCCGCAAATGTTTTCGCGTGTGGATAGATTTCACGGTGATCAGGAGCCGTCTCTCCTAAATTTATAGCGACAGCCTTTGAGCGAAAATTGACCCGCCTCTTAAACCGGCAAAAAAAATGCGCTCTTGATTCTTGCTAAGTTTTTCCTTACATTAAAAGCTTGTAAAAACGAAAGCAAGGTAGACAGCATGAACATTCTTGGCCTCTCAGCATTCTATCACGACAGCGCCGCTTGCCTGGTGTGCGACGGCGAAATTGTCGCCGCCGCGCAGGAAGAACGCTTCACGCGTAAAAAGCACGATTTCAATTTTCCCACCAATGCCATCAACTATTGCTTGCAAGCCGGCAACGTTGCCGCGTCGAAGTTGGATTACGTCGCTTTTTATGACAAACCGTTCATCAAGTTTGAGCGTTTGTTGGTGACCTATCTCGCTTATGCCCCGCGCGGGCTAAAATCTTTCATCATGGCCATGCCGCTGTGGCTCAAAAGCAAGCTGTGGATGAAAGAGTATATTAAAACCGAGCTTGGTTTTGAAGGCAAAATTATTTTTCCCGAGCATCACGAATCGCACGCCGCCTCGGCGTTTTATCCTTCGCCTTATCAAGAAGCCGCTATTCTAACGATTGACGGCGTCGGCGAGTGGTGCACCTCGAGCTACGGCATCGGCCGCGGCAATCAAATGGATTTGCTGGCGGAGCTAAAATTTCCGCACTCACTCGGTCTGCTCTATTCCGCCTTCACTTATTTTACCGGCTTCAAAGTCAATTCCGGCGAGTATAAAGTCATGGGCCTCGCGCCGTACGGCGAGCCGAAGTACGTCGATGTTATCTTGAATGAGTTGATCGATCTCAAAGCCGATGGCTCGTTTAAAATGAACATGAAGTATTTCGACTATTGCGCCGGCCTCACCATGACGAATGATCGTTTCGCCCAATTGTTCGGCGGCCCGGCCCGCAAGCCGGAAAGCAAATTAACACAACGCGAGATGGATTTGGCGCGTTCGGTGCAGGAAGTCACCGAAGAAATTATGTTGCGCATGGCGCGACACGTGCATCAAGAAACGAAGATGAAAAATCTCGTGCTCGCCGGCGGCGTCGCGCTCAATTGCGTCGGCAACGGCCGGGTGTTGCGCGAAGGCCCGTTTGAAAATATTTGGATTCAACCCGCCGCGGGCGATGCCGGCGGCGCGCTGGGCGCTGCGTTGTACACGTGGTATCGTTATCTCGATAACCAGCGCGAGGTTCGACCCAATGGCCGTGATTTTCAGCGCGGCTCTTATCTCGGCCCGGAATTTAAGGATGCGGAAATCGAAAAGTTTTTGCAGAGCAAAAATATTCCGTATCAAAAACTTTCCGATGCGGAGATTCCCACGACGATTGCGGAATTGATTGCGCAGGAAAACGTCATCGGCTGGTTTGAAGGCCGCATGGAATTTGGCCCGCGCGCGCTCGGCGGCCGCAGCATTATCGGCGACGCCCGCTCCGAAAAAATGCAGTCGATCATGAATTTGAAAATCAAATTCCGCGAAAGCTTCCGCCCCTTCGCCCCTTCTGTGCTCGCGGAAAATGTTTCTGACTTTTTTCTGCTCGACCGCGAAAGCCCATACATGTTGCTCGTCGCGCCGGTGTTGGAAAAGTGGCGCACCGGCCATGCGGAAAATGGCGAATGGGGCATTGAGAAATTAAAAATCGTGCGCTCCACCGTTCCCGCGATCACCCACGTCGATTATTCCGCGCGCATTCAAACCGTGCATCCGGAAGATCATCCGCGTTATTACGAGATGATCAAAGCCTTCCGTGATAAAACCGGTTGTCCGGTGATCATCAACACCTCATTTAACGTTCGCGGCGAGCCGATTGTCTGCGCGCCGGAGCACGCGTTCACTTGTTTCATGCGCACCAACATGGATTATTTAATAATGGGAAATTATTTGCTCGACAAAAAAGCGCAGAAAGCGCTGGAGGGCGATGTCGATTGGAAGAAAGAGTTTGAATTAGACTGATGCTTGCGGTTGGCTTGTTTGCCTGAGTCGGACCAAACTTACCACGAAGACACCAAGACACGAAGTTAATAAGTTTTTTTTAGTGTCTTGGTGGTTAATCAATTGAGAATGTTTTATGTTGCTTGACGAAATCAAATCCATCAAAGGCACCAAACCCGAACTCCGCAAATTCGGCATAACCATCGGCATTTTTCTGCTGGTGATCGCTGGATTGCTTTTTTGGAAACAGCGTCCGAGCTTTCCTTATTTTGCCTATATCGGTGGCGGCTTCGCGCTGCTGGGCCTTGCCGTGCCCATCGTATTGAAACCGATTTACAAAGTTTGGATGTCGTTTGCCGTGGTGATGGGCTTCATCATGACGCGCGTCATTCTCACCGTGCTGTACTTCGGTATGTTCACGCCGATCTCGTGGCTCACGAAACTTTTAGGCAAAGACTTGCTCGACGAACGATGGGATAAAAATGCCACGACGTACTGGAGGAAACGGCCCGCAACAAAATTTGATCCGAAGTCGGCGGAAAATATGTTTTAACGCAAAGGGCAAAGCGCATGGCGCAGAGCGTAAACCATTTTTTGCCATGCGCCATGCCCTCTACGCTATGCTCTTAGCCCCAAAAGGAGAAAACACCAATGAGCAAACTTTCCATCATCAGTGAATTTTGGAGCTTCATGCGCGTGCGCAAAAAATGGTGGCTGGCGCCCATTGTTTTTGTCATGCTGCTGCTTAGCTTGCTAATCGTATTGACGCAAGGCTCCGCGCTGGCGCCGTTTATTTATACCCTGTTCTAAAACTCTTACTC
>CAYZFF010000433.1:0-4110 GCA_964477305.1 uncultured Cytophagia bacterium
GCCATTTTCTCGTCTTAATGGTGAATCTTGTACAGATTTTTAAAATGTCACGCCTCGAAAAGGTGGCGGGGTCACTCACGCGGAGAGATGCGCCTTGCACGCGACAGGTGCCAGGTTTGCTATACACAATCATTAATCGGAGAGCGTCAAAATGTCGAAGAAAAAGTTACTAATCGCTTCAGGTATTGTCGTGGTTATCGCCGCCGCCGTCGTGGTCGGCCTCATGAAAAAAAATAAACGCCAGGACATTGAAGTACAAACCGCCGCGGTCAAAAAGCAACGGGTGGTGGAAACCGTCACGGCCACCGGCAAGGTGCAGCCGCACATTCAGGTCAAGATTAGCGCCGATGTCAGCGCGAAAATCACCAAGTTGGCGGTAAAAGAAGGCGATTGGGTCGAAAAGGGCGATTTCCTGCTCGAGTTGGATCGTGAGCGTTATGTCGCGGCCGCCGAGCGCGCGCAAGCCAGTTTGAAATCCAGCGAATCCGACGCCAAGCTGGCGAAAGAGAGCATGATGAAAGCGGAAAAGGATTATCTGCGCTCCAAAGAGTTGTTCGAGAAAAAGCTCGAGTCTTCGGCCTCCTTCGATGCGGTGGCCGCCACTTATCAAGTCGAAAAGGCGCGCTATGAATCCGCACTCAATAATGTTGAGCAGGCGAGAGCCACGTTGAAGCAAACCCAAGATGACCTTTCGAAGACGAGAATCTTTGCGCCAATGGCGGGAACCATCAGCCAATTGAACAAGGAAGTCGGTGAGATTGCGCTGGGTTCGCAATTCCAGGAAGACGTCATTTTGGTCGTCTCCGACCTGGTCGGCATGGAAGCCCTGGTCGAGGTAGACGAAAACGACGTGGTCGCCATTTCACTGAGCGATACGGCGAATATCGAAGTTGATGCGCTGCCGAATACAATTTTTCGCGGCTATGTTTCAGAGATCGCCAACACCGCGAAAGTCACCGGCACGGGTACGGCAGATCAGAAAACAGAATTTGAAGTCAAAGTTGCTGTTCTTGGCAAGACCCAGGCGCTGGGCACGAACGGCATCGCCAAGGGCATTGAAGTCACGCAAACGCGCTCGACCTCGGACTTGCGCCCCGGCATGACGGCGAGTTGTGACATTGTCACCGAAACCCGCGACAGCACGCTGGCGGTGCCGATTCAAAGCGTGACCGTGCGCACAATGGATCAATTGCAGAAGAAACCCGAGGGCAAGAAAAGCGGCGAGGCGATTGCCGCGGATTCTGAGAAGACACAATTTACGCCCGACAAAGACGGCTTTGTGGAAATCGTCTTCGTCGTCAAGAATGGCAAAGTTGAAGCGCGGCAGGTAAAAACCGGCATTCAAAGCAGTTCCCACATCGAAATTCTTGAAGGCCTCTCCGAAGGCGATGAGGTGGTGACCGGCAGTTATCGCGCGATCAGCAAGGACCTGGAAATTGGCGCCGCGGTCAGCGTGAAGAACAACGACGCCAAGAAAGAAGAGAAGTCATGAGGATTTTCACGGAATTAACCGAGACGCTGAAGCTGGCTTTCGCCACGATTTACGCCAACAAATCGCGCGGCCTGCTGACGACGTTGGGCATCATCATCGGCATCGTCGCCGTCGTCACGACAATGACCGCCGCCAACGGTTTGGGGAATTCCTTCAAAGAAAGCATCTCCGCCATCGGCTCGGACGTGCTCTATGTTTCGCGCATGCCCTGGGTGATGCGCGGCAATTGGTTTGAATTTAGAAATCGCAAGAACCTTGAGTTGGATTATGCTCAAGATTTGAAGCGGCATCTCAACCAAGCGGTGGCGATCAATCCGACCACGGGCACGGCCAAGAGTATTAAGTATCGTTCCACGGTGTTGAATGACGTGCGCATTATTGGCACCACCGACAAGCACATCATGGTCTCCAGCTCGCTGCCGGAGTTTGGCCGTTTTCTGACCGATCTTGAT
This sequence comes from uncultured Cytophagia bacterium, assembly GCA_964477305.1. Classification (GTDB taxonomy): domain Bacteria; phylum Zhuqueibacterota; class Zhuqueibacteria; order Zhuqueibacterales; family Zhuqueibacteraceae; genus Zhuqueibacter. Next base: position 1,945 of record CAYZFF010000433.1, read on the forward strand.
GTTCAATATAAAAGGAAGGTCTGCGTCATTGGCAGTGAAATTAAAAAGCGGCTTTTTGAGAATACCGATCCGCTCAATAAGAAAATGAGCATTGGCCGCGATATTTATCGAGTCGTCGGCGTTATGGAAAAACAAGGCAGCGCCGGATTCTTTGGCGGGCCGAATTTCGACAGCCAGATTTATGTTCCCATCACCTCGTTTTTGCGTTCGTTCGGCGGCGGCGCGGATCGCAATTTTGATATCGCCGTGAAAGCGCCCAGCCACGAAGCGATGGGCGATTTTGAATTTTCCTTGATCGGCGAGATGCGCAAAATCCGCAAACTCAAACCGGCCGAAAAGGATGATTTTTCCATTAACAAGATGGACTCGTTGATGGCGGCGTATAATAACGTCATGGGCGTGATCGTTTTGATCGGCTTATTGATCACCAGCGTCTCGCTGTTCGTCGGCGGCATCGGGGTGATGAATATCATGTTTGTTTCCGTCACCGAGCGCACGCGCGAGATCGGCGTTCGCAAAGCCATTGGCGCGAAAAAGCGAACTATCCTGACGCAATTTCTTTTTGAATCGGCAGCGATCTGCTTGTTGGGCGGGTTCGTGGGCGTGCTGCTGTCGTTTGGCGTCACCGCGTTGATCAATGCGCTGCTGATGCCGGCCAGCATTTCCATTCCAATCGTCATCGTCGCGTTAGTGGTCTCAGTCGCCGTCGGCATTCTTGCCGGCATCGTGCCCGCGTTCAAAGCGGCGAAACTGAATCCCATTGACGCTTTGAGATATGAGTAACACCCAATCCATCGGATTTTGATTTTTTCTTGAATTATTCATAACCACCAAGACACGAAGGCACCAAGTTTTGATTTTAGAAGTTGCTGCACAGAAAATACGAAAGCGCAGTTGTTTTGAATAAGTTCTTTTCTTCGTGTCTTGGTGGTTTAAATTTTATGAGAATACTAAGAACCAAATGAACTTTACTGAAGCTTTGAAAATGGCTTTGGCCGCCATCCAAGCCCAGAAACTTCGTTCGCTGTTGACGTTGACCGGTATTATTGCCGGTGTGGCCTCGATCATTGCGGTGATGACCGGCATCTCGGTCATTCAAAATACGATGGAAAAAGAAATGAGCGTGTTGGGCACCACCACTTTCCAGGTGCAGAAATGGCCGGCGGGTGGCTTTAACAATAATGTCGACTGGCGCAAAATTCAGCGCCGCAAACCGGTGACGGTGGCCAATTCCGAGGCGATTCGCGACAAAGTGAGCAGTGTCGATATCGTCGGCGCCGAATTATGGGATTTCGGGCATATGGCAAAGTATCGCAACCTCTCCACCGAAAAAAATTTAACGGTCTGCGGCGGCACCCCGGAATACAGCGCCAACAACACGCATTTTGTGGAATCGGGCCGCAACTTGACGAATCAAGATATCAAGACTGCGAGTTACGTCGTGATCATTGGCCCTACCATCGCAGAGACGTTGTTCCCGTTTACCGATCCGATCGGGCAGACCATCAAGCTCGACGACCGCAAGTATCGCGTCATTGGCGTACTTGAAGAGAAAAGCTCGTCGATGGGCGGCAATTACGACAACTACAATATCATTCCCATCACCACGTTTCAGGAAGTTTATGGCATGCGCGATCCACGCGGCAACGAACGTTCGGTCAACGTCACCGTACGCGCCAAAAATGTGGCGCTGGTGCAGGACGCCATCGAAGAAACGCGGCTGGTGTTGCGCGCCGAACGGCGCGTGCCGCCGCGCGAGGAAGATGATTTCACCATCTTCACCAATGACAGCGTAATTAAATCTTTCAACGAGGCCACCGCCGGCGTGAAGGTTGGCGCGTTCGTGGTTGGCATCGTGGCGCTGGTGGTCGCGGGCATCGGCATCATGAACATCATGCTGGTCTCGGTGACCGAGCGCACGCGCGAGATCGGCCTCCGGAAATCATTGGGCGCGAAACGCCGGAATATTCTCACGCAATTTCTCATCGAGGCCATCGTGCTCTGTAACGTCGGCGGTGTTTTTGGGGTGATGATCGGCTTCGGCCTGGGCAACATCGTCACGTTCTTTACCGGCTTCGCCGCCTCCGTGCCGATGGAATGGGCCGTTGGCGGTCTGGCTTTCTGCACCATGGTCGGCCTGACCTTCGGCATGTGGCCGGCCATCGT
>CAYZFF010000434.1:0-1241 GCA_964477305.1 uncultured Cytophagia bacterium
TCGTCAATGTCCACATCGACATCAAAGTCCGCGCCGGTTTTCTTGTTGTAGCGTTTGCCCATCAAGTAGGCTTTGATGAACTCTTCCAATTCGCCGTCCATCACCACTTGCACGTTGCGCTCGACGACGCCGGTGCGATGATCTTTCACCATCGTGTATGGCTGAAAAACATACGAACGAATCTGGCTGCCCCAGGCAATGTCTTTCTTATTTTTTTCGAGGTCGTTCAATTTCGCTTTTTCTTCATCGAGCTTAAGCTGGTAGAGCTTTGCCATCAGCAACTTCATCGCCAAATCGCGGTTGCGCAATTGGCTGCGTTCGTTTTGACATTGCACGACGATGCCGGTCGGCACATGCGTGAGGCGAACCGCCGACGAGGTTTTGTTGACATGCTGGCCGCCGGCGCCGCTGGCGCGATAGGTGTCAATGCGCAAATCTTTTTCTTCAATTTTAATCGTGACGTTGTCGTCAATTTCCGGCAGCACGAACACCGACGCGAATGAAGTGTGACGGCGTTTATTCGCATCAAACGGCGAGATGCGCACCAGCCGATGCACGCCGGCCTCGGCTTTCAAATAGCCATAGGCATATTTGCCGCGCACTTCAATGGTGGCGTCCTTCAGTCCGGCTTCGTCGCCGGCCTGCAAATCGATAATCTGCGATTCGAAGCCGTTGCGCTCGATCCAGCGCATGTACATGCGGAAGAGCATCTGCGCCCAATCCTGGCTTTCCGTGCCGCCGGCGCCGGGATGAATGGTGATGATCGCGTTGCGCTCGTCGTCGGGGCCGGAGAGCATGCTGCGAAATTCGAGATCATTCACCGCAACCTCGAGGCTCGCCAAATCCTTTTCTGTGTCGGCAAAAGCGCCGGTGTCGCGTGCTTCCTCGGCGAGATCCAGCATCACTGCCGTGTCGTCACGCAGGCGCTCCACTTTGCGCCACGCGTCAATCCACGTGCGGCGCTGCGCCAGATCGCGCATCACCACTTGCGCTTTTTCATTGTCGTTCCAAAAATTGGACGCTTGCGATTGCGCCTCGAACTGCGCCGCTTCTTTTTCTAATTTGGAGACTTCAAAGACTGTCCCGCAGGCCAAACACACGGCGGGACAGTTCCTCGAGTTTGAGATGTAATTCTTCACGCATACGCGCTCAAATCCTTTCGCTGGTTGATGGCAAAGTATAAATAAATATAAAAGAAAAATTTGTGAGAGTCAAGATAAGCCTTGTTCGCGGCGAAATTG
>CAYZFF010000434.1:1341-4106 GCA_964477305.1 uncultured Cytophagia bacterium
TCTACGCCGCGTGTCGTAGCTCGGAAAAATCCTCATCGTAGTACTGCGGCGCCGGCGGCTTGGCCTTGGCCAGCGCGCGCTTTTCTTGCTCGCGCACCGCACGCAGGCGAATATATTTGGCGTAAGTAATCTCGTGCTCGGTCCTCGCTTTCGCGTGTCCGCGGCAGACGGCGACAAAACGCGTTTGTGCCTCGGTTGCCGGTTTGCGCAAGCCGGTCTCCAGCGAACGATAAAACTCGTAATGCTTTTGCAGCAAAACTTTTTCTTTTTGGGTCAACTGAAAGGACGTTTTGGACATGAGGCCTCCGCTCAGCTTGGAGTGAAAAACTTGGGATGACACGGCGCTATAATTTACTTCCTGTAAATCGACCAGCCGTGCCATCCTGTCCTAATGCACTTGATCGCGAATCAGCGCGACAACTTTGCCCTGAATCGTCCATGCTTGCGAGAGCGGGATCGGCGCGTAGGCCGGATTCTCCGGTTTCAAATACATCGTTTCGCCGTGGGCCATGAAGCGCTTCACGGTCGCTTCTTCGCCGGTGAGCGCGACAACGATGTCGCCGTTGGCCGCCTGCGTGGTCGAGCGCACGATGACGAGATCGCCTTCATAAATACCCGCGTCGATCATACTGTCGCCTTGCACGCGCAGCGCAAAATAAGAGCCGCCGCCGCCGGTCAGATAATCCGGCACCGCCACATAGCGCTCGATATTTTGCTCCGCGACAATCGGAAAGCCCGCCGCAACGCGGCCAACCACCGGAATGTTGTCGGAGTGCGCCTGATTTGGCAGGCCCATCGGATGCAACACCGTAATGCCGCGCGCCGCGCCGCCGCCATGCCGCTGAATGTAGCCTTTGCTCTCCAGCGCCGCCAAGTGTTTGAAGATGGCGTTTTTTGAGCGAATACCCAACTCATCGGCCAGTTCCTGCATCGTCGGCGGAAAACCGCGCAGTTTCACATTGCGCCCGATGAGATCGAGAATCTGTTTCTGTTTGTCCGTTAGTTTTTTCATACGAGTAATCCCTAATTTAGCCAGGCGCTTTCACAAGCTTTCGTTAATATAAGGTGAACAGGATCGCTCGCCAGCGCGTTGGTAGTTAGTGACTTTTTGTTCAGTGCTTTAATGTACACCTATATTATAATACACGGTGAACGAAAAGTCAAGAACTTTTTTAAATTTTTTGAAAATTTTTTGGCCGCTCTCTTCTTGCTTCGCGGCGATTTTTTTTCTATCTTAAATGAAAGATATTCAATACCTCAAGCGATCACTTAATTCCGGGAGAGGAATCGATGAAAAAAAATTTTATTCTCACCAACGTTGTTTTCGCGTTTTGTTTGTTGTTGGTCTCGACAAACTTAGCGCAACAAAAACCCGACGAACGTTTGTATCAACAAGTTTTCGTGCGCACGCAAGAGAAACTGAATGAAGCCAAAGCCGCGCAGGCCGATGTGCTCGCGCCCGAGGTTTTCTTGCGCGCCTCGAAAAAACTCAGCGAGGCCCAGGAAGATTTCAAGCGCAATCGCGGCGTCGGCGACATTGACAAAAAATTGCGCGAGGCCGATCTTGATTTTGCCCAGGCAACGCAATACGCCAAGCTGGCAAAAACCACGTTCGCCAAACTTTTGCAAGCGCGCGATGAAGCGCTGATGGCCAATGCGCCGCAGCACGCCGCCGAAAGCTACGCCACCGGCGATCAATATTTCAAAGAGACGATGCGCAAATTGGAAAGCGGCGACATGGCCGGCGCGAAAAAGCGCAGCGAAGAAGCCGAACGCATGCTGCGCGATGCCGAATTGCAGGCGATTAAAGTAAGCACCATCGGCAGCGTGCGCACGTTGATCGCCAAAGCGCAGGAAGCGAAAGTCGACAAATTGGCGCCGCTCTCGTTTGGCCGCGGCCAGGCGCTGCTTCTTGATGCGGAAAATATTCTCAACACCGACCGGCGGGCCGCGGCCACCGCGCGCGAGAAAGCTGAGGCCGCTGGATATGAAATTCGCCACGCCACGCATCTTGCCGAACAGATTCAGCGCCTGAAAATCGATGAGCGCGAGTTGGAGAAAGTTTTGCTCAATACGGAGAAGCAGGTGGCGGAAGTTTCAAAAGAGTTGAAGTTTTCGCCGCAGTTTGACACCGGACTTGGCAAGCCGCTCAACGATATTCGCAGCGCCATTCGCACGCTGCTCGAAGAACAGCGCCGGCTCATTGCCGAAGTGGCGCAACGCGACCAACGCATTGACGAGCTGAACCGCAACCTGGATGAGAAAAATAAAGAGATCGGCGCGATGCAGGAAGCCAAAACCGGCCTGGAATCCGAACTGGTGAAAAAGCAGCAGATTTTGCTGGAGAAACAGCGGCAGGATGAAAAACTGCGCGGCATCGAAAACCTGTTTGCGCCCGCCGAAGCCAGCGTGATTCGCGAAAGCGGCAATTTGCGCATTCGCCTTGCAGGGCTGACGTTCCCTTCGGGTCGCGCCACGATTCAGCCGGAATACTTTTCGCTGTTGACGAAATTGCAGCGGGCGATTCGCGAATTTCCCTCGGCGAAAATTATTGTGGAAGGCCACACCGACAATGTCGGCAACGATGCATATAATTTAAACCTCTCCGCCGAACGCGCTCGCGCCGTGCAGCAATATCTCCTCGCGAATATGAATTTGGCCGAAGAACGCACGCAGGCCCTCGGCTACGGCGAAGAACGCCCGATTGCCAACAACGAAACAGAGGACGGCCGCATGCAGAACCGGCGGATTGATGTCGTGATCAT
>CAYZFF010000435.1:0-4103 GCA_964477305.1 uncultured Cytophagia bacterium
TACGGCTGCGGCGATCCTTCGCAATTCGTGCGCGAGGGCGAAACCGTACTCGACCTCGGCAGCGGCGGCGGAAAAATTTGCTACATCGCCGCGCAAATCGTCGGGCCGCAGGGCAAAGTCATCGGCGTTGATATGAATGACGACATGCTGGCCCTCGCTCGCAAATATCAAGATGAGATGGCCGAGAAAATCGGCGCGCCCAATGTCGAATTTCGCAAAGGCAAAATTCAAGATCTGCGCCTCGATCTCGACGAGGTCGATGAATACTTGCGAAAAAACCCCATTCGCTCCAGCGCCGATTTGCAGCTTCTCGAAGAATATTCGCAAGCGCTGCGTCTCAACACGCCGTTGGTTGAGGATAATTCGGTTGACGTCGTGGTTTCCAATTGCGTGTTGAATCTCGTGCGCGCAGAAGATCGCCGCCAGCTTTTTACGGAAATCTTTCGCGTGCTCAAAGTCGGCGGTCGCGCCGCGATCTCGGATATCGTCAGCGATGAAGAAGCGCCCGCCCATCTCAAAAACAATCCCGAGTTGTGGAGCGGCTGTATTTCCGGCGCGTTCACGGAGGCTGGATTTTTGCAGGCCTTTGAAGACGCTGGATTTTACGGAATGGAAATCGTCAAACGTGACGAGAAACCGTGGCAGACGATTGAAGGCATCGAATTTCGCAGCATGACGGTTGTCGCGCAAAAAGGCAAACAAGGCCCGTGCTTCGAGCGCAATCAATCCGTGATTTACAAAGGCCCGTGGAAAGCCGTGATCGACGACGACGGCCACACCCTTTATCGCGGCGAACGAATGGCCGTGTGCGACAAAACATTTCGACTTTATACACGACAACAAAGCCCGTATGCTGGCGATCTCGTTGCCGTCGAGCCTTACAACGATATCCTTTTGGAAACCGCCAAGTCATTTAATTGCACCAAAAATGCGCGGCGGCATCCAAAAGAAACCAAGGGGCACGATTATCAAGTGACCGAACTCAACGATGGCTCGTGCTGCGGGCCGGATGGATGCTGCTAAACTTTTTGTTGGTTGTTCGTCCTCGTACTCCTACTCTCACACATATTCGCTTTAAAGAATTTGAAAAACGAGCAAGAGCACGAGAATGAGTAAGAGTAAGAAACAATTTCAATAAAAAATGGAGAAAATATGGCAAGCTACTATCTCAGTGAAGACCTCGCGCGTTTCGGTGAAGTCGGCGGTCCACACCCGAAGCTGTTCAAAATGTGGTTGGATTGGTACAATGAATGCCATCAAGACGGCGCTTTGGATAAAAAGACTAAAGCACTCATTGCGTTGTCCGTGGCACATGTACTGCAATGCCCCTATTGCATCGATGCGTGGACAACCGGCTCGCAGAAAGAGGGCGCGACGCCCGAGCAGATGGCGGAGGCGGTTCACGTCGGTGCATCACTGCGCGCGGGCACCTCGCTGGTGCACCACATTCAGTCGTTGAACGTGCAAGCGCGGGAATAGGAAATTGGCTTGATGGGGTTTTGGAGTAATGGCTTGTTGGAATAATGTTGCTCCAATACCCCGTCTGTTAATGGAGACAAAATCGTGTTAGCTGCAAGCAAGAAACGAGCTGTTGTGATTGGCGCGGGGCCGATGGGATTTGAGACGGCATTGCGTGCGCTGGATCGCGGATTTGAGGTCACCATGTTTGATGCCGGACGTATCGGCGAGAACATTCGTCAATGGCAGCATGTGCGCTTCTTCTCGCCGTTCGGTATGAACATTTCGCCGCGCGTCCGCCAAGCTTTGGCGGGCAACACGCTTCCCGCAGACGATGCGATTTTGACGGGTGGTGAATTTGTTGAAGCCGTTTTGCAGCCGTTATCGCGCTTGCCTGAACTGGAGGGAAAAATTCTTTGCGGCCAACGTGTCGTCTCCATCGCACGCGCCGGGCTGGGCAAGATGGGATTGCCCAATCATCCCCTGCGCACCGAGCGCGCTTTTCGCATTTTGACTGAAGATGTTGAAGGGCGGGAAAAAATTTTTGAAGCAGACATTGTTTTTGACGCCAGTGGCGTTTATGCCCAGCCGAACTGGGCAGGTTCATCCGGCATGCCCGCGCTCGGTGAGCACCAGCTTGGAAACCGGATCGTTCGTCATCTGCGCGATTATGGCAGTAGCAATTTTGAGCGCTATGCCGGGAAAAGAATTTTGCTCATCGGCCACGGCCATTCGGCGGCGCATGCGATTATCGCGTTAAACCAGATCGCGCAACAAGAACCTGCGACGCAAGTCGTTTGGGCCGTGCGCACGGATCGCACGAAACCGATTGCCGATATTCCTGATGATCCATTGCCGGAACGTTCAAGCATCGCTTCAACGGCAAATGCGATTGCGCAAAATCCGGCAAAAAACATTAAAGTATTACGTCGCGCCACACTTGAAGCACTATCTAAAACTCAAGAAGTACTCAAAGTAAAGCTTAAAGTCTTGCGCACAATTGAAGAAATTGAAATTGATGAAATCATTGCTTTAACCGGTTATCGTCCCCATCTCGAAATGCTGCGTGAACTCAGCGCAGAATTTTCCGGAATCAGCGAGGGCGTAAGCGGCTTGTATCGTGCGCTGACAAATATCACGGATTGTCTCGCGAAAATCGACGTCAAGCCGCAGGCGCTGCAAACCGGCGAGCCGAATTTTTTTGTGGTGGGGATTAAAAGCTACGGGCGCAATTCGGGTTTTTTACTCCGTTCGGGGATTGATCAGCTTGAGGCGATTTTTTCGATGCTATAATCGGTTTCGGTTAATTTACAATGTCATTGCGAACCCCGCGCTTTCCAGCAAAACGAAGCAATCTTTTGAATTGTCAGTGGATCGCTTCGTCGCCAAAAGCGCTCCTCGCGATGACTTAATCTTCCTCACCGTTTAATCCTCGCACTTCCCCCTCCCATCACGTGCTTGATTTCTTCCATCGTCACCATGCTCGTGTCGCCGCGCGTGCTCTGTAACAGCGCGCCATGCGCGGCGCCCATTTCGACGCATTCTTGCGGGGACATGTTATGCAGCAATCCATAAACGAAGCCGCTGCAGAAACCGTCGCCGCCGCCGACGCGATCTTCAATTTCGAGATTATCGTAGCGTTTTGATTGATAAAACTGACCATCATAATACATAATCGCGGACCAATTGTTGACAAGGCCGCTCACCACTTCGCGCAACGTCGTGCCCACCGCGCTGATTTGCGGATACGCCTTCACGACTTTCTCCACCATTTTTTTGTAACCTTCAATCGGCAGTGTCTTCAAACTTTCGTCCGTGCCTTCCACCTCAAAGCCCAGCACTTTCTGAAAATCTTCTTCATTGCCGATGAGCACGTCAATATACGGCACGAGTTTTTTGGTGACTTCAATCGCGCGCTTGCTCGACCAGAGTTTGCTGCGAAAGTTGAGATCGTAGCTCACAATCGTTCCTGCCTCGTGCGCGGCGCGCATCGCTTCTTCCACAACTGCGGCGCAACTGTCGCTCAACGCCGTGAAAATGCCGCCAGTGTGAAACCAGCGCACTTGGCGTTGCGCGAAAATTCTCTTCCAATCCACCTCTCCGGGTTTCATGTGTGAAACCGCGCTGTGGCCGCGATCATAAAGCGTCACACTCGCCCGCACGCCAATGCCGACTTCGGTGAAATTCAATCCGATGCGGTCAACGCGGCCCACGCCATCGTAGGGCGCCCAAATCACCTCGCTCACATTCATGCCGCTCGCCTGCGCGTGATTTTTAATAAACGCACCGAGCGGATTATCGACGAGCCGAGAAATCCACGCCGTGCGCATGCCGTACCGTGCCAGCGCATACGCGACATTATATTCGCCGCCGCCGGCGTACGCTTCAAACACTGGCGTCAACTCAATGCGTTGATGTCCCGGCGGACTTAGGCGAATCATACATTCGCCCAATGCCAACAAATCAAATTCGGTTTCTTTTGCTGATTTAATTTTCAGTGCCATGGTTTTCTCTTTAAAAATTTTCTCAACCACCAAGATACAAAGACACCAAGAAAGCTTTTTTTTCGTGTCTTCGTGTTTAACAAAACTGTTTATTAGCCAAGCAACTTTTTTAACTTTTACTCATCGCGTTTAATATTTGAA
>CAYZFF010000436.1:0-4102 GCA_964477305.1 uncultured Cytophagia bacterium
TTTGCGCCATGATCCGACAGCAGCATCACGATGGTATGGCAGCTCTGCAATTTTTCCCAAACCCCATTTTGCATGAGCTGCTGAATGTGCGGCAGTTCCGTTCGATATTTCTCGAAAATCAGCTCCGGCGGCGCGCCGTCCAAACCGATCACGAGCATTTTTCTTTTTCCGCCAGTCACGGCTTTCAATCTCCCACCTGAGTTTTACGCCTCACGCTTTAAACTTATGATTCCTGTTTGCGAGTGCGCGATTTCTTTTTCTTCTTATCGCCGTCTTTACCGTAGTAGTAGTAATGATAATAATAGTAATAACTGCCGTACATGCTTTCAATATGCACGCCGTTCAACAGCGCGCCCAGAATGCGCGTCTTCACATTCTTCAGCAACGTGTAAGCCCGGAACGCAGCTTCACGGTCGGTTTGTCCGGATTTAATAACAAGAATCACGCCATCCAGTTGTGAACTTAACACGGCCGCATCGGTGACAGCGATGATCGGCGGACTGTCAAACAGCACGATATCAAATTTTTCTTTCATCGCATCGAGCGTCGTTTTCATCGCCGAGGAGCCGAGCAATTCCGACGGGTTCGGCGGCAGCGTGCCGCAGGGCATGACGAACAAGTTTTCGATCTCCGTCGTCTGCGCGGCTTCTTCAATGGTGGCGCGTCCGACGAGCACATTTGAAAGGCCCACGCGACGGTCAATATTAAAAATCGAGTGCAAAATCGGGCGACGCAAATCCGAATCGATCAACAACACTTTGCTGCCCATCTGCGCCATCGTAATGGCGAGATTCGCCACGGACGTTGACTTGCCTTCGCCGGGACCGGGGCTGGTCACCAGCAACGCTTTCAAATCGCGATCAAGCTTGGTGTATTGAATATTCGTGCGGAAAGTTCGATACGCTTCCGAAATCGGTGATTTCGGCGCAAAATGCGTGATCAAGCGCGAGACCATGCGCCGCGCTTCCGGCGAATCAACGGCGCCGTTTTTACCGTTCATACTCGCCGGCAAAACTTTCATGCGTTTGACCGCTTCTTCTTCGCTTATCATCGGAATCGAGCCCAGCACCGTGACGCCGATTTTTTCAATGTCTTCAATGCTGCGCACGGTGTTATTCATGTACTCGAATAAAAACGTCAGGCCGACGCCAAGGCCAAGACCAACAATGAAACCGAGAATGAGATTGAGTTTCTTGCGCGGGCGAACCGGCTCCTGCGGCGGCCGGGCCGGATCAATCAGGCGCACTTGGCCGAGTTGGCCGACTTCGGTAATGCGGGATTCCTGAAACTTTTCCTGCATCATCAAATAAATTTTCTCATCGGCCTGGGCGGCGCGTTGCAGGCGCGCAAGCCGCAAACTTTTGTCCGGCAGCGTTTCCAATTGCTTGTCATAATCGGTGATGATGCGCTTGAACGCCTCAACTTTAGGCTGCAACGCTTGCAGATTGGTTTCGATCTCGATTTTACGCGCTGACAATTCTTCGCTAACTGCCACCGGATTTAAAATTTCGACGGCGGCGAGCTTGGTGATTTCTTCCTGCAACTGCTTGCGCACCATGCCGATTTCTTCGTCATATTTGCGCACTTGCGGATCGTCATCGCGATAAACCCCGGCGTTGAGCAAACGCGAGATCAAGCTGGCTTTTTTGCCTTCCAGCTCGCCCATTTGTTTTTTGAACCCTTCGATATACGGTGTGGCCGCAATGCTATTCAGGTCGAAATTCTTGCGGCTGCGATCGAGTTGGGCGTTAACATATTTGAGGCGTTCGCGGTTGGAATTATATTCAGTGAGGGCTTCATTGTAAAGGCCTTCAAATTCAGCCGCTTTCTTAATCAACTCATCCGTTTCATCCGACAACGCCACCACCTTCTCGCCTTCTTTAAAATTTTTGAGCGCTTCTTCGGATTCCGTCAATTGCTGCTTCACAATCCGCAATTGCTCATCAAGAAAGTTCTTCACCTGCCGCACTTCTTCCTGGCTTTCCAGGCGATTCTTTTCGCTGTAGGCCTGCGCCAGCGTATTGGTGATAAACGCCGCTTCTTCCGCAGTTGGGCCGGTAACGCGGATTTCGATCATGTCGGTGTCACGAATCGGCGTAATAACCAAGCGATCGCGCAATTCGATGATCATGTCTTCGATGGTGTATAAATCCGAGGAGTCGCTGCTAAAAGTGACCAAATCACTCACCCAGCGTCCAATGTCAGCCATCAGGCCGGTGTCTTGTTGATCGGGAGGGTTTAACAAACTCACCTGGTTGGCGATGGCCGAATCCTGCAGGCGCCGGATGACGATTTCGGCGAGCGTGCGGCTGCGCAAAATTTCCACCTGGTTATTCACCATGGTTTCTTTTTTCATCAAACTGCTGATGTCAAAAAGGGATTGCTCCATGCCGCCCTTGTCTTCAATCATCAATTTCGCCGCCGCTTCGTATTCCGGCGTTGCCGTAAAAGTCATGTAAACGGTGAGGCCCATCACCAGCAAGAATGTGGTGACGATTACCCAGCGGCCGCGGTAAAAAATGCGGAGGTAATCATTAAACGACACCTGTCGCTCGTGCAACTCTTCCATGGTATGCTCTTTCAAACTGTATGTAAAAGGTTAGCCGGCTGGCCGCAAGGTTTGACGGCTGGCGACTGCGCTGGCTAACTTTTGCTCCGGTGGAACAAAGTTCGTTTATAAATTATTGGCGGTCAGCCACATTAACCCAAAAATAAATTTGCGCCACCACGGCAAACTTGGAGGCGAAATCCAACACTTTACCGAGAAAATGCAGCGTGCTGCCGGGCAGGACAATCGTATCGCCCGGACGCAGTTCTGGAATCAAATTGCGTTCGCCGGTCTCGAGATATTTTTTGATATTGACTTCGAGAACTTCCTGATTCGGCGCGGCAAGTTTGCTCAACTCGATATTGTTGCTGCGGCTGGCCAAAGCCAGGTCAGATTGATTTACCCGATGACTTTGTGTTGCCGGGTTAAATTCCGGCGCGCGAATAATTTTGACTTTGTTAATTTTAGCCTGTTCGATGGGTCCGCCGGCAAATGAAATGAGCGAAATGAGATCGGTGTTTTTCGGCACCATGTACTGTCCCGGCTTGCGGACGAATCCCCAAATATTGACTTTGATGAGCAATTCATCTTCAGCGCCGAGAAAATATTGCGCGCCGCGGTTGCGGTCGCTGGCGCTCTGCTCGGCTTCATCTTGTGCGGCGACAAAGGCGGGAAGGAGAAAACAAAATACCATAACGAGGAATCCCATCCGCGGAATTCCTTTACTGAAATATCGCATAGCTTTACACCCATAGGTTGAAGTTCAATTTCGCCTGCGGCCAGAGGGCCGCGCCATCCTTGGGTTGGCGAAATCCAGCATCGGAGACGACTCCGCGTCACACGATGCCGGTAGACTATCAGGTTAATTTAATTGAATTTTTGCGCAAGCACGAAAATGTAAATTACATTTTCGTGTGAAGCCATCTCAAAGATCGGCTTCCAGCGTTTTTGCATTTTATTAACCAACAATCTATATATCAGCAAGAGCGGGGTGTTGTCGAAAATGATTGCAGAAATTTAACAGCAGGCGGGGCGAAAACGGCGAGCGCGGCAGTTCAATACCACATTTGTATACCACCAAACAAAACGGCCAGCGGATAATTTTCATCTGCTGGCCGTAATATATTTCACTAAAATATTTTAAATTTAACGCATATCCACCACTTCGGCATCAGCGGGAATCTTAAATGAGAACAAATCGTCGGCAATCGGGGCATTGCGTTGGACATTTTTCAAGAGATAGATCGTTTTGTTATCATTAATGTCAACCTGTTCGATGCGCGGCGCCAGGTAGGTCGTTTTATCAATCCAGGCGGTCACGGATTGCACATAGGCCTCTTCCTCACGCGGGGTCAACGCCAACACATAGCAATCCGTCGCGCCGACTTTTTCGCTGCGCAACAGTTTGGCTTTGAAATCATGCGTATATTTGAGAATCAAATCGCGCGGCAACGGATTTTCTTTCGACTTTTCCAGACGATCAACCATCACTTGTTTTTTATCCAACGCATACGTCCAAACGGTTTTGCCGTCGGTGATGATCATTTGATTCGG
>CAYZFF010000437.1:0-4100 GCA_964477305.1 uncultured Cytophagia bacterium
TTGAAGTCAATGGCATTTTATCATTCTAATTTCATGTTTTGTCGCCGCGCACGATGACAAACTCCCCCGGAATTTCGTAACGCTCGCCGCAGCGATATGAAGCGATGGAAGACAAATATTCGGCATGGGCTTCTTCACGTTGGAGCGCAGTGAAACGCGAATAGGCCAACGCTACCGGCCCGCCCGCAAATGCCGCGCCCAACGCTGCAGCGGCTGAATCATATTGCAGGATCGTCGAAATCCGTTGGCTGAGCACATGGTGAAATCCGGCTTTTACAAAGGCCTGTTGCAGCAAGTCGCCTGTGCCCAGTTGGAAGAAAAGCGGACATACTTCCGATTTTACGCGCGCTTCCACGATGGGAAAAATTTCCGCCCAGCCGCAATGCTGGCGCCGTCCCCAGACCGCCGCCACCGCGCGGCCGCCGGGTTTCAAAGTTTGAAACATTTGGGCAAGCGCGATTTCGGGATTAGGCACATACATCAAACCCAGCGCGCAGAGGGCGGCATCAAAATAATTCTCTGGAAACGCCAATCGCTCGGCATCCATACGAACAAATCTTGCCTGCGACAACATTTTATCGGCGGCGATTTGTTGCGCAAACGCAATCATCTTTTCAGAAATATCCGTGCCCACCACTTCGCCGTCGCTGCCAACTAATGCCGCGGCACGCAAAGCGACCAATCCGGTGCCGCAAGCCACGTCCAGCACACGCTCACCGCGATGCAGCGCCGCCAGCATCAGCAATTGAGCTTGCGCAAGTTCAAGTTGTTGCTGCCAGTAGTTTTCATAATATGGCACTGCTTGGTCCCAACCGTAGCGTTGAATGCGGCGTTGTAATTTCGGATCCATAAAAAATCTTTCATCTTTATCATTAAATGCCGCTCTTAATAAAACTACACACCCCCGATTACGCCACTGCAACTTTTTTCGGCCGTGTAATAGAAACGGAGCGTGAAAGTTTTTGTGCGCGTCCAAAGATGTCGAAATACGAGCTATGTTTGTCGGCCAGATCGAGGACGCGGACAATCTCTTCGCCGCTCGCGGAGCTGGTCACTGCCACACAATAGCGAACTTCCGTGTAACCGGCGGGAACCTCGGCCACACCAAATTCGCCGCGCGCGTCTATATCGGCTTGCACGGTCACTTCGAGGTTCATAATCGGCACGTCGAGTTTGGCGGCCCACATGATATATCCCATCGCCAGGCAACTTCCCAACGCGCCACGGCCGAGAATGCCGGGATTGGGCCCGGCGTTGTTGCCGCCGCGATTCTCGCCAAGATCCACGACGATTTTCCAATCGCCTTCGGTGATCTCACACTTCAAGCCGTCGACGACGCGCACGGAGGTAACGGCTGTTTTTTGTCCGAGCGCCGGCCGCAATTGCAAAGCTTTCGCATTCCGCTCAAAAGCGGTTTTGAGGCGTTGCACGGTTTCCATAAATCTCCATAAGGGTTGGTTAATTTCTGATGGGCAGTTGGTAATCAAAACAGTCCGCGCGCCACGGCGTACGGAATAATGAGATAAAGCACCATATCGCGCACCAGATAATATCCGATGATCGCATAGAAAAATTTTTTGCCGCGCCGGCGCAGGAGTTCTTTGCAACCAAACTGCTTTACGAGCAGAATGCTGTCGACCAGGTAATGCGCATACAGCTTGAAGATGCGATTTTGCCGAAGGCTTTTGGCAACCACCAGGAGTGCGGCCATTTTATTAAACTCGCGTCTCGTGTATTGGATTGCTGGAACTCTCGAACGCCGGACTAACGCGCGACATTCGAATTGTCAATAAAAGCTCAACCAATTTAAAATCTCGGCAAGCTGCTCGCGCGTCAATTCGCCGGATTCTTTATCGGCTGGTTTGGCCGGCGGCGAAGGCGGCTCCTGCCGCTGGTTGTCATTGCTGCCAGCGGCAAAAAATCGAAAAAGCTCTTTGATAAATTTCATGGTCTTTTCTCTACCTACCCTGTCCGTCGCCATGCTTGACGCAGCCGTCAACACCTCAACGGTTCAGGAACATATCGTTTACGATTCTTGCAGCGCCATTTCTTTGCGCCCGGCCGGAATGAGCATTGGCACTTGCCGGCGATAGGTTTTGTAAGCTTCGCCGTGAATGTCCATCAAATCCCGCTCTTCCAGACGGATGGCAATCAGGATGTAAGCCGTCGTGGCAAGCGTAAAAACCAGATGCGCCACCGTCATCACCGGCGTCGCCCAGAAGGCGAACAACCAGCCGACGTAAAGCGGATGACGCACGTGCTTGTACGGCCCCGGGGTGACGAAACCCAGCGGCCGGTATTCCTTGCCTCGCAAGTAAAGCCAGACTTGCCGCAAGCCGAAGAGATCGAAATGATTGATTAAAAAAGTGGTGACCAAGACTAACAGCCAGCCGAATGCGAACAGCGTGTAAAGTAAAATGCGGGCTGTTTGATTTTGCACCTCCCAAACCACGCCGCCCATTGGTTGCCAATAAGCGAACAAGAGAATGAGACAAACGCTGGAGAGCAGAACATAGGTGCTGCGCTCTGCCGCCGCTGGAATAATTTTCGTCAGCAGCTTTTTGAATCCCTGCCGCGCCATCACGCTGTGTTGCACCGCAAACAAGCCAAGCAATGCCGCATTGATGACGAGCGCAGCACCCAACGGCCCGGTTGCGCCGGAATCAATCGATTTCGGAACGAAAATGTTACCCATGAATCCGGCCGCATAGAGAAACGTGCCGAAGAAGATGGCATAGCAAATGACGCCATACGTGAACACCAGAATTTTTTTCATGCAACCTCCTTGGGTTGAAAGTATTTTTTGTTGATGTTACAATGAACGCGATTTGAGCTGCGGTTTCTGCTATCGCTTGCGATGGTTTTATGCAATCCTGTCGTCATGATTCACGCCCGCACCGCACTCACTTCAAGGTACTCGGCTTCAACCCGCGTCGTGCCGTCGGTGGCAAGATTATGTTGCGTCCACAAATTTTCCAGATCACGGCGCAGCGCCACTTGCCCATCTTCCGGCAACGCTGCAAAAGCGCGATTGGTCGGGCCGTAATACTCGCGGAAAAATTCCACCACGGCCGCCGGCGAAAAGGGATAATCAAAAATATATAAATGTTTTGTCGTGCGCAGGTCGGCAATGCCCTCGCGCAACCGTTCACGCACGACTTCTTCCTTGCCCCACAACACCGGCGCGGGCATGAGTGCCGGCGGCGGCACGTGCTTTCCGATAATCTTAAACATCTGCCCGACGAAACCCTCCGGCGTCCAGTTGGCCATAATAATGCGGCCTTGTGGTTGGCACACGCGCACCAATTCCGCTGCAACCTGCTCCGGCCGCGGCGCGAACATCGCGCCAATGAGCGTCGTCACCAACTCGAATGAAGCGTCGGCATACGGCAGCATTTCCGCGTCGCCTTCATCAAAACGAACGTTAAGCAGCTCCGCTTGCGCGCGGGCCCGCGCCTGTTCAATTAAATTGGTGGCAATGTCGATGCCTGTCACCTGCGCGCCGGTGCGCGCGGCGGGAATCGCAATTTGCCCCGCGCCACAGGCCACGTCGAGCATGCGCATTTTCGGCTTGAGCGGCAGGCGCGCCAAAAAATTCAAAGCGCTCGGCTCCATATACTTGGCAAAATGGCCGTAATCACCGGCCATCCACACGGTTTTAAGCCGTGACTTTAAAGCTTGCATTTCTGCGGTCATGGTATTGCTCCTGTTTTAATAAGTTCGTCGCTACCAAGCGAATGTACTTTTTTGTTTCTACAAGTTACGGAATTTTGCAGGGAATTTCCGCTATCGCTTGCGATGGTTTTGCCGTCGCGTATTGCGATTGATTGAATGATCGAGTAATATGTACGCGGCTTCGAGAAGGTTTCACCTATCGCAAAGGATAGTTTTCAGGAGGGGATGATGGGCGGGGTTAAAAACGAAACCCCGTGATAAATTTATCTGAGTGAATCCGCCACGGGGTGCTTGCAAGGAAGTTCGAGCTTTCCAGTGCGCGGTAACCACAATTTATGAATCACCGAATAAATAACCTGCTCATTTTATAGGCTTGTCATTCCCGCACGCTTTTGGCGGGAATCCAGTTTTTAAAAGCGTGGATG
>CAYZFF010000438.1:0-4099 GCA_964477305.1 uncultured Cytophagia bacterium
TCATACGCTCGTTCGTAGGCCGCAACCACCACGTCGAGATCGGTGTCATCCTGAATCATGTGCGAGCCGGAAAAGATAAAAGGGCCGCTGTTTTTGAGAATGGAAAACACGCGTTCGACCTCGAGACGAATTTCTGCCGGCGTCATCACCGGCAACGCGGTGATCGTATCCAATCCGCCCATGATGCAATAGCGCGGGCCTAATTTCTCGCGCGTCTGTTGCGGGGACATGCCGGAAGATTCCTGCACCGGATGCAGGCCCGCGATGCCAAGTTGCCTGATGCCATCCAGCACCAGCGTCACATCGCCATCGCTGTGCAACAACACGGGAACGTGGTAACGCTGGGCGCGCTCAAAAATAATTTTCATCGCCGGATAAATCATGTCCCACCACATCTTGGGGCTGAACATCATTGTGCTTTGCTGGCCCCAATCATCAGAAAGCTCGATGACGTCGACGCCGGCCTTGATCGCATTCTCCACGCCATCGGCGGTCCATTCCGCGAGCTTCATAAACATGCGGCGATTTTTCTCCGGCTCCGCCGCCATGTTGAGCAAGGCCATTTCCGTGCCCGGCAAGCCGTCATGCTCATAAAGAAATTGCGACAATTCAAACACGCCCCAGGCATGACAAAACACCGCTTTGTTTTGTTGATGATAGCGCAAGGCCTCTTTCACCGTCAAGTTTAAAACTTGATCGCAGGGCGTACTGATCATCGCCGGCGACGTGGGATCATCCGGTTCGAGCTCGAGATATTGATCCAAATCCATAATGCGGGCATGATTCTCCGCGCCGCCAAAAGGAAAGCGCGGCAGCACACCGGTAACGATGTCGGTGTGCATGAGATCGCAAAAAGCATCCACCGTGCCGTAGCGCGCGGCCACTTTTTCGCGCACCGCAATATTCCAACCCGCAAAAAAATTCAGCGCCACCCGATCCGGCCGTTTGCCGGTGAGTGTCGCCATGACTCGTTCTCGCGACGTCATCATTCTCATCCTTTTACTCCCCGCTGACGGTTGAAAGTTACCGCATCGAAGTATGCAAGATAATCATTTTGCTTATCGAATGCAAGTGGCTTGACTTTTAAACGATCGCAATGTATTTTGTATTCCGGATTTAAACCTGAACTCTGGAGAATTATGCGAATTGGAATTGTCACCGACGAAATTAGCAGCGATGTGCGTGAAGCGATTCAACTCGGGCTGAACTGGGGCATTATGGATTACGAGCTGCGCGTGGTTGGCGAGGCGCGTGTGCCGACGGTCAAACCTGAAACCGTTGACGACTTGCTGTGGTTCAAAGAAAAATTTGGCCTGCGCTACACGGCATTATCGCCGGGCACGGGCAAGGGCACGATCGACGATCATGCCACGTTGCAGCGCGAGCTGAACGAAACCTTGCCGGCGACGTTTGCTTTGGCAAAAAAGCTTGCGGCTCCGAAGGTCATTATTTTTGGCTTTCATCGGTTGCCCCAGCAGGGCGAAATCCTGTTACCGCAAGTCATCGAAGCCTTTCGTCAAATCGCTGCACTTGCCGAAAAAGAAAATCTGCAAATCGTGATTGAGAATGAGCCTGGATTCTGGTGTGACACCGGCAAAAACACGGCGCACATTATCGCCACGGTGAACTCGCCGCATTTGCGCGCCAATTGGGATCCGGCGAATGCGTTGGGCACGGATGAAACGCCTTATCCGGACGGTTACCATGCACTCAAAAAATGGATCGCCAACGTTCATGTCAAAGATACGATTAAAGGTTCGTTGATCCAATGCGTGCCCATTGGTGAAGGAAAAATTGACTGGAACGGCCAGATCAAAGCGTTGGTGCAAGATCGTCTCGTTGAACATGTGACGCTGGAAACGCATTGTTTGCCGTTGATTGAAAATTCACAGAAAAATTTACAATGGTTGCGAGAAGCGCTAAAATCGCTTGCGCCGTAACAATTAAAAATGATCTTGCCACAATTATTTTGCATTAACTGATTAAAGGAAATAAGAATGGCCGCTTTTAAATATGTCAATTATCTCTGGAACGACGCCGACGCAACAGGCAAATCCGAAGTTGATCTGCTCGTCTACCGTTCCAATCTGCTCGGCGCGGATTTGCGTCTCACGAATTTTGCCGGGGGTAACACTTCGGCAAAGGTTGCAGAAAAAGATCCGCTGACCGGCGGGTCAGTGGAAGTGTTGTGGGTCAAAGGCAGCGGCGGCGATTTGGGCAGCATCAAGCGGCAGGGCTTTGCGAGCTTGTATTTAGAAAAATTGTACGCACTCAAAAAACACTATCGCGGTTTGGAATTTGAAGACGAGATGGTTGGGTATCTACCGCATTGCACGTTTAATCTCAATCCAACCGCGGCGTCGATTGATACACCGTTGCACGCCTTTATTCCGCGCCGGCATGTTGATCATCTGCATCCGGATGCGATCATTGCGATTGCGGCGTCGAAAGACAGCCGCGCATTGACGGAAGAAATTTTTGGCGGCCGCGTCGGTTGGGTGAAATGGCAGCGCCCCGGTTTTGATCTCGGCTTGCAAATCGAAGCGGCCTACCACTCCCAATCCAATCTCGACGGCTTGATTTTAGCCGGCCACGGTCTCTTCAGTTGGGGCGATACGGCGAAAACATGTTACGAAACCACGCTGCGTTTGATCGAGCAAGCCGCGACATTTTTGGAGAACCGTATTGCGAAACGGGCCAAGGTTTTTGGCGGCATGCACTTCACCGCGCACCCGGAAAAACGCCGGCAGGAAATTGCCACGGAACTCATGCCGTATATTCGCGGCCTGGTGGGACAACAGCAGCGTAAGGTCGGGCATTTCGATGATTCGATGCGCGCGCTGGAGTTTGTGAATTCAAAGGAGGCGGCGGAGTTGGCGAGTCTTGGTACCTCGTGTCCCGATCATTTTCTGCGCACGAAAATTCGTCCGCTTTTCGCGCCGTGGCATCCGGAAAAAGATGACGTCGCCAAATTAAAACAAATTATTGCCGACGCCTTGCCGAGTTATCGCGAATATTATGCGGGCTACTATAATCGCTGCAAGCAGCAGAATTCCCCGGCCATGCGCGATCCGAATCCGGTGGTGTTTCTCATTCCTGGGGTGGGCATGATGACGTTTGCCGCGGACAAAGCCACGGCGCGGGTGGCCGCGGAGTTTTATGTGAACGCAATCAATGTCATGCGCGGCGCCACCGCCGTGAGTGCGTACGTTGGTTTATCTGAACAAGAAGCTTTCAATATTGAATATTGGCTTTTGGAAGAAGCCAAGCTCAAGCGTTTGCCGCCGGAAAAAGAGCTTGCACGTCGTGTCGCGGTGATCACCGGCGGTGCCGGCGGCATCGGTAAAGCCATCGCGCGAAAATATTTGACGGAAGGCGCCCACGTGGCCTTGCTGGACATCGACGCGAATGTTCTGGAAGCCGCGGTGACAGAATTGCGCGCGCAATTTTCCAAAGATCGCGTCTTGGGAACGCTGGCGGATGTGACGAATGAAACGCAAATGCGCCAGGCGTTCGATGAGGTGTGCCGTTATTTCGGCGGCATCGATCTCGTCGTGCCGAACGCCGGTATCGCGTCGTCGAGTCCAATTGAAGAAACAAACTTTAGCGAATGGAATCGCAACATGGCGATTTTAGCGACGGGATATTTTCTGGCGGCGCGCGAAGGTTTTCGCATATTAAAAACGCAGAAAACCGGCGGTGCCTTGATTTTTGTGGTGTCGAAAAACGCGCTGGTGGCCGGTAAAAATGCCTCGGCTTACAGCGCCGCGAAAGCGGCGGAATTGCATCTCGCGCGCTGTCTCGCCGAAGAAGGCGCGCCGCATGGCATTCGCGTGAATATTGTGAACCCCGACGCCGTGCTCGCGGGCTCGCGCATTTGGAATGAGTCGAGTTGGCGCGCCGAGCGCGCGGCAACCTACAAAATTAAACCGGAAGAGCTGGAAGAATTTTATCGCCAACGCAATGCGTTGAAAGTTCACATTTATCCGGAGGACATTGCCGAGGCGGCGTTCTTCTTCGCGTCGAATCGCTCGGCGAAAACCACGGGCTGCATGTTGAATGTGGATGGCGGGGTGACCGCAGCGTTTCCGAGGTGAAA
>CAYZFF010000439.1:0-4067 GCA_964477305.1 uncultured Cytophagia bacterium
CTCGTCTTTTTTTCGTCTTCGGCGCTGCCAATAAAAAGTCAGTTCGGGTTGTGGTTGTTGGGTTGAAGTGAGTTATGCAGGATGCAGATTTTAAATTTTATGAACGTCTGATCAACGACGACCAACGGCTCTTTGCGGATTGGGAAAAAGAAGTGCGACGGCAGGGCGAAGCGCTGAATGCATTCATTCGCCGCCATCTCGGCATGCGGCCGCTCACCGTGCTGGATTGTTCCTGCGGCCTCGGCACGCAGGCTATCGGCCTGGCATTGTTCGGTTATCAAGTTCATGCGACGGATGCCAATCCGGCGGTTTTGGCATACGCCCGGCAAGCCGCAGAAACGCTCGGCGTCACCCTGACTTTTGAAACCGCCGACCTGCGCTCGCTCAACGCCGAAGTGGCCGGGAAATTTGACGTTGTGCTTTCCGGCAACAATGCGTTGTCGCCTCTTCTCAACGAAACGGCTTTATTGCTCGCGGCGCGCCAGATGCGAACAAAGTTGCGGCGCGACGGCCTGCTGCTCATCAGTCTCTACGATTACCCGCAGGCGGCCTCGGAGCAACGCTGGACGGCAACCCTCCCGCATGTCTTCGATGACGCCGCCGGCCGGCGCATCAGTTTTCAAATCTGGGATTGGGCCGCTGATCGCCGCTCGTATACACGCAATCACTTTCTTTTACAACGGCGGCAGAATGAATGGCAAACCGATCTGCTCGCCACGAAATGCCGCGCCTTACAACAAGAAGAGCTGATCACGATTTTACACGCCGCGGGCTTCGCCGAAATTTGCTGGCACCTGCCGGCAACAAGCGGATTTCATCAGCCCCTCGTGACCGCGCGCAAGAAATAAAGATTATAAAATTTTGCGTCTTTTTTAGAAAGCTTTCGTCTCCTTTGGTGAAGCAACATAACTCCAAACCTTTAATCCCAAGGAGATGAAAAAATGCTGAACCCCGCACACCCCTCCGCCGCCGAACCGCGGAAACTCGATATCGATTTTCTGTTTTTGGATTTGAACACGTGCACCCGCTGCGTCAGCACGAATACCAATCTGGAAAAAGCGCTGGCCTCAGTAGCGCAAGTGTTAAATCTGATCGGCGTCGAGCAAAAGCTCAACAAAATTCTCATCGACTCCGTCGAGAAAGCACAAGCGCATCGTTTCGTAACGTCCCCCACCATTCGCGTGAATGGCCGTGATATTGCGCTGGAAACCAAAGAAAGCCGCTGCGACTCGTGCACCGATTTATGCGGCTGCAGCGAAGGCACCCAATGCCGCGTCTGGAGTTATCGCGGCGAAGAATATACGGAAGCGCCGGAAGCCATGATTGTCGAAGCCGTTTTGCAGGAAGCTTTTCGCCTGCCGCAACTCGCGTCTACCGCCGCAGAACAAAGTGCAGCAGTTCCAGAGAACCTCCAGAAATTTTTTGCCGGCCAGGCGGCGAAAAATGCGCCAGCCTGCTGCTCGACCGCCGAGCAGCAAACCTGTTGTGAGCCGGCGGCCAAAAACGCTTGCTGCGGCGAGACGGCGCCATCGGCAAACGGTTGCGGCTGTAAATGAACTTGCTTTCACGGCGTCCAGCCGGTATATTATTGTAACGCCGGCTGGACGGCGCGAACTTTTAACCTGAACAACCATCATGCAAAATGATTCGGCGCGAGCCCTCAACGATCAAGTCTGGAATGAGTACCGCGCCCGATTGTATCGTTTCGTTCGCAAGCGCGTCAATGATTCCCACCTTGCCGAGGACATTGTGCAAGAGGTTTTTGTCAGGGCCTACACGCATTTGAATGAACTGGCTGATCAACAAAAAATGCTGCCGTGGCTGTATCAAATTACCCGCAACGTGCTCATCGATTATTACCGCAAACCCAACGCGGCAAAAACCTTTGACGCCGCGTTTGACGTTGCAGTGGCGGACGACGTCGAAACAGCGAGAGAGTTGGCGAGTTGCATGTTGCCATTGCTGCAGCAACTTCCGCCGGATTATCGCCAAGCGGTGACACTATCCGAGATCGATGGCCTGCGTCAAAAAGAGGTGGCGGTCAAGCAAGGCCTGTCTTTATCCGGCGCCAAATCGCGCGTGCAGCGCGGCCGCGAAATGCTTAAAACGCTGTTTCTGGAATGCTGCAAAATCGAACAGGGCCATCGCGGCAGCATTGTCGATTATCAACCCCAGCGTGAATGCGGTAATTGTTAAGATTAAAAATAGAATAAGCTGTGACGCAGGATTTTTGCATCCAAAAAATCTTTCCCGAGGAGGAATGTCTCATGCGTTCATTAAAAATTATTTTGGTTACGGTTTTCGTCAGCTTTAGCATTTTGCACCTCGGCTGTGCAAAACCCAAGGTTGATGAAACTCAAGGCCGGCTTGCGCCCTTGCTCGAAGGGATGGGCGATTTGCACTTTGCCGTGACCACGAAAAATGCAATGGCGCAGCGCTTCTTCAATCAAGGGCTGGTGCTGTCTTATGCCTTCAATCACAAAGAGGCCGAGCGCGCGTTTCGCGAGGCGGCGCGGCTCGATCCGAATTGCGCAATGGCCTATTGGGGCGCGGCGCTGGTGCTCGGGCCGAATATCAACGCCGCAATGGATGCCGCCGAAAATGCAACCGCTTACGCGGCCATTCAAAAAGCTGTGGCGTTAGCTCCGCAAGCGAGCGCGAAGGAACAGGCTTTCATCAACGCGCTCGCGCAACGTTACGCCGAAACGCCGCCCGACAGCCGCGCTGCGCTGGATGAGGCTTATGCAAACGCCATGCGCGAGGTGGCGCAAAAATATCCCGAGGACGCCGATGCCGCGGCGCTGTTTGCCGAAGCGGCGATGGATTTGCATCCGTGGAAATATTGGGAAAAAGACGGCCAGCCGAAACCGTGGACGCCGGAGATTGTGAGCACGATTGAAACCGGCTTGCAAAAATGGCCGAAGCATACGGGGTTGAATCACTTTTACATTCACGCCGTCGAAGCTTCGGCGGAACCCGGGCGCGCGATGGCCAGCGCCGAATTGCTGCGCGATCTCGTGCCCGCAGCGGGGCATCTCGTGCACATGCCCGCACATATTTTCATTCGCACCGGCCGCTATCACGACGCCATTGTGGCCAATGAGCGCGCGATTGCTGCCGATAGCAATTACATCACGCAATGCCACGCCCAGGGGATGTACCCGGTCACATACGTGCCGCATAACCATCATTTTCTCTCCGCCGCGGCGACCTTCGGCGGCAACAGCGAGAAAGCGTTGATGGCGGCGCATCACATGGCAATGAATCAGGATCGCAAACTCATGCGCGAGCCGGGATTCGGCACGCTGCAACATTACATGACGATTCCGCTGTATGCGATGGTCAAATTCGGCAAATGGGAGGAGATTTTAAAAGAAACCGCGCCGGATTCGGATTTGCTTTATCCGAATGGCGTGTGGCATTTTAGCCGCGGCCTGGCTTACACGCGCACGAATCAACTTGAGCCGGCAAAGATGGAGCTTGAGAAATTAAAAAATATTGCGGCTGACACTTCGTTGAAATATGTCACGATTTGGGATATCAATACGACCTTCGATCTTCTGCAAATCGCGACTGAAATGTTGAGCGGCGAACTGGCCGCCAAGCACCGCGATTTCGCAACGGCCATCACGCATCTGCAGCGTGCCGTTGAGTTGGAAGATAATTTAACTTACGACGAGCCGCCGCCGTGGTACACGCCGGCGCGGCACAATCTCGGCGCGGTTTTGCTCGAAGCCGGTCGCGCTGCCGAGGCGCAAAAAGTTTACGAAGCAGATTTACAGAAATATCCGGAAAACGGCTGGGCGCTGTTTGGCTTGCAACAGAGTTTGTTCTCGCAAAAGAAAAACGCCGAGGCCGAGGCGGCCAAAAAACGATTTGCCCAAGCCTGGCTTGGCGCGGACGTCACGCTCAACGCGTCACGTTTTTAGCAGAAGGACTTTCCGTTCGCAGGTCATTCTGAAAGAATCCTTTTTCGCACAAGCACTGTGCTTGAGATCAGAAAAGATTCCTACGGAATGACAGCATCCTTTTATATCTGAATAGTTACGGTCGATTTTTCTTTCGCC
>CAYZFF010000440.1:0-4048 GCA_964477305.1 uncultured Cytophagia bacterium
AAACAATCCTCAATCAATCGGCGATTACCCGAAATGAGATCAGCAACCAAACCAATCAAGCCGACTTGAAATCCGATCACCATCAACGCGCCGCTGAGAACTAACGATTGAATGTGGCCGCGACCGCCGTCAATAAAAAAATAATACCACAGAAACCGCAGCGAAATCAGAAAACCCGCCGAAAACACCACCGCGCCCATCATTGTAAAAGTTTTCAACGGTTCGTACATCGTGTAGATGCGCAGCATCGTGCCGACGCTGCGTTTGATGTACGCCGGGATGCTGCTAAACAAACGCGACTCGCGGAGCTTGCCGTTGGTTGCAACCTTGACATGGCCGATGGCAATATTCTTTTTGCCGGCTTGAATGATCGTCTCGAGCGTATAAGTGAAACGCGAGATAATATTCAACCGCAGCGCGGCTTCGCGTGAATAGGCGCGAAATCCGCTGGTCGCATCCGGCACGTCGGTATTGGAAACATGGCGCACCACCCAACTGCCGAGCTTCTGCAATTTTTTCTTGACCGGCGAAAAATGCACGACGCGCTCGACCTGCCGATCACCGACCACCATATCCGCTTTGCGCTCCAGAATCGGCTTGATGAGACGAACCACATCGGCGCCGCGATATTGATTGTCGCCGTCGGTGTTAACGATAATATCCGC
Organism: uncultured Cytophagia bacterium; assembly: GCA_964477305.1. Classification (GTDB taxonomy): domain Bacteria; phylum Zhuqueibacterota; class Zhuqueibacteria; order Zhuqueibacterales; family Zhuqueibacteraceae; genus Zhuqueibacter. The sequence goes on from CAYZFF010000440.1 coordinate 666, forward strand.
GCCGAGTTTGAGACAGGCATCAAGGCCGGTCATAAACGCTTCGGCGAGCCCCTTACGATTCGTGAGGCGCACGATGTGATTGGCGCCGTGCTGGCGCGCGACTTCGACGGTGTTATCGGTACTGCCGTCGTCAATAATCAATGTTTCAATTTCATCAACGCCCTCGATACGCTTAGGTAAATCGGCCAGGGTTACGGGCAAGGTTTTTTCCTCGTTCAAACAAGGAATCTGGATGATGAGTTTCACGCGCCTACCACCGTTTCGATATTATACTCTTTGATTTCGCGGGCATGTGTGTAAATAATCATTTCCCCAATCAAGCCAATCGAAATCATTTGCAGGCCGATCACTAACAGCAACGCGCCGAGCAAGAGCAGCGGACGTCCAGCGATGGCGCCGAAGCCGAGAATGCGATAAACAAAAAGATATAAATTCATCGCTAAACCGGCGACGGTGAAAATCATGCCGAAGAAGCCGAGAAAATGCAGTGGCTTTTTGGAGTATTTCGTCAAAAAAATCACGGTGATGATGTCGAGCAAGCGCTGAATGTATTCCGAAACATGCACCGATTTGCGAAAGTTTCCGGACAATTGCTCGATTTGCTCTTCAGCAACTTTGTAACCCTGCCGCGCCGCGAGCACGGGGATGAACACGTTCAAATTACCATAGAAGGTGATGTTCTCAAACACGCTGCGATGCGTGGCAATCACACTTGAGTTGATGTCGTGCAATTCCAACTTGCCTTGTTTTTGCATCAGCCAATTGAACAAATGCGAGACCAAACGATTCACCCCGCCATCCTGCCGCGGCGTACGCCAGCCGACGACGAGATCGAAGCCTTCGTCGAGTTTTTTCAAAAGGCGCGGCAAGGATTGCATGTTGACGTGCACGCGCGCCGTGGCAAAGATGAGACGTTCGCCGAGCGCGTGGCGCAGACCGGCATCCAGCGCAGAAGTCTCGCCAAATGAGGTGCGCATGCGAATCAACTTGACCTGCCGATCTTTTTTGGCAATCTCCAAAAGCTGCGCGTAGGTGTTGTCCGTGCTCGCATCATCGATGAAAATCAATTCAAAGCTTTCGCCGTAATTTTCGAGGCCTTGCCGCAAAGCGCGATACATCGCCGGCACGTCGTTGCCGTTATTGAAAGTCGGCACGATGACGGAAATCGCGGGAGTAGTCACCGCTCGCCCGTTTTCAGAGATTACATTCTCGTCGAGGTAAGTCGGTGGTATTTTTGTTTCTACTTGCATTTCAATTATTTTCTACAAAATCAAATCTTTGTTAAAATCTACAAATGTATTTTGGTTTCACGCTTGAAACGCAACCACTTCATGCAATCGTTCATCACGTTTTTTGCCGGTTTTGACCACCATATTTCCAATCAAACCGAACAACAAAAAATTAATTCCTGCCGCGATGAGCAAAAAACCGAGCGACATCAGCACGTTCAATTCTTCAGTCGCCAAGCGGTTTTGGGCAAGATTGAATGCCGCATACAACAGCGCGCCGGCGCCGAGCGCGTTAAAGAGCAGCGTCAACGCGCCGAAAAAATGCAGCGGTTTCGTCAAATATTTTAGCAGCAAATTGAGCGTGGTCAAGTCCATGATCACGCGAAACGTGCGCGTCAGATTATATTTTGATTGGCCAAATTTGCGCTCGTGATGGTTGACCACAACTTCGCCGATGCGCGCGCCTTCGACGCGGGCCAGCGCTGGAATGAAGCGGTGCAGCTCGCCGTACAAACTGATTTTATTCACCACGTCGCGGCTGTAGGCCTTCAACGAGCAGCCGGTGTCGTGCAGCGTCACTTGCGTGGTTTTGCGAATCAAGCGATTGGCGATTTTGCTCGGCACTTTGCGAATGATCAATTTGTCTTTGCGATTCTTGCGCCAGCCGCTGACCACATCATAACCTTTTTCCAACTCCGCGACCACCATCGGAATATCTTGGGGATCATTCTGCAAATCGCCGTCCATCGTGACGATGACTTCACCGCGCGCTAATTCAAAGCCCGCGCCCATGGCGGCGGACTGACCAAAATTACGGCGGAATTTTACGACGCGCAAATGCGGGTCGCGTTGCGCAATTTCTGCGAGCAGTGGAAACGTGCGATCCGTGCTGCCGTCGTCAACGATGACGATTTCATACGGACGTCCCCACGCTTGCATGGCGTCGTTAATCGCTTTGTGCAAATGCGGGACGTTTTCTTCCTCGTTCATCACGGGAACAACGACGCTGCAAAAAATTTTGTTATTGCTCGTGTTCATCCTGCTCCGCGGCTTCGGCTAACGCCGTGAGTGAGCGCCGATTCGCCAATTCGGATGGCAAGGGCGAAATTTCCAGCAAGCCAAGCTTGGCGACTTGGGTGTTGCGAATATCAACCGGCTGCGTTGCCGGGCGCAGCTTGCGCAGCCGCTCAAAAATTTTTGCCAATCCAACGATCGGGGCCATAATTAAAAATTCTCGCAAAACGATTTTCAAATTATACACACTGAACAGCGACGAAAAAAACGTCGCCGAATTGTTGTCACGCTTGCAGGCCAGGAAAAAATCCCAACGCAAGTCGTAGTGCTTTTGCTCAAATGGCCACAACAGCATCACGCCTTTCGGCGGCGAAGAATCCCACGTCAACAAATCCAGCACGATGTGGGAAAGCACCGCAAGGCCGATGAAAATTCCATGCAAGCCCAAGCGGGCCGGCTGCTCCGTCAACTGCTTTTGCTGCCAATAAAATGCCGTGCCCGCCACTCCTGCTAAAAATGCGAAACCGAGGCTATGCGTAAACCACTGATGATAGCGATTCGGCTCGCCCAATAAAAATCCGGGCAGAAAATCACTATCGGGAAAATTCGCCAGCGTGACAAAGATCGAAATGTTGAGCCACTTTTTGTTCGTCAAACGAACGTTCATGGCTTCGGCAACTTCGGCGATGGCGTAGCCCATCATGGAGTGGGCAACCGGAAGTGGCATACTTTTAAAAGCTCCTTTTTCCTCACACAAAACTCTTACTCTTACTCCTACTCTTTCTCTTTCTCGTACTCATTTTTAAAAACGAGTAAGAGTAGGAGAATGAGTACGAGTAAGAGATTTTATTTTCCAAATCGCAACTTGCGATACTGCGCCAACAGTTTATTGAGCATCTTGCTCTGCGAGGCGCGTTCGTACATTCCTTCCGCCAGCGATGCCAGCGCCATGCCGGTGCGGCTGTGAAAAATTTTGAGATGATAATTCCGCTTGGTCTGGCCGTTCCAGCGGAATTTATACGGCTCGTCGCCGCGCGTCAAATCCAATTCCGTCCATTGATTTTTGATGCAATCTTCAATGGCCATGCCGAGCAAGACATTTCCAACGCTGAATTTGTGATACGCCGGTGAATGCGCGTA
>CAYZFF010000441.1:0-2279 GCA_964477305.1 uncultured Cytophagia bacterium
AAAAAATGGCCGGAAAACTTACGGTGTAAAAAATGAAAAAGATTTTAACCGCACTGTTTTTTTTGCTAATTGCCGGTTTTGTTGAAGCGCAAACGCCGCTCACTCTTGACGAGGCGCTGCAACTTGTCCGGCAGAATAATCTACAACTTCAGAAGCAACAACAAAAGCAAAAAATTTCCGAGTTGGAGGCCGCGGCCAAGCGCGGCCAGCGTTGGCCGTCGCTTGATCTCGGCGCGACCACGTCGTATACCGGCGAGATCGCGAAGCTCGACATCCCTATTGAGAAATTGGGCTTGCCGCTGCCGCCGAATTTTTCACAGCCGCGTATTGAACTCGGCGGGCATGATCGCACCGATCTCTCTATTGGTTTGCGCCAACCGATTTTTACCGGCGGCAAATTACATACGCAAGTTGAGTTGGCGCAGACCGCCGTGGAATCCGAGCAAACGCGGTTGACGCTTTTGCTGCAACAATCCGCTTATCAAACTTACTGGCTGTTCTATCAAGCCCAAAGCTTGAAGAAAGAACGGAAAATTCAGGAGGCGAGTTTGGCGCGCTTGGAAGTGCAATTGCAGCAGGCGCGCAGCTTGTTCCGCGCGGCGCAGGTGATGGCGTACGACACGCTGCAAGTGTTCAATCAAACATTGCAAGTGAAAATTCAACTTGAGCAAAACCAGCGCGACCAGCGTCTCATTGATTTGCAAATGGCGCGGCTGTTGAATCTCGCGGTGACGCGACCGATCGCAGAAATTGATTTAGTCCAACCAGCAGCAGTTCGTTCGGTGCTCGACAGTCTCAAACAGCAGGCGTTGCAACATCGTCCAGAGTTGAGCGTCATTCGGCTGGGCCAGCGCAGCGCGCAGTTGAGCCGCAAATTGGCGCAAGCCACCTATTGGCCCGATCTCGGCGCCGAGGCGAAATATCATTACGGCAAACCGGGATTGAATCAGGTTGCGAATGAATGGATGGATTACAGCACCATCGGCGTGAATTTGCAATGGAATTTGTGGCGTGCCAATCAGGATCGCCACCGCATTCAAGCCGCGGAAGTTGAGTTGAACCGTTTGACGCTGGAAGAGCGCGAGCTACTGCGTAACATTGATTACGACGTGGAGAAAGGCTGGGAAAATGCGGCGTTTGCGGTGAAGCAAATTCAACTGGCGGAAAGATTGCGGGCGCAGCAACAGGAACGGTATCGCATTGTCAGTACGCAGCAACGCGAAGGCGTTGCCACCACCAACGACGTGATTATCGCCGAAGGGGATTTGACGCAGGCCGAGTTGCAATGGCAGCGCGCGTTGATTCAGTATTATTTGGCGCAGAGCGAAATTTTGCTGGCCATCGGCAAAATAGCCGAATGACAGTTTAGGGTGAAAAATTTGTTATAAACAAAAAAATTCCGGCAAATAAAAGCTGCCAGCGGATGATTTCCCCAAAATCCGTTGCGCTAATGGTTTTAAGGAGGAAATGATGAAGCCGATTTTAATAATACTGGTGCCGACCGTTTTGCTCTTGAACGGTTGCGAGAAAAAAAATAACTCCACTTTTCAAGCCAGCGCGATTATTGAAGGCACGGCCATTAAGGTGGCCGCGCAAACCGGCGGCTATTTGCTGAAAGTGAATTTTGATGAAGGGCAGGAAGTTGCTACCGGCGATACGCTGGCGGTGGTCGATGCGGAGAAATTGAGTTATCAACTCGAGCAAATCCGTGCCGGGCTTGACGAAGTTGCGGTGCAGCATCGTCTCGCGAACACGAGTCTGCGCCGTGCGCAGGAAGATTTTGATTATGCGAAAACCCGTTACGAGCGCTTTCGTGATCTTTTTGCCAAAAACGCCGCTTCGCAACAAGCGCTGGACGACGCCAAAATTGCTTATGATCGCGCCAACACTGCGCTCGAATCCGCCCGCCAGAGTTTGCAAACGATTGCCAGCAAAGAAAAAGGCCTTGACGCGCAAACCAAACTTTTGCAGCGACAGATCAATGACGCGATGGTAAAAGCGCCGATTAGCGGCACGGTGACGACGCGATTTTACGATGCCGGCGAAACGATTCCGCCCAATGCGCCGATCATCGAGATTATTGATCTCAAAAAGATGTGGGCGAAGGTTTATGTTTCGGAAACGTATCTGCCGAAAATTCGTCTCGGCCAAAATGCGCAAGTCACTATCGATGGCGCCACGCAAACGCTGACCGGCACGATCACGTGGATTAGTGCGAAAGCCGAATTCACGCCGAAAAACATTTTGACGCCGGAAAGCCGCACGGCCCTGGTTTATGC
>CAYZFF010000441.1:2379-4044 GCA_964477305.1 uncultured Cytophagia bacterium
TGCCAGACATTATCACCATAGAAAATTTTAGCAAGAACTACGGCAAGATTCCAGCGGTGGCCAATCTCTCGTTGACCATTCAGCGCGGCGAGTTGTTCGGGTTGATCGGCCCGGACGGCGCCGGCAAAACCACGACGATGCGAACGCTTTGCACGCTGTTGCCGCTCGAAGACGGGCAAATGCGCCTCGCCAATTTTGACGTGCGCCGTGACGTCGCCTCGATTCGCGCCATTCTTGGTTATATGCCGCAGCGTTTCTCGCTTTATCCCGATCTTTCGGTCGAGCAGAATCTCATGTTCTTCGCCGATCTGTTCGGCGTGCCGGCGGCGGAGAAGAAAAAACGGTTGCCGCAATTGTATCATTTCAGTAAACTGGAGCCGTTCAAAGATCGATTGGCAAAACAGCTTTCCGGCGGCATGAAACAAAAGCTGGCGTTGTCCTGCACGTTGATTCACACGCCGACGATTTTGATTCTCGACGAGCCGACCACCGGCGTCGATCCGGTGTCACGGCGGGAGTTCTGGCAAATCCTGCAGCAGTTGCGCGACGACGGCGTGACGATTCTCGTGTCCACGCCGTACATGGATGAAGCGCTGTTATGCAATCGCGTCGCGTTCATGCACAAGGGCAAGCTGCTGGCGCTCGATGATCCGCGTTTGATCACGAAACATTTTTCACATATACTTTACGAAGTGGCGACACCGGCGCCGCAATTGTTGGTGCCGTATTTCAAAAAAGCAGTTCAGAGTCAATCGGTGCAGATTTTCGGTGATCGTCTGCACGTCAGCTTTGCCGCGCCGCTGACCAATGAGATGATCACTCGCCTCATCAAAAGCGCGCCGGAGCCGATCAGTGATATGCGGCGGGTTGATCCGGGCATTGAGGATACGTTTATGGAGTTGATGCGAAAGAGTTAGCCGGTTAATTGGCCAGCCAGTCAACGTATTTAACCATTATGAATAACTACGCCGTTCACACGCAAAATCTCGGTAAGCGCTTCGGCAAATTTGAGGCGGTGAAAAATCTCAACCTCACTGTTGCGGCCGGCGAAATTTTCGGTTTTCTCGGCGCGAACGGCGCGGGGAAAACGACGGCCATTCGCATGCTCTGCGGTTTGTTGCTGCCGTCCTCCGGCGCCGGTCGCGTGGCCGGTTTTGATATTTATCAAGAGAATGAAAAAATCAAGCAGCACATTGGCTACATGAGCCAAAAATTTTCACTGTATGATGATTTGACGCCGGCGGAAAATGTCGAATTTTATGGCGGCGTTTACGGCTTGAAGCGGCCGGACTTGCTGCAAAAACGCACGACGTTGCTGAATGAACTGGGACTGGCGGAACAAGCCGGCATGACGACGCGCGCGCTGCCGCTCGGATTCAAGCAGCGGCTGGCGTTGAGCTGCGCGTTGTTGCACGATCCGGCGATTGTGTTTCTTGATGAGCCGACCGGCGGCGTCGATCCCGAAGCGCGGCGTAATTTCTGGGATTTGATTTATCATATGGCACAGCAAGGCAAAACGATTTTTGTAACGACGCATTACATGGATGAGGCCGAGTATTGCAACCGCGTGTCAATCATGAATCAGGGCGAAATCATTGCGCTCGGCTCGCCCAAAGAGCTGAAGCAGAAATACGGCAAAGCGTCGATGCAGGATGTGTTTATTCA
>CAYZFF010000442.1:0-4039 GCA_964477305.1 uncultured Cytophagia bacterium
TCGCCGTGGGATGAAGAATACGACGGGATTTCGTGGGGTTGGCTGAAGGAGTTGCGGGCTTTGCGGCATTATCTCGAATTTCACCCCGGCCAGCCACGCCAGGTCGGTTGGGCGCGAGTGGCTTTGCCGGCGCAAACCTCGACGGCTGCGGCCTGGCAGCGGCTGTTGAGCGCGCAAGGCGTATGGCTCAAAACGGCTCGCCCTCATCCGCAGGAAGGAGAAGCGTGTGAAATTCAACTCGGCGCTGGAGAAGATATGCCGGCAGTCATGCAATATTTTGATCCGCCGAACTTTTTTTGCGCGCGCGTGGAAAGTTTGCAGCAAGCTTTCGTGCGCGCTTGGGTTTGGATCGATAAACTGCATGGCTTCGGTGAAGCGAATATCCAACTTTCCACTTACGGCCTGCCGAAAGAAGTCAGCGAGAATTTTGAGAAACGCGGCAATGAGCTTTTAAGGCAACTGTTTGTTTAAAAACAAATATCACCAGGAGAAAATACGCCATGAAACGCTATTCATTTATGCTGTTGCCGTTTGCGGTTATTGTGCTTTGGTCAAATTCTATGTGGTCGCAGAGCCATGTGGCTGCCGGTTTTGAAAAACTCAAGTCGCTCGCTGGCGAATGGCAAGGCGCCGGCACGGACGGAAAAATGCGCACGGCCACCTATCAGCTTCTCTCCGGCGGCACGGCGGTAATGGAAACGTTGATACCCGACGGCGAGCCGAGCATGGTGACGGTTTACTACATCGATGGCGACCGGCTGATGATGACGCATTTTTGCTCGGCTGGCAATCAACCGCGTATGCGGGCAGCAGTGGCGGCGGGGGAGATTCAAAAATTGGATTTTGCTTTTCTCGACGCGACGAATTTGTCCAAGCCCACCGCCGGCCACATTCATCGTTTGCGTCTCGCTTTTCAAGATCAGCATCACCTCGCGCAAACCTGGACCTGGCGCGAAGAGGGCAAGGAAATATCGGATACGTTTAGTTTTATCCGGCAGAAGTAGAGCGCCGTTATTGCGGATAGCAGATAGATGATCGCGGGTTAATGTTTGGGCGTTATGAAAATGTGCTTCAATTTGTCATAATCCCAACACAGCAAATAAAGGCTTCCCAGCAGCATCAGGCCGGTGATAAACGGCGTACCGGTAAAATGCATGGAAACTGTGATGAGAAAAATATTGAGGATAATCGGGAAATAAATCAGTGCCCCGAGCGTGGCGGCGCGGGGAATGAGCAAGAGCACGGCAGCGAGAAGTTGCCCGAGGCCAATAAAATTCCAATAGAAGCCGGATTTGTACAAGGCATCAAAAAAATACCCGACCGGCGAATCCGGGCCGAGCAGCGTGAAGCGGTTGCCCAATAACTTCGTTAATCCTGAAGGGGTGAAACCGAGGGCTAAAAGAATTCTCGTCAAAACGGTAAAACGCCGCAGCCATTTATTCGTTTTGATTTTTAAATGAAGCGTATCGAGCTGCGTCTGTGTTTCCATCCAATCCTCCGTTTGAAACGCGGCTTTACGATAACAAAAAATTTTTAGAAAAGCAAATTGGGTGAGAGCGCAATCCTTTTTACCTTCTCGCGTAAATACCACGATAAATAATCGCCGTACTTTTCCTGCAAATCTTTCCGGCGCCAATCTTGGCCGGTGATCGTCTTCCGGCAATTCGGCGCGCCGCATTGGCAAGCCATTTCGTAATCGTCGTCGTCGGTTGTGGCCCAATCGTGCGTCAGCTCTTCGCCGGCTTGAATGTCGCGCATCGCGACGAAGACGATTTGGCCCTGCACGCCGATATTCGGATCGCAAGAATGGTTGCTGAAAATCATGCTGCCTTCGCGCTCGTCTGCGGTCAACGGGCCGATGAAAAGATCCTCACCGATCTGAATTTCCGCTGGACCCAGCGTCTTTTGCACTTCGCGCAGCGTTTCGCGGTTGAAAATGTGGCCGCCTTTAATGCACACAATTTCTCCCTTCGCGATGAAGGCTTGCGCGAACAGGCCGCGGCCTTGAATCGAGCTTTCTTTCACGACGGTTTTGGGCGAGAGGTAAGATAGATTGGGCATCGCAATTTTTTTAAAAATTTTTCAGCAATTGTAATTTCTGCAAAACTTCGCGACGGCGATAGTGACTTCGTCATCGCGGGCGTTGCCTTCGCCAAAATTTCTGGCCGCCAACAATTTCTTACAAAGGTGGCGGCTGATAAAAACGAATGCTCAGGGTTGCTCTGGTTTACGCTGGCGGAAATTATGGGGAAAGGTGGGGCCGGGAGGTTGAGTTTTAACCTCGCTGCCATGGCGTCGCGCGATTTCCAGTTTGAGGCTCTCTTCACCTCGCGCCATGGCCCAGTGATGATTGGCCGAAAAAATTGGTTTAAGCAAAGCCGAGAGCGCGCGCAACAGCGGCTTGTCGGCGCGAATCTGCCAATCGTAAGTGATATTGACCCAATCGTCGTTCTGTTGAAATTTCCAAATTCCCCGCCCGACGAAATCGCCCCACGCTTCGAGAGAAAATCCCGAGGGTTTATTCACCTCAGTAACGCGAAATTGCCAGCGCAAAGTATAAGGCAACCAGCCCTTCGTGTACAAACTGACGATTTTGCCGACGCCGTTTTGATCGCCGGGATTTGTCACGTGCACGTCCAAATACACCGACGGCCACCAGCGCGCCAAATCTTCAGCGTTGCTGAGAATATCGAACACTTCCGCAACCGTGCTTTGCACGCGCCAGTGGGTGAGAAAGTGATAAGCATTGTTTGCCATTGCTTGAGTCTCGTGCTTCGCCTCTTTTTCAACAAGCATCGGAAACGATTGAACAATTGGATTGCAACTTTTACTGATATAGGATGAAAGTTTGACTCGCGGCTTTATTTAATTTTTCTGCAAAATAGCGATTAGAAACTCCTCAATCGCATACGTGCTCATTTGCCCGAACGGGCCGCTGAAATTGAAATCGGCGCCGTGCGTGGCCCACGGCAGGTGCAATAGAAAATGCGGTACCTGATTTTGGGCCAAACTTTCGGCGAGCCGTTCGCTGTGACGAATGGAGACCAACTCATCACGCCCGCCGTGAATGAGCAACGTCGGTGGCGTGGAGGAATTGACGAAGCGTAGCGGTGAAGCGGCATCGTAAGTGGCCGCAACTTCTTGTGGGCTGCCGCCGAGAAATGCATGTAAAATATTGTGGGTGTCAATAACGAGCGGATTGCCCGGATGCGCATAGCTCCAATGCAAATCCGTCGGCCCGTAAAATGAGATCACGCCCCGAATCGCCGGATCGCGCAACGTGTAAGCCGCGAGCAGGGCGAGATGGCCGCCGGCAGAGCGGCCGAGCAAAACGAAGCGTTGTGGATCGAGATGCAATGAGTCCGCATGGGCTTTGAGAAAATTGAAAGCGGCCGCAACATCCTCACGCGCTGCCGGAAAACGCCAGTTTGGCGCGAGCCGATAATTGAGTGCAGCAACGGCATAACCGCGCGCCGCGAGGTACGAATTGAGCGGCGCAAGTTGTTGGCTATCGCCGCTGCGCCACGAGCCGCCATGAATGACAATGAGGCACGGCACTGGTTTTAATGAATTGGCCGGCTGGTAAAAATCGAGGCGCAAGACTTGGTTTTCAATCCGCGAATAAATTATATTTTGATAATCGCTCTCCAAAAAACGGAGGTCGGGGATGAGGCGGGAAAAATTTAACGGACGCCTGGAAGTTGCGCCATTCAATTCTTGTGCAGCAAATGCCTGCTGCAGCACTGCGGGCAAACGCCCGGCAACGGGAATCGCACGCAGCAGAGGCGTAAGCGCTAAAACTGCCGCGCTGAAACTCAAAATCGCGGTGAAACGGCTCCGGCGTAAATTAAAAATAAAAAGCAGCAGCGCGAGAACCGCTAAAAGGTGTCCCCATTCCGTTGCTAAAATGGAAATTTCCCACAGCAAATAGGTTGGGGCGGCGAACACGGTTAATAGCGATAAGCCGAAACACAACGCGGCGAGCGCCAAGCGTAGCCAATGAAGTTTTTTGTTTTGCGATGTGGGCACAAAATTATTT
>CAYZFF010000443.1:0-4036 GCA_964477305.1 uncultured Cytophagia bacterium
TTTCAACCCCTCTACCATTCACGCCGTCCGCCCTTCTGTTGTGGGAGTCGCGAGCGCAGTTTCCATCGGTGCTGGCGCTTCCCCAAACAGCCGTTGCTTGGTGGCTCGCGCAAACCACACCAACACCAGCATCACCGGCACTTCGATCAACGGGCCAACCACTGTTGCTAATGCCACAGTCGGATTAAATGCGGTAATGGCAATAGCGATGGCGATTTCAAAATCGCGCCCGGTGGAATTGAACGCCACCGCAGTGGCGTCTTTGTAATTGAAGCCGAGTTTCCAGCCCACGAAATACACTACAACGAATATACTCCAAAAGAACAACGTCATCGGCACCGCCAACTTGAGAATGATGCCCGGCTCAGCGACAATGAGATCGCCCTTAAGGGCGAACATGACAATGAGCGTGAAGAGCAGGCCGATAATCGAAAGGCTGTCGAGATAGGTTTTCACTTTTTTGAAACCATCTTCGCCATATTTTTTAACGCCCCAGCGCCGCGTGAAAAAGCCCGCCACCAATGGCAGGCCGAGATAGAGCGCAACACTCTCCGCCACCAGCCAGACATCGAAACTCACTTCGCCCAACAGCCAGCGGGCATAAACTGGAATCAGAATCATCTGCAGGATGGAATTCAGCGCCACCAGCACGATGGCCATCGCCGTATTGCCGAACGAGAGAAAAGTGAAAATAATCACCATAGCGATGCAGGGCGCGAGGCCGTAAAGCACCAAACCGGTGTGAAAATCGCTGCCCGGCTCGAGAAACCAGTTGGCCAAGAACAACATCCAAAACGGCGCAATCGCGAAATTGAAGAACAACACCACCAACAATTGTTTGGGCGATTTTACGGCGCGCCCGAGGTCTTCAAATTTGATATTGGTCATGGCCGGATACATCATGAGAAACAAGCCGACGACCACACCGAGCGCCAGCGTATTTGCCAGCGAAAAAGTGTATGTGCCTTGAAAAATCGAAACGATGGCATCGATAGGCGGCGTCAGCTCGAAGTTGGAAATACCATAAATTTTGCCAACACCGATGCCGACGATCATGCTGATCAAAACCAAGAAGGGGAGAAGTTTGAAATCCTGAAGTTTTGCTAAAAATTTTCCACTTTGCATGGCATCTCCTTTCAATAGCATAAACCGCTATAATAAAACTTGTAATCTTTTCTCAATTTGATCGCGAATCTCACGAAACTTGGCCAGTCTTTCCTCTTCGGTTCCGGTCGCCGCAGAGGGATCTTCAAAGCTCCAGTGCCACTTCGTTTTATTGGTGGGAAAATAAGGGCAAGATTCGTTCGCATTATCGCAAACGGTGACCACATAATCAAATTCCATCCCCATGTATTGATCGATGTGATCTGAAGTATGCTGCGAAATGTCGATGCCTTTTTCCGCCATCGCGTTAATCGCCAGTGGATTAACGCGGGTTGATTGTGTGCCGGCACTGAAGACTTCGTAGCGCTCGCCGGCGAGATGGCGCAGCAGCCCTTCCGCCATCTGGCTGCGGGCGGAATTATGCGTGCAGATGAAAATGACGCGCTTTTTTTGAGACATTCTTTTTCCTTTTATTATTATTTCGCAACACCGTTTGCGTGATTTCTGTGGCGGCAACGAAACCGACCGCACATTTGCCGTTTTCGCGCAGCTTTAATCGCTGCACAAGCTTGACCGTGTCATCGGTGAAAACGGGACTGAGGTGTCGGCCAAGTATTTTAAACAAATCACGCAAAAACGGTGACTCCTCACAGTTAAGGTGGTAATAGACCCACGTGCCCTCACGGTTGCCCTGCAGCAGACCGGCGTTTTTTAGAATGGTGAGATGTTTGGAGATTTTATACTGCGGCAATTCCAAGGCATCCACCATTTCACAAACGCATATATCTTCATTCGTCTGTGACAACAGATTGACGAGCCGCAAACGCGTCTCATCGCCAAGGGCTTTAAAAATTTCGACAGGATTGACCATAGTTTTTGTATGTCTATATGCGCTTTCTGGCATATACAATAATCAAAAAATACTGCAATAGCAAGTTTTTTCTCGACACCAAAAATAAAAACAGCTTTCCACCCCAAATCAGATTTACCCTTTCGCCCATCACATGTGTTCCAGCATCACAAAGCGGAAGTTTCGCGCGCCACGGCAAAAGCAAAAGGGCAGATCATCGTTAGACGATCTGCCCTACTTTTTTACAGCAGAGGAATGTCTTGCTGCACTCATGACTGGTTATTGAACACAAAACTATTTTGCGTAGATCATCCGCCGTACCTGCGTTAATTCGCCCGCCTTTAAAATCGCATAATACACGCCGGTCGGCAAACTTTCCTTCGCCTCGAAGCGCACGCGATAGGCGCCGCGCGGTTGATAGCCTTGCGCCAGGATTGCGACTTCCTGCCCGGTGAGGTTGATGACTTTAAGTGAAACATTCCCGTCTTGTGGCAACGTGTAAAAAATTGTCGTCGCCGGATTGCCGAGGGCAGTGCCGGCAGTAAACGGGTTCGGATAGTTTTGGGCGAGAAAAAATTTATCCGGACTCGCGCTACGGTTCGCAGCGTTGACTGCCGTGCTCAAAAAAGTGGTGGCGCTCGCTTCGTTAGAATAAACCGAGACGTTGGTGGTGTTGGTGGCGCGCACGCGATAGAAATACGTCGTATTCGCGCTCAGGCCGCTATCGGAAAAACTCGTCGCATTTTGGCCGGCAGTCCCAATCAACGCATAAATGCTATCCGCGTTAGTCCGGCGCTCGATCCGGAAACTGGTTTCGTTGACGGAATTATCCATCCAGGTGAGATTGATTTGGCTGTGACTCGCGGCGGTCGCGGCTAAATCGCTGGGCTCTTTAAACCAGGTTGTGGCATAAGCTTCATTCGAATAACCCGAATTGCCTGCCGCGTTAAAAGCGCGCACGCGATAGAAATACAGGCGATTCGTGCTCAAGCCGCTATCGAGATAAGCGGTTACATTCGCACCAACTGCGGCAATCGCAGCATAAGCATCAGTGCCGGAGCGGCGCTCAATCGTAAAACCGTTCTCATTGGCGGAACTATCAACCCACGACAGTGTAATCTGCGACTTACTGATCGAAATTGCTTTTAACTTGCTTGGCGTTTTGAGACTGTCCGTCGTGCCGGTGGTGGCATTGGCTTGGTTCGAGTAACCTGAGATGTTGGTTGGATTGTACGCGTAAAGACGATAGAAATATTGGCTGTTGGCGGCCAAGCTGGTATCCGCGTAACTCGTCACGTCTCTTCCTACTTGCGCAATCTCGACATAAACATCGTTCGCACCGTTTTTGCGCTCGAGTTTGAAACCGGCCTCGTTAACCGTATTGTCCACCCACGCGAGGTCGATCCGGTTATTGCTGATGGCCCTGGCGCTCAAACGGGTCGGGCCTTCCATGAAAGTCATGGCACTCACTTCGTTGGAACTGGCCGAATCGCCGGTGGCATTATACGCGCACACCACATAGTAATAAACCGTATTCGAATTCAAACCGGTGTCGTTATAGCCCGTCACTCCCGCCTCGACGGTTGCCAGGTCAGTGTAGGCGCCAGTGGCGAGAACTTTGCGCTTAATCGTGAAGCCGGTCTCATCAGTCGAGTTGTCCGTCCATGTGAGGTTGATCCGGCTGGTGCTGAGCACGGTGGCGGCCAAATTGTCCGGTGCCGGCGGCGGATCGGGATTTCTCGTCGCATTGGCGGCATTGGAAAAACCGGACCACAAACTGAATATGACGATACTGATAAATGCTGATCTCCTCGCCTCGCTTTTTGCCTGAATAAGCTTATAAAAATTTTGCATAACTTTCTTCCTTTGAAATATTATGAAAAATCAGTTGATGCCAGCCCTCAAGATTCTCTTCGCCTACTGAATACGAACAAGAGCAGCGACATGCAGAAAACATTTTTACCAAAATAAAAAGGGCAGATCATCATCAGACAATCTGCCCTTCTCTTTTTACTGTGGAGGCGTTATGCATTCCGGACGAGGGTTAGCTCGTCCGGAGGTCAAACAATTTGTTTCCATATA
>CAYZFF010000444.1:0-4035 GCA_964477305.1 uncultured Cytophagia bacterium
CGCGCCCAAAATCAGCACGGCAAAAAACAGAATAAAACCGTTCATCGTGACTCCTCCTCAAATTTTTATACTTTTATAAATTGCAGGATTTGTGCGGAGATTTCAATAGCCGAATCTTCCGGCTTCACCTCGATCCATTTCACCCGTTGCATTTTGCGAAACCACGTCATCTGGCGTTTGGCATAATTGCGCGTGTGCTGTTTGATCAGCGTCACCATGCGCGCTTCAGAAATTTCCTGGCGGAAAAACTGAAACACTTCCTGATAACCAACCGTGTTGAGCGCATTCAACTCCGGCGCATAGCCCTGCTTCATCAAGCTACGGCATTCTTCGATCAACCCATCTGCAAGCATTTTATCGACCCGAAGGTTGATGCGAGTATAAAGCGCGGGACGAGGCATGCTGAGGCCAATCAACTGGTAGGGAAAATTAGCAGGGGCGCTATGTTGTTGCCACGCTTCAGTAACGGTTTTTCCGCCGGCGTAAAAAATTTCCAATGCGCGCACCAGGCGATGCGCATCATTCGGGTGCAATCGCGCAGCAGCGCTCGGATCGACTCGCGCCAATTCCGCATGCAACACCGCACTTCCCTCTTCGCGGGCGCGGCGTTTGAGTTGTTCTTGAATGTCGCGGTTTGCGGCTT
Organism: uncultured Cytophagia bacterium; assembly: GCA_964477305.1. Lineage (GTDB taxonomy): Bacteria > Zhuqueibacterota > Zhuqueibacteria > Zhuqueibacterales > Zhuqueibacteraceae > Zhuqueibacter. The sequence goes on from CAYZFF010000444.1 coordinate 644, forward strand.
TCGCGGCAAAGAAACCCTCGAGCAGTGCCCGCAAATAAAGTCCGGAACCGCCGACGATAAGCGGCCATTTTTGCCGGTTGAGAATTTCGTTAATCACCACGCGCGCCTGTTCCCCAAACTCGCCGGCGCTGTAAATTTGATCGGGAGGACAAAGATCAATGAAGTGATGCAACGCTTGGGCGCGTTCGGCGCGCGTCGGCTTCGCGGTGCCAATATCCATATATTGATAAATTTGCCGCGAGTCCGCCGAGACGATTTCACTGGGAAGATGTTTTGCCAGTTCCAGGGCCACTGCCGTTTTGCCGACACCGGTGGGGCCGAGGAGAATGACGGCGAAAGGCTGGGTCGACGATGCCATCGTTGAAGCGATTAACTCATCGTGCAATATGTTCATCATGCACCAATTTTACGCCTGAAGGCGTTACGACGAGCGCGCGCTATTCCTTCATCTTCTGCAAACGTTCCAAATCTTCATCGCGGCCAAGCAGCACGAGGCCATCGCTATCTTTGATAAGCTGCGTGGCTTTGGGCACAACGGTGACGCGCTCCGGCACGACTTCTTTGACCATAATCACTTGCACGTTAAATTTATTCGTCAAATCCAGTTCGGCGAGCGTTTTGTTGGTAAAGGCTTCTGGCGGCGCCCATTCGATAATACTGTAGCCGTCGGCGATTTCAAAATATTCCAGAATCGAACTGCGCTCGAGGCGATTAGCGACGCGTTCGGCCATATCACGTTCCGGAAAAATGATTTCGCTGGCGCCGACCACATTGAGAATTTTGCCATGATCTTCACTCACCGCTTTGGCATAAATCTCTTTGACGCCCAGTTCGCGCAAATAATACGTGACCAGAATACTGGCATCGATACGATCGCCGAGGCTCACGACCACGGCGTCAACTTCGGCAATGCCAAGATTCTCCAACACTTCTTTATCGACGGCGTCCGCGATCACAGCTTTCTCGACAAACGGTTTAACATCGTCGATTTTTGACTCGTTGCTGTCGATGGCCATCACCGACAATTTACGGTCAGCCAGCGCCCGGCAGAGAAAATAGCCGAAGCTCGACATGCCGATGACGGCAATTTTTCGCATACGTTTTTCTCTTACAAGTTAATCTGAAAATTTTGGTATCCGGCTACGCCACAAGGATTGTCCGAATGCATCGGGTTAAAATTTTATCCAACCAAAAACGTTTCGCTCGCATATTTGTAACGGCGCCGGCTCACTGATTTGACGACGGCGATAGCAACGGTGAGCGGACCGACGCGGCCAAGGAACATCACCAGCGAGACCGCGTACTTACCAAAATCTGTCAGCGCCGGGGTGACGCCGGTGCTCAGACCAACCGTGCCAAACGCCGAAGTTGTTTCAAAAAGAATTTCAATAAAATGCCGCGGCGTTTTTTGGAAGGCGATCTGGCCGATCTCACTTTCCAATAATATAAAGGTAAAAAAGAAAATCACCAACACCGCGAACATGGTCACGGAGACAGCTTTGGAGACGACGTTGTCGGGAATGCGACGCTGCAGCAGATTCACTTCTTGTTGATCACGGAATCGCGCCCAGGCGAGGCCGCAAAGAACTGCGAACGTGCTGGTCTTGATGCCGCCGGCGCAGGAGCCGCTGGAGCCGCCAATAAACATCAACATGATCACAAAAAATAACGTGCCATCGGTGAGTTGATCAAACGGCACGGTGTTGAAACCGGCGGTGCGGGGCGTAACGGATTGAAAAATGCTGACAATAATTTTAGTGGACCAATTCATCGGTTGCAAAATATTGCGGTACTCCAACAAAAAAAATCCAATGGCGCCTCCCACCAGCAGCCATGCCGTCACCATAACGGTAAGCCGCGTGTGAAAACTTACGGTAGCATAAGACCGGTGCGAACGGCGGAAAATATAACTGCCGAGATCATGATAAACCACGAAACCGAGGCCGCCGCAAATGATCAACGCGCAAATAATCAGATTGAAATACCACTCGCCCTGAAACTGGACGAAATTATCGGGATACAACGCAAAACCGGCGTTGCAAAACGCCGAAACGCTGTGAAAGATGCTGTAATACGCGGCAATATTGGGGGGATGCAGCTCAGCAAACCGAAAGTATAACAGGCAGGCGCCGGCCATTTCAATTCCCAGCGTAACGCCGACGATGGATTTTAACAACACCCCGAAGTCCGCCATCGGCTGTTGACTGAACGTTTCCTGCAAAATATTCTGGCCGCGAAACGAGATGCTGCCGCCAACCAACACAATAAAAAAAGTGGAGAACGTGATAATGCCTAACCCACCGGCTTGAATCGAAAGCAGCAGAACGGTTTGCCCGAAACGCGTAAGTGTTGTGCCGATGTCGAATACGGCCAGACCCGTGACGCAACTGCCGGAAGTGATGGTGAAAAGCGCATCAACGAAGCGAACCGGTGTTGAGGTGCTGGACTGCGGCAACATGAGACCGGCGGTGCCGGCGCCGATCAACAAAACGAAACTGATCACCAGCATGCGCGCTGGATCGCGAATGACGTGCAGACGAAACCATTTCAACGCCTGATCACGCCGATGGAGGAGCGGGGCGAGAACAAGGGTGAGCTTTTGGTAAAAAGGCTGAATACAACTTTCTCCAAATAATTCAAACTTTCTCTTGGCAACGGTTAAAAAATTAGTTAAATTTTTGACAAAAAGCAAGAGGGCAAAAAAATAACATGGAATATAAGCTGCGGATAACGGATTTGCCGGAGGATCAACGGCCACGGGAAAGATTGATTCAACACGGGGCGGAGAGTTTATCCGAGGCGGAGTTGCTCGCGATAATTTTGCGCACCGGAGATGGCAAACATTCGGCGCTCGATTTAGCCCATCAGATGTTGAAGCGCTGCCACGGTTTACGCGGCCTGGATGCAATCAGTATCGCCGAGCTGTGCGAAATTCACGGGGTCGGCCCGGCCAAAGCGGCGCAAATCAAAGCCGCGATCGAGATTGGCCGCAAGTTGGCGGGCACGCCGGCGCCAGATCGCCTGCAATTGCAAACCAGCCGGGATGTTTTTAACTATTTACACGAACGCTTGCGCAATCAGCCGCGTGAAGTTTTTATCATGTTATTGTTGACGGTGAAAAACAAGCTGCTCAAAGAACAAAAACTGTTCGAAGGCACCTTAAACCAAACGCAAGTGACGCCGCGCGAAGTGCTGAAGGAAGCCATTAATGGAAAAGCGGCTTCTGTCATTTTTGTGCACAATCATCCCAGTGGCGAGCCGCTGCCGAGCGGCGATGATCGCGAGATGACCAAACAACTCGTCGCTGCCTGCAAAACCGCCGGCATTGCCGTGCTTGATCATGTGATTATCGGCGATGGCAAATTTTTTAGTTTTGCGGATGAAGGGTTGAT
>CAYZFF010000445.1:0-4001 GCA_964477305.1 uncultured Cytophagia bacterium
TATGAACCCAACCCGCCGTACTTTCCTTAAATCAACTGCTTCATTCACTGCCGGGCTTGCGATGAGCCGCCTCGAAGATTTTATACAAGACAAGCCGGCTTTTATCGTGCCCAAAGAGTTCGCCATAAAAATTTTAGCCACTAACTGGGGCTTTGATGGCGGGTGGGAGGCCTTTTGCAAAAAAGCCAAAGACGCGGGCTACGACGGCATTGAAGTTTGGCTGCCCGGCAAAGCGAATGATCGGCAAGAAATGTTGGACGCCGTGAAGAAGCATGATTTACAACTCGGTTTTCTCGCCGGTGCCTGGCAAAGCGATTTCAAAGAACATTTTGCGGCCTTTCAAAAAAATCTCGACGATTGCGTAAAACTCCAACCGATTTATATCAATTGCCATTCCGGCCGAGATTACTTTTCGTTTGAACAGAATAAGCAGTTTGTCGAGGCGACGCTCAAAGCAGCGCAAAGCTCCGGCATTCCCATTTTTCATGAAACGCATCGCGCGAGAATGTGCTACTCTGCGCCGGTGACGAGAAAATTTCTCGAAGCGATTCCGGAGATGCGGATTAACGTCGATCTCTCGCATTGGTGTACCGTGCATGAATCGCTGTTACAGGATCAGCCGGAAACCGTGAAGCTGGCGTTGAGCCGCGCCGATCATATTCATGCGCGTGTCGGCCATCAGGAAGGTCCGCAGGTGAATGATCCCCGCGCGCCGGAGTGGGGCGAGGTGGTCAAGCAGCATTTCGCGTGGTGGGATGAAGTAATGCAGAACAGAATCAAAGCCGGCGCGAAATATTTGACCATCCTCACGGAATTTGGCCCGCCGAATTATTTGCCGGCGCTGCCGTACACGCGCCAGCCGGTGGCGAATCAGTGGGAGATTAATGTGTATATGAAAGACCTTTTGCGTAAACGATATTCGTAGCGCGGACTTCTATTCTGCGAAGTTACTGCACCACGAAGGCACAAAGAACACAAAGGTATCTGTCGTGAACTTTGCGTCTCGTAGTGAAAAAAATTATAACTATTCAGAGGCAAAAGAAGCTGTCATTCCGTAGGAATCCTTTTCATTCCAAGCACTGTTCTGACCTGAAAAAGGATTCTTCCAGAATGACATGTGGGAGGATGGCTGAATAGTTGAAAAACTTTACTGCCTTGCAGAACAATTTTGACATGCCTCAATTCCTCGGCCACTTCCATCCTCTGCTGGTTCACCTGCCTATCGGTATTTTGCTCTTTGCGATTTTATTGCAATGGCTGAGCCGCAAGGAAAGAAATATTGCGCTGCAACCGGCGATTGGCCCGGCGCTACTCTGTGGGATGTTAAGCGCAATCGCTTCCGCAATTACTGGCCTGCTGCTTTCGCAGAGCGGCGGATATGCTACTGGCACGTTGAATACACATAAATGGCTGGGTATTTCTGTCGCGATAATCTCCAGCCTCTTTTATTTTTGGAAAAGAAAGGCGCCGGCCAATAAAAATCAAAGCCCGCTTGCGATTCTTCTTTTAATATTGCTTATTGTCGCCGGCCACTTCGGCGGCACGTTGACACATGGCGAAGGTTATTTGACCCAACATTTGCCGTCGCCTTTCCGAAACTGGCTTGGTGATGATGACACAACGACGCAGACTATTTCTAATATCGAAACAGCGCAAGTGTATCAAGATATAATCGCGCCGATTCTGCAAACGAGATGCTACGCCTGCCACGGCCCGGAAAAGCAGAAAGGCGGGTTGCGCATGGATGTCGCGACAGAATTTCAAAAAGGCGGTAAAGACGGCGCGGTTTTCATTGCCGGTATGCCTGATGAGAGCGAGTTGCTCCACCGAGTCTCTTTAAAGCTGAGTGATAAAGAGCACATGCCTCCCGAAGGCAAGCCGCAGTTGACCGAGGAAGAAATCACTTTGTTGCACTGGTGGATCGCGACGGGCGCGAGTTTTGACAAAAAAGTGAAAGATCTACAAAAAACTAAAGAAATTAAATCTGCGTTAGCTGCGCTGCAAAAGCAGAATTCTTCCGCACAACCCATTCTTGAATTTCCCACAGAAAAAGTTGAGCCGGCTGACGCACGGGCATTGCAAAGGCTAAAAGACGCCGGTGTCTTGGTTTTGCCGCTGGCAAAAGGTCAGCATTATCTCGAAGTAAATTTTATCAACGCCGATAGTGTGGATGATCGAACCATAAAACTGTTAGAGCCTTTATCAAAGCAACTCGTTCGGTTAAACCTGGGCGGCACAGCAATTACCGACTCTGCCTGTGTGACATTGGCGAAACTAACACAACTCCACAAGTTGTATTTACAAAGCACCGGAGTAACTGATGCCGGATTGATGCAGTTACAGGCCCTCACGCAGTTACAATATCTCAATTTGGTCAACACCAATGTCACCGTCAAAAGTCTCTTGGCATTAAACCGCTTGAAAAACTTGCGGCAATTGTATTTGTACCAAACACCAATCGACTCATCAACAATAGCGGCACTACGAGAAATTTTCCCCAACACAAGTATTGAGGTCGGCGGCTATTCGGTGGCGACTCTGTTATCGGATACAATGGAAGTGAAGCCGCCGAGAACTAACTAACCGCCGAAAATCTCTCTTGACTTCCTCCCAAAAAATCTTAGTTAAATAAGAGTTCAGTTTAAGATATTGGCCGTGCGAATTGCTTCAGCCGTTCATCAACCGGAAAGGGAGAACATGAATTTTACTCTTCTCGACGGCAGTATCGTCGGCGTTTATTTGCTCGTGACGATGATTGCCGGCGTGATGGTTCGCAAGTATGTCGGTAAAGTGGAGGACTTTCTCGTGGCCGGTCGCGAGATGAACCTTTATCTCGGGATCGCCTCGCTGGCGGCGACGGAATTCGGCATCGTCTCCTGCATGTACACGGCGCAAAACGGATTTACCAAAGGCTTTGCTGGCGCGATCCCCGGGGTGCTCACATTTCTCGGCATGTTTCTCGTTGGCTACACCGGCTTCTGCATCAAGCCGCTACGCGATTCCGGTGTGATGACGATTCCGGAACTCTTTGAGAAAAAATTTGGCCCGCGCATTCGTTGGGCCTCGGGCGTCGTTATTGTGCTCGGCGGCTTGCTCAATATGGGCGTGTTCCTGCGCACCGGCGGCGATTTCCTCGTCAGCGTCAGCGGCATGAATCCGGATTATCTCGAAGAAATGATGACGCTGCTTCTCGTCGGCGTGGCGGTTTACACCATTCTCGGCGGCATGCTTTCCGTGCTCGTGACGGACTTTCTCCAGTTTATTGTCATGAGCTTCGGTTTGATTGCTGTCACTTTTTTAATTCTCGATAAGGTCGGCTGGAGTACGCTCGTCAATACCGTTGAGACGCATTATGGTGAGGCCGGTTTTAATCCGCTCAAAAATGCCGACATGGGTTGGTCGTATGTGATTTTCAACGCGCTGTTGAACACCGCCGCGGCGCTCACCTGGCAAACGCAAATCGCGCGCGTGCTGGCCGCGAAAGATACAGCGACCGGACGCAAGATTTACACGGGCACGTCGTTTTTTTTCGTCGCCCGTTTTTTAATTCCCGGCATCTGGGGCATTGCGGCGCTGGCCATTTTAACGCCGGAACAAATCGGCGGCAACTCGCTGCTCGCTATGCCGAAAATGTTGGCCGTGCTCGTCCCGGCCGGATTGATGGGGTTGCTCGTGGCGTCGATGCTTGCCGCTGATATGAGCACCGATTCGTCGTACATGCTCACTTGGGGCAGCGTGATTTATAATGATATCATGGCGCCATTTCGCAAAGGCAAATGGTCGGAGAAAAGAGGGCTGTTCTGGAATCGCACCATCATCGCTATCATCGGCGTGTTTCTGCTGATTTACGGCCTCTGGTATAAACTCGAAGGCGATCTGTGGACGTATCTCGGCATCACCGGCTCGATTTATCTTTCGAGCATGTCGATTCTGTTGATTGCGTGTTGTTATTGGAAGCGTGCTAATAGTTGGGGCGCTGCGGCTGCAATTTTTTTCGGTGC
>CAYZFF010000446.1:0-3969 GCA_964477305.1 uncultured Cytophagia bacterium
TTTACGATTTTGTCCGCTCCATTTTGCCAATCAAATCCCCTTTTTGATGGCGCTCTTTTTGGGTACGGAGGTATTCGGAAACCACCTCGATATCTTTATTCCGCAATGACAGCACGCCGTAACCTTCCTCCCACTCCAGCGTGATATTGAGCGACAATTTATTGATCATCTCGGCGGCAGAAGTTTTTATGGTATCGGCGATAATGTCAACCCGATGTGACGGTTGCAGACTGAGGAGCAGATGCACATGATCTTCGGTGCCGCCGATTTCATGCAATTCGCAGCGCAATTCGGTGCAGGTTTGCCGGAGGTGATTGAATAACAGACGCTGAATCGGCGCGGTGAAGGCGGGGGCGCGATCCTTTGTGGCTATAACAAGATGGAAAACGATTTCGTGAAAAATATCGGGCATGCTCATCCGCTCACGCAAGGTTTTCTATGGCAGCGCCTTCCGGCTGTTGGCTTGATTTATTTTCGCCACCAGTTGCAGGACTTTGGACTTCGGACTTCTCAACCTCCTCATCGACAATCTGCAGCCCCTTCGCGGCGAGCATTTTGCGAAAAGCCGGGGCTTTATCTTCCGGCACCCGCAAGCGTATCCGTTGCCACGCGTGTTTGGTTAAAATCGTAATGATGCCAGTCGTTTTATTGCGGCGGGCTTGCAGAACCTCTGGCCAGCGCGCCAGAAAAGCATTGGTCATAATCCCGCGTTCATTCACTTTCACGGCGGGCTTGGCAATGAGCCAGTATTCAACCAGCAGAAACAGCAATAAAAAACTCACATGAAATTTTAACACCAGACCGCCCACTCCGATGACAAACCAAACGCCCGCGGTAATGTGATAAGCCCTGGCATACTTTTTCTGCCAGAAAGGATGGCCGGTGACTTTTTCAAACAGCCATCGCAACCGAATGGCCACAAAATAACAATACCCCAGAAAGAGTATCCAGCAAAGATACTCCAGCAGCATCATCATTTTTCTCCGTCCATTTGCAAATTCCAACGCTCAACGTCGAGCGTCAAACCTTCGATTCGTTTAACCACAACTTTTTCGCCAGGCGCCAATTTCTCCGCGGCGCGAGCCTGCCATAATTCCCCATGGGTTTTGATGAGATAATCATTCCGCTGCACACGTTCCACAATTCCCATGGCGCCGACCATGCCTTCCATGCCGGTTTGCGACCGGCGGAGAAGTGACTTCATGATCAGCATAGCCAAAGCGAAATTGCACAGGGTAAATAGCGTGCCGACCGTAATTTTAAGCGGCCAACTGATTTTCCATTCCAGCAGGCGTTCAAAAATCAGATACAAGATCACATCATCGAACATCAGCGCCAACGTAAGCGCCACCAGGATGGCAATAAAAATGAGCAGAGACCATCTCGACGAGGTCACCATACCTCATCCTTTAACACTGCCAAGCGTCAAACCCGAAATCAGCCAGCGGCTGAGAAAAAGAAACAGCGCCACCACGGGAATGCAAACGATAACGGCGCCCGCGGCGTACAAACCCCATTCCGTGTCAAAATTCGACTGAAACTGTTTGAGGCCGAGCGGCAACGTGTAGAGCCGCTTGTCAATGATAATCACCGCGGCCACCAGATACTCGCTCCACGCGGACATGAAACTAAATAACGCCGTGATCACGAGCGCCGGCGCGGCCAGCGGCAGGACGATTTGATAAAAAATTTTAAACTTGCTGCACCCGTCAATGGAAGCCGCTTCTTCGAGGCTATAAGGAATCGTGTCGTAGTAGCCTTTCATCTGCCAAATGCAAAACGGCAGCGCCGTCGCGGAATAGGCAATCACCAAACCGAGAAAGGTATCATAAACTTTCAGCTTGATGAGCATCAAAAAAAGCGGCAGCAACAACATCGTCACCGGAAACATTTGCGTCGCAATCAGCGCGATCATGCCGGCCTCGCGTCCAACAAATTTGTATCGCGAGAATGCATACCCGGCGGTGCTCGCCAACGCGACACCAACCACCGTCACCATAAACGAGACGAGGCTGCTGTTCAATAACCAGCGAAAAAAAGGCTTCTCATAAAATATGGTGCGATACGCGTCAAACGTGGCGTTCGCCGGAATGGGACTGAGGTCGGTGGTCCACAACATATTCCCGGGGCGCAGCGAAATGCCGAAGACGAGCAAAATCGGGAACACGGTAATGACGGTGACGACAATGAGTACGGCATAAATGACGATGTACTTCCAAAGTGGCGTCGTTTTTTCAAAGCGGGCCATCAATAAACTCCTTCGGTTGCACGCGTGCGCCGGATAAAATTAATACTGAAAAGCAACAGAATGCTGAAAATAACAATCGATAACGCCGCGCCGTACCCGTAGCTGTAATAATTGAATACTTGCCGGTAAACAAACGAGACTAAAATATGTGTTGAGTCCGCGGGCTTGCCGCCGTCGCTCACGAGCCAGATGACATTAAAGTTATTGAACGTCCAAATCACCCCGAGCGAAATCGCCGGCACCATTACCGGCTTGAGCAGCGGCGCGGTGATTGTCCAGAATTGCCGCCACGGTTTGGCGCCGTCGACGTCCGCCGCTTCATACAACTCTTTCGGAATCGATTGCAGGCCGCCGAGGGCAATCACCATCATGAATGGAAAACCCAGCCAGATGTTCGTGATGGTCGCCGCGGCAAAGGCGCCGACTGGATCAGAGAGCCATTGAATCGGGGGCAAATTGAAAACGTTTTTCAACAGCAGATTAATGTAACCGTATTCGTAATTAAACATGCCGCGCCAGGTGAGGGCAGTGATGTATTGCGGCACGGCCCACGGCAGGATGAGCAGGGTGCGGAAAATCGCGCGGCCGGGCAGCGGCCGGTTCAGCAGCAGCGCCAGCGAAACGCCGATGATGACGTGAAAAAAGACGTTGATGAACGTCCAGCCGAGAGTTTTAAAAAACAGCAGATAAAAAATTTTCTCGCGAAAGACCCGCAGATATTGATCGAAGCCGATCAACGTCCAATCCCGAAAATGGCCGAGACTCATATTGGAAAACGAGATCACCACGTTGTAAACGAACGGGTAGATCACGACAAATCCCAGTACGAGAAAAGACGGGATGATGTAAATGTAGGCCAACTTATTTTCGCGGAGATGGGCCGCGAATTGTGCCAGGTTCAAATTTTTCCTCCTCCGGCTCACCAACAAAACAACTTGCCAACCAAACAGAATGAAAAATAGTTACACAATTTTTATGAAAATTGCAATAAATATTATCGCTGATACTTCACGCCGGCTTGCGGGCATTCTTGGCGCAGCGGACATTTCGAGCACCACGGACTCACGGGCTGGCAGAGGTTCTGTCCAAACGTCACCAGCCAATCATTGAGCGGAATCCAGTAGCGGCGCGGCAAAATTTCGCGCAACGCCATTTCGGTTTTTTCCGGTGTTTTCGTTTGCACCCAGCCGAGGCGATTGGAGAGGCGATGCACGTGGATATCGACGCAGATGCCGGGTTTGTTGTATGCAACGGTGATCACAAGATTCGCCGTTTTGCGGCCAACGCCCTTCAACTGCAAAAGCTCCTCGAGCGTATCCGGTACGCGGCCGTCATATTGCGCGATGAGGGTGCGGGCAATCTCGGCAATTTGTTTGGCTTTGGTGCGGTAAAATCCCGCCGGAAAAATCAGCTTGGCGATTTCCTTTGCGCGCAGTTTGATCATTTTGGCCGGCGTATCGGCTCGCGCAAATAGCCGCTGGCTGGCCGCGTCGGTGACTTCATCTTTCGTGCGCAGGCTGATGAGACACGAAATCAACACGCGAAACGGATCACGGCTCTTTTCTGCAATTTGCGTCACCGCCGGTGTTTGAAACGGCCGAATCGCGCGGCGGATTTTTGCGAGCGTTTTACCAAAAGCCGGTTGCGATATTACCATTTCCAACTCAATTAAAGATCGCCGCTTAAATAACTTTCCCATTTGACGCGACTGTCATTCCCGC
>CAYZFF010000447.1:0-3951 GCA_964477305.1 uncultured Cytophagia bacterium
TGCGAGAATTCGTTTGCCTCAATTTCACCTAATTCGTGTTTTTGATAAAAGTCACAATTCATGTTATGATCTCGACAAACTAACATGCTGTTATCTTAATTTGTCATGGTGAGCGCCTTTCGACTTCGCTCAGGGCGACATTCATCAATATGTCATGGCGAGCGGAGTCGAGCCACTCCTCGACTTCGCTCGGAGTGACACGTGAATAAACTATGCTAACAACATGCAGAAAAAAAATACACACGGATCAAAAAATCACACGGGAATGATCTCCGTGGATCGCACTGTTGGGATTTTCGTTCGGTGAATCCGCTAACAACTCCCGCAGCCGCGCCTTCGCATGAAAAATTTGCGCCTTCACCGTTCCCACACGCAAATGCAAAATCTCGGCGATTTCCTCTTGCTTCATTTCTTCAACCGCGAAGAGCACAAAACAAGCACGCATGCGCTCCGGCAACGTATTGATCGCCTCTTCGAGTTGCAGGCGCAAATCAAGACGCGGCGCGTGGGAAACTTCTATTTCTGCAAATACTTGTTCTTTGGGGCCGCGCCGTTTCTGAATCAAATCGAAACAAACATTCATCATAATCCGCAACAAATACGTGCTGAATTTGGCGCTGAATTGAAATTGACTGACGCCGCGATACAATTTTAGAAAAGCCGTCTGCACCGCGTCTTCCGCATCTTCCTGCCGGCCGAGCATGCGCCGTCCCACCCCCAACAGCATCGCGGCAAAATGCTGATAGATAATTTCATAAGCACGGAGATCGCCTTGCTGACAGCGGCGAATGATCTCATGCTCGTTTTCAAGTTCGCGAAGCAGAAAGACTTCTCAAGGTTAATTCAAGCGGCCGTGCGTTCACAATTCACCAGTTTAGACCGGAAAAACCCGGACAAGGTTTAGATCGTTGGTGAAAATAAGCAAAAAATTTCAATTGCATAAGTAAAACATTTTGTTAGTTTTTCAGTACAATAAAGGTGAGCGAAGTCCGACTGGCGCCGAGGATCTTGCTAAATTAGAAAAAGCGTTGAGCGCAAGTCGGACTTCACATTCACCATTCGGAGCAAACCATGAATTATTCCATTGCCCTTTCCTATATTTTCCAGGACAAAGACTGGTTGAAAAAAAATTTGCTGGGTGGGCTGTGCGTCTTTATCGCCGTGTTCAGCGGCATTTTGTTTTTTGCCGCCTTTTTTGCCATTGGTTATTATATTAACGTTTTGCGTCACGTCATGCAGGGCGGGGAGAAACCGCTGCCGGAATGGGATAACAACTGGGGCAAATTTTTTGCCGATGGCCTCATGGGGGCGCTCATTCTGCTCATCTATTTTATCGCGATTGGCGGCCTCGGCGCCATACTCATCGTCAATTTCGCGCTGAGTGACATGGCGGATTATGAAAAAGTTCTCGGCATCATTTTCAGCGCACTCGGCATTCTGCTCGGCCTCACGGTGATGAGCAACCTGGGTCTGATGCGCTTTGCCGCCACCAATGATTTTGCCGCCGCCTTCCGGTTGTCGGAAATTTCGCAATTGGTCAAAAACGATTTCGGCAATTTCGTGACCATCGTGTTGTTCACCTCGCTGCTGCATGCGATACTTTTTGTGGCCGGCCTGGCGATCTTTTCACCGTTTACCAATTTCTGGGGCTACCTGGTGCAGGCTCATCTTTTCGGACAATTCGCGCAACCGAAAAACGCCACCTTGCCGGTTGTGCCTTCCGCCGCGTGAGGCAATTCTTGAAAGCTCTATGCCGCAGACCTTCAAAATTTGGAAAATCTCCCTGCTGTTGTTGCTCGGGTTGATGGTATTTTTATTCATTCTCGTGAGCACGGGCTTTGAGATTTATTTTGCCTTCACCAGCGACCATCCCACCCATTTCTTGCGACTACTCTCGGGGATTATTTTTTCGTATTCGCTCTGCTTGCTTGGCACGTTCGTTTTCCTAAAAAAAATTCAGGATCGCATCGCTCAGATTTTTTATCTGATGCTGCTGTTTTGGGCGCTGGCCATGCACAACAGCCTGCAATTGTGCGCCGCGCTTTTCCGGCAACTGACGTGGTGGTGCTCGTTGTTCCCGATCCCGGCATGGCCGCTGGCCGTCGGGTTGCTCTTACACTTCTGTTTAAGTTTTCCGGTTGCCAACCCTTTTTTCCAAAAGCGTCGCCGGCTCAGCCTCATTCTCATTTATTCGCCGCTACTCTTAATCGCGCCTTTCCTTTACGCCCAATTCCAACATTTAACCTGGGGAAGTAAAATACTCAATTACGGCTGGGGCCTCTGGCTGACGCTCAACTTCAATGTGGCCATGCTTGTGCTGAGGCATTCGATCAAACGGGCGCCGAATGCTTACATCAAAAAGCAAGCGCAAATTATGGCCCATGGCGCGACTCTGACCTTGTCCGTTCCCTTGGTCGCCTATTTTCTGCCGTATCTTTTTACGGGCCGGACGCTGCCTTACACGGAATTTACCCTGCTGCTTTTGATTCTGTGGCCTGTCACCCTCGCGTATGTGATCGTCAAACACCGTTTCATGGATATCGAGGTGATCGTCAAGCGCGGCGTGTCTTATGCCATTGTCTCGGGTATCGTCATTGCCGTTTACTTTCTGGTTGTGCTCGGCGCCGGCCAATTGTTGTTGCGCCTGACTGGTCTGCAAAACCAATTCGTGACGATCATCGCGACGCTGCTGATCGCGGCGTTGTTCAATCCGCTCAAAAACCGGGTGCAAATTTTTTTAGATCGGCGTTTTTATTCTTCACGCTTTCTGCAGCGTGAAGCCATCCGGCATTTCGGCCATCAACTCGTAAACGTTGTCGCTTTCGAGACCTTGGTCGATCTGCTCAAAAACTTTCTTGTCGAAAAATTGCAAATCCGTCCCGTGGCGTTATTCATGCACGAGGAGAATAAACCGCATTGGCGGGTGCGGGTGACCTCGGAGGCGGCGCTGCTCGATCTGCCGGAATTTAAGCCGGCTGACAAGATCATCAAGCTGCTGCAAGAACGTCAACAACTCGTCGATCTTTCTGCGCTGGAAGAACAGATGGACGAAATCCCTGCCGAGGAAAAGAGCCGTTTGGAGAAATTGCAGGCCGAATTGGTGCTGCCCATTTTGTCAAAAAAGAATTTGACCGGCCTGCTGACGCTGGGCAGCAAAGCCGGCAATGAATCCTATTACAAAGAAGATTTGGAACTGCTCGCGACGCTGGGCGATCAAATCAACATCTCCTTTGAAAACGCGCTGTTGACGGAGAAACTGCGCGAGCAAGATCGTTTGAAAAAAGAGCTGGAAGTGGCGCGGCGCATTCAGCTCAGCTCGCTGCCGCAAGCGGACCCGCAGATTTCCGGCCTCGAGATCACCGGCGTTTCCATTCCGGCGCTGGAAGTCGGCGGCGATTATTATGATTATTTAAATTTCACCGATGGCCGTTTCGGCGTGGTGATCGGCGACGTTTCCGGCAAAGGCACTTCCGCGGCGCTCTACATGTCGCAGCTCAAAGGCATGCTGCAAGCCGGCGCGCGGCATCATCGTTCGCTGAAAGATTTGGTGATCGAGGTGAATGCCATCACCTACCAATCTTTCACCGCGCAATCTTTTATTACGCTCATGTGCGGCGCCTTCGATGTGGCGGCGCGTAAACTGAGTCTGGTGCGCGCCGGCCATCTGCCGCTGATTCATTACTCGGCGCATGAAAAAATCTGCCGCCAACACGTTCCCAAAGGTCTCGGCCTCGGTTTGGAAAATGGCAACATTTTTAAAAATGAAATAGAAGAAATGAATTTAACGTTCGGCCCCGGTGACGTTTTCGTCTTTTACACCGACGGCCTCAGCGAAGCGCAAAACGCGCAGGGGCAGGAATTGGAAACCGCGTGGGTGGAAAGCATTATTCAGGAGAATGGCTACACCTCAGCCGTTGATCTGCGCAAGAAAATCACGACGCAGTTGCACCA
>CAYZFF010000448.1:0-3938 GCA_964477305.1 uncultured Cytophagia bacterium
ATGGCGCTCACCATGTGATGATTTTTTAATGAGGCAAATATGATCAACTGGAATCAAAACCAACACTACGCCAAAAATATTTTTGAGGCCATCGGCCGCACACCGCTCGTGCAGTTCAATCGCATTCCACCAAGCGCAGGCGTGCATGCAACTATTCTTGGCAAACTTGAATGGTTCTCCCCTTCCGGCAGTTTGAAAGATCGCATTTATTTTGAAATGTTCACGCGTGCGGAAGAACGCGGCGAATTAAAGCCCGGCATGACGGTGCTCGAATGCTCAACGGGTAATGCGGGCATCGGCTGCTCATTCGTCGCCGCGGTGAAAGGCTATCCGTGCATCATCGTGATGCCGGAAGGCATGAGCGAAGAACGCAAGAAACTCGATATTGCTTACGGTGCACAGCTCATTCACACGCCGGGTGGCGAGAGTGATGTGGATTTGGCGTTGCAAAAGCTCGCGGAGATTCGCGCGCAGCATCCGCAAAAGTATTGGGTGCCGTCACAATTTGATAATCCCGATAATATTGCGGCGCATTACAAAACCACCGGCCCGGAAATTTGGGAACAAACCGAAGGCAAAGTCGAAGCGTTCATTGTCACGCAGGGAACCGGCGGCACCTTGACCGGCGTGGGTCGTTATCTCCGTGAAAAAAATCCGAAAGTAAAACTCTACGCGGTTGAACCGGCCGAATGTCCGATTCTCGCGCACGGCAAATGGGGCGAGCACAAAATTGAAGGTATCGGCGATGGCTTTATCCCGCAAGATCTCGATGTGAGTTTGCTCGATGGCGTGATCACCACAACTTCCGACGAAGCGATTGCGTTGGCGAAACGCATGAGCCGCGAGGAAGGTGTTTTCTGCGGCATCTCCTCCGGCTCAAATTTGGTGGCATGTTTGAAATTTGCAAAAAGGCACCCCGAAGTGAAAATGATCGCCACCATGATCAACGATACCGGCCAGCGTTATTTCTCAACGGAATTGTGCGGCAATCCCAAGCACGTCGAAATTCCCGAGCGTGAACATCCGCTGGATAAATACACCGAAGCGCAGTTGCGGAAATATCAATCGCGGTGGGAAGTGATTGAATAACATTTTGCACAAAAATGGCTAACCCCACGCCTAACGAATACGTCATCGGCGTCGATGTCGGCACCGGCAGTGTGCGCGCTGGGATTTTTGATTTGCGCGGGAGGATGCTTGCGCACGCTGCCAAAGAAATTACGCTTTGGCGACCGCAGGAAAATTTTGTCGAGCAATCTTCCGAAGAGATTTGGCAGGCTGCCTGTTATTCCGTCCGTACGGCCCTACAGCAAGCAGGAATTTCGCCGGCGGCGGTTGTGGGGATTTCTTATGATGCCACCTGCTCACTCGTCGCGCTGAATGCAAGCGATCAGCCGCTCACGGTTTCGCCGAGCGGCAACGCGGAACAAAACATCATCGTGTGGATGGATCATCGCGCGCTCAAGCAAGCCGAGCGCATCAACGCCACGAAACACCGCGTGTTGAAATTCGTCGGCGGCAAAATTTCACCGGAAATGGAGCCGCCGAAATTGCTGTGGCTCAAAGAGAATCTGCCCGCAACGTGGAAGAACGCCGCAAAATTTTTTGACCTCGCGGATTTTATGACGTATCGTTCCACCGGCATCGACGTCCGCAGTCTCTGCACGACGGTTTGCAAATGGACGTATGACGGTGAGAAATTGCAATGGGATCACAGCTTTTTTCAAAAACTCGGCATCGTCGAACTGCTCACGAAAAATAAAATCGGCACGCAGGTCTGGCCGATGGGACATTGTATTGGAAACTTGACCGCCGTTTCGGCCACAGAATTGGGATTGACCACACAAACCAAAGTGGCGGTAGGCATCATTGATGCGCACGCCGGGGGCCTCGGGGTGATGGGAATGGGATTCGACAAGACCCCGAAAGCCGCCGAGTTGGAAAAAATCGTCGCCCTCATCGGCGGCACCTCCTCGTGTCACATGGCGGTTTCGCGAGAGCCGAAATTTATTGCCGGCATTTGGGGGCCGTACAAAAGCGCGATGATTCCCGGGCTGTGGCTCACCGAAGGCGGCCAAAGCGCGACCGGTGCGCTGCTCGATTTTATGATTCGGAATAACAACCAGTATGACTCGCTTGCCGCGGCTGCGCGGCAAAAGAATCTCACGATCTACGAATATTTGAATGAGCTTATTGCCGGGTTAAAACGTCGCGAGCAAAAGGGACCGGAGTTGGTGAAAGACATCAACCTACTGCCATACTTTCTCGGCAATCGCTCGCCGAATGCCGATCCGGCGGCGCGCGGCCTCATCAGTGGTTTGACGCTCGATGACAGCGTTGAAACGATTGCGAAATTTTATTACGCCACAATCCAAGCGATTGCTTACGGCACGCGGCATATTATTGAAGAGATGAATCAGCACGGCTACAAAATCAAACGTATTCACGCGTGCGGCGGCGGCACGAAAAATCCGTTGTGGCTGCAAGAACATGCCGACATCACCGGCTGTGAAATTATTCTGCCCAAAGAACCGGAGGCCGTTTTGCTCGGCAGCGCCATTTTAGCCGCGGTCGGTGCGGGAAAATTCGCTGCGATTGAAGAAGCTGCGGTGAAAATGAGCGGGGTTGGACAGCGGTATGTGCCGAATAAAAAATTTTTTAAATTTCATGCGGCAAAATATCGTGTGTTCAGGAAGATGTACGAACATTTTAAAGAATATAGAAACAGTTTGAAAAAATTTTAACGCCCAGCAGAGTGAAGTCCAACTTGGGTACAACGCCTTTGCAAATTTCGAGAATTCTTATTGCCCAAGTTGAACTTCACTGTACGTTTTACTTCACTTCTAAATAATCTTTGTCCGGCAGCTTCGGAAACGCGGCGTGCGGCTCTTTCTGATACCAAAACGCCACCGAAGCAATGTCATCCTGCAACGGCAAATAGCGCCCGCCGGAACGCCAGCCCAGCGCTTGAATTGTCACGCGCAAATCTTTTTCGAAACGGATCGGATCCATAATGTGCCAGCGATACAGTCCGAAGCGTTGCTGCGAGTTATAAACGCCGTCCGGACGAATGACTTGCGGCAGGCCCGCGTACGGCGTGGAGAATTCCTGATATTGCTTGGTGACGCGGTTCTCAAAATTATATGAACCGCAAAAATAATCTTCGGTGCCCGTGCCGCAAATCGTCGGAAAATCTTTGTCGCCATCAAAATAAAATTTGATCTCGCCTTCGCCCCACCAACCCGTGCTGTTCACGCCCCACGCCATGTACGTGCCGACGTAATGTCCCCACCCTTTCACGCCGTCGAGAATGGTGTACACGTCTTTGTACAGCACCGGATTAACGCGGCGAAATTGCGCGTGAAAGTACGCTGCGTCTTCGGGAATTTCGGTGACGGTGTAATCAATTTGGTAATAGAGCGTGACGTCCTCTTCTGCAATATTCTCCATCGTGATTTTACACGATTGCCGGAACGGCATTTCCCAATAGCAATTGAACGCGCTGCCGGGATTCACACAAATCGCCAGCGACGAAAGCTGTGCATAAGAACCCCAACCGCACGCGAAAAAATCTCCCACTGGCGCTTCCACGGACGGTGTGGTTTCGCCATCCCAGTACATCCGCAGAATAAGAAAGCGCCAATTGCCGGTCGGCGTCATCCAAATGTGTTGAATCGCGCCGGGCTCTTTAATTTCCGCGAGCGTGAAAGTTTCTTTGGTTTTGATGCGAACTGACGGCGAAATTTTCCAGCCCTGCCCCAAATCGCGCGCGGCTTTTTCGCCGGTGCCGGTGACGGCCATGCCGCCTTTGCCTTTTTCACCGGTAAAATTCTCCGGACTGATCGAGCGTGTTTGCGCTTTCGATAGTCGCGAGAGATTACCGATGTTCATATTGAGGCCGTTGAAAGATGATTGTGCTGAAAGTTGATCGGTGATCA
>CAYZFF010000449.1:0-3901 GCA_964477305.1 uncultured Cytophagia bacterium
TGCACGACGTTCTGCCTGTTTCACGGCAAAGATTTAATCTTCGGCCGCAATTATGATTTTCCCATCGACTACGGCATGGTAATCATCAACAAGCGGAATGTTTCCAAATCAGCGCTGGTTGATTCCGGGGAATTGGCGGCGCAATGGACGTCGAATTATGGCAGCTTGACTTTCAATCAATTTGGTCGCGATAATCCGATGGGCGGCATGAACGAAGCCGGCTTGATTGTCGAGTTGATGCAATTGGATGACACACAGTATCCGGCTTTAGACTCGCGTCCGGCGCTCGACTGCTTGGAGTGGATTCAGTATCAACTTGACAATTCTGCCACAGTAAAAGAAGTCATTCAACAGGCTGAGAAAGTTCGAATTCGTTCGCACGTTGGCGTTCATTATTTGCTTGCGGACAGCAAAGGCGAAATCGCCAGCATTGAGTTTCTCAATGGCAAGCTGGTTTATCATCGCGGCGATGAGATGCCGGTGAAAGCGCTGGCGAATAGCACGTATGAAGAATCGCTGGCTTATCTGAAACGTGGTGAAGGCAATATTGCGCTTCCCGCTTCGACGAGTTCGTTGGATCGTTTCGTGCGCGCCGGCGTGATGGCGAAGAACTACAAACCAAGTGCGGCAAAGTCCGCGATTGATTATTCATTTGATATTCTGCGCAATGTCGCGCAAGGCGCGCACACGCAATGGAGCATCGTTTACGATGTGCGTAATCGTGCCGTGCATTTTTTTACCAATAAAGCCCGGCGCGTGCGCCACGTGAATTTGCAATCGTTTGATTTCGCGTGCGCCGTGCCTGTCAAAATTCTCGATGTGAATGCCGATATTTCTGGCGATATCGCTTCGCATTTTTCCAACTACACCCCCGAAGCCAATCGCCAACTGGTGATGGTTTCGTTTCAAAACTCACCGTTTACCAAACACATACCGGTCAGCGCGCTGGAGGAAATTGCCAAGCATCCGGAGAGCAGCTTGTGCCGCCCTCTCGATGGAAGTTCGGCAAAGGTTAACGTGACGACAACTTCGACACAAAAGTGACATGCAAAAACCCGTCGAAGTTTCGTTACCATTATCATGTCAGGCAGTAAGCACCTTCTTCCTGTCCAGCATCATGCTGGACTGCAAAAAAGATGCTTTCCGAATGGCAAACCAATTAACCATAGTTCCAAGGAGAGTGCGATGACAAAGTATCGTTTTCCACAATTGTTGTGGACACTAACGACCTGCGTGCTGCTGTTGGTGTCTGCTGAATTTTCAAGGGCGAGCAACCAAAAAGTTCCTATCACCACTTCATCAACAGAGGCTCGGAAGCTTTTTCTGAAAGGGCGCGATCTGCAAGAACGACTGCAGGGCCAAGAATCATTGCAATATTTCGAGAAGGCCATTGCCCTGGATCCGAATTTTGCCATGGCGTATCTCAATTTTTCGTTTAACCAGCCGACGGCGAAAGGTTTTTTTGAGCAATTGAACAAAGCCGTGGCACTGGCTGATAAAGTATCCGAAGGCGAGCGCTTTTTGATACTGGGTTTTCAAGCCGGGGTGAATGGTAACCCCGCGAAACAAAAGGAGTATTATCAAAAACTGGTCGCCGCCTATCCGGAAGATGAGCGAACGCACAACCTTTTGGGCAATTATTTTTTCGGCCAGCAAGAATTTGTGCAGGCAATTGCAGCGTACAAGAAAGTGACAGCCATCGCGCCGAGTTTTTCGCCGCCGTACAATCAACTGGGTTATGCTTACCGCAGCGTGGAAAATTACGCAGAAGCTGAAAAAGCGTTTCAGAAATATATCAAGTTGATTCCAGACGATCCTAACCCTTATGATTCGTATGCCGAGTTGCTCCTGAAGATGGGGCGCTTTGACGAGTCGATCAAGCAATATCAAATGGCGTTGTCGCGTAATCCGAATTTCGCTGCGTCGTATTTTGGTATGGCCACCGATCTCAGTCTCCAAAACAAACACGCGGAAGCGCAGACGCAACTGCAAAAAGCCTATGACCTCGCGCGCGATGACGGCGAACGCCGCGGCGCTTTGTTTGCCAAGACGGTGGTTTACGTGGATGCGGGCAATGTGCAAATGGCGTTGGCTGAGCTGGATAAACAGTATGCCTTGGGAGAAAAAATCAACGATGCTTCTGCCATGGCCGGCGATCTCGGTACAATGGGCAATATTCTTTACGAGTCCGGCAAGTACGACGAGGCCCTGGCAAAGTTTGAAAAGTCGCTGCAGCTTATCGAGGCCTCCAATCTTTCACAAGCGATCAAAGAGAATGCGAAACGCGGCAATCTTTATAATGCCGGTCGCGTTGCGTTGATGAAAAAAGATTTGGTGACGGCGAAAGCCAAAGCCGAAGAATTTCGCATGCAATCTGAAACGGCGAAAAATACGTTTCAAATCTGGCTGGCACAGGAATTAGCCGGCTCGATCGCGCTGGCGGAAAAAAATTACGCTCAAGCCATTGCGCATTTTCAACAGGCCAATCAGCAAAACCCTTACACGTTTTATAGATTGGCGCTGGCTTATGAGGGCAAAGGCGACGTAAAAAAGGCGAAAGAGTTGTGCCAAAAAGCAGCTCGTTTTAATGCGCTCAGTAACATCAACTATTCCTTCATGCGCAAAAAAGCGGAGCAGAAACTGGCGGCAATGTCGAGAAGTTAGTCGAAGGCTTTAAAACGTTGAAATATTCTGCTGCTCGAAGCCGGATTTGCTTCCTTTGAGTAAATCCGGCTTCGTTTATTTCTTTGCAACGACAAGGTGATGTAAATGAAATCTTACAGATTTTGTTTTTTAAGCGTTATAATTTTTAACACTATTGGCATGACGCAATCGCCGGCTCCCAGCGCGCCGGAAAACGCCATTGCGATGATCATGCGATTGGGCGGTACGTTCGAGATTGATTCGCTGCTTGTCAGTAAACCCATCGTTAAAGTTGATTTACATGAAACCGCCGTGCGCGATGCAGATTTGGAGCAACTCAAACACTTTAGCGAATTGCGCCATCTTGATCTGCGCAAGACAATGATCAGTGACGCCGGCATGAAACCTCTCCGGCATTTGACGAAGCTGCGTTTTCTCAATTTGTTTCGCACTCAACTGAGCGATAAAGGCCTCGCGCAATTGAAACCGTTAGCCGCGTTGGAGACTTTATTGATGGGAGGAACAAACATCACGGATAGCGGCCTCAGGCATTTAAAAAGTTTTTTCTACTTGCGCAAGGTGAGCGTATTCGACACGAAAATTAGCGACGGTGGAATAGAAGCATTTAAAAAAGTGCATTCCTTGGAAGTGTTATTAATCGGAAAATCGAAAATCTCTGAAGCCGGCGCCAGGGAACTGCAACAAGCTTTGCCACGGCTGCGTTTTAGCGAGCAAACTTAACGATGGACGAGAAGACACGCGCCGTGCAATTTGATTTTGACCATCTGGCCACGATTTCGGCTTTGGATTGGAACCCGAATAGCTATTACGACAATTTTTTGTTAAAGCATGTGCCTCCGCATTGTGAAAATGTGTTGGAGATCGGTTGCGGCTTGGGAGATTTTTCGCGGCAATTGGCGAGGCGTTCCACACGGGTATTGGCGCTTGATCTTTCGCCGAATATGATCCGGCGGGCGAAAGAGCGCTCGGCGCAATTTTCGAATATCGATTTTCAAATTGCCGAGGTGATGGCCTATGACTTTCCGGCGGCGTCTTTTGATTGCATTGTTTCGATTGCGACGATTCATCACCTGCCAACGGAAAAGAGCATCGCCAAGATGAAAAACGCTTTGCGCGACAATGGCACGCTGATCATTCTCGATCTCTGGCAATCGGCGAATTGGAACGACATGTTGCGGAGCGCCGTCGCTTTGTTTATGAGCGCGTTGCTGCGCTTGCTGAAACAAGGCCGCTTGCG
>CAYZFF010000450.1:0-3901 GCA_964477305.1 uncultured Cytophagia bacterium
TGCGCCAACAATTCTTCGTGCGTGCCGCGCTGCACAATGCGGCCTTGATCGAGCACGACGATTTGATGCGCGTGCAAAATGGTGGAGAGCCGGTGCGCGATTACAAAAGAAGTCCGGTTGATCATCAAGCGTTCGATCGCCTGCTGCACCAGCATTTCGCTCTCGCTATCGAGCGCCGAGGTGGCTTCGTCGAGAAGCAGGATCGGCGGATTTTTGAGCAACGCGCGCGCAATGGCGAGCCGTTGCCGTTGGCCGCCGGAAAGTTTGACGCCGCGTTCGCCGATCACGGTTTCGTATCCGTATTGCAGCTCGGTGATAAAACGATGCGCGTTGGCGGCCTCCGCCGCTTGAATTATTTTTTCTGGCGTAATCTCCTGCAAACCGTATGCAATGTTATTGCGCACCGTATCGTGAAAGAGAATGGTTTCCTGCGTCACGATGCCCATCAAGCGGCGCAAGCTTTTGACGTCGATCTCGCGCAGATCGGTGTTGTCAATTAAAATACGGCCCTGTTGTGGATCATAGAATCGCGGCAGCAAGTCCACCATGGTCGATTTGCCCGCGCCGCTGGGCCCGACGAGCGCGAGAATCTCGCCTTTTTTTACAGCGACGGAAATGTTTTGCAAAATTTCAATCGGCTTTCCGGAAGCTTCATTTTCATAAGCAAACCCAACATTATCAAAGCGGATGCCGAGATTAAAATTTTCAATCTTTCTGGCGCCGGGCAACGAGACGACTTCCGGCGCCAAATCGATGATTTCAAAAATGCGGTCGCCCGCCGCCGCGGCTTCCTGCAAGCGATTGTTCACCGAGGACAACTCTTTGATCGGCTGCATCAACGAAAAAATGACGAGCAAAAAAAGAATGAAATCGCCCGGCGACAGTCCGTTGCCGCTCAGCACCTGCTGGCCGCCGAACCACAAAATACCGACGCCAACAATGGCGCTCAAGAACTCCGTCATCGGACCGGCGAGCTTGCTGACGCGCGTGATATGCAGCAGCGATTTAAAATAATCGCTGGCGACGCGCTGAAATTTGCGCTGTTCAAATTCTTCCATCGCAAACGCTTTCACCACCCGCACGCCGCTGATGGTTTCCTGCAACACCGAGGTGACTTCCGCCATTTTTTCCTGCGATAGCGTCGAGGCCCGGCGCAGGCGCGAGCCGATAAAGCCGATAATCGCCATGCTGGTCGGCAAAATGACGAGCGCGATCAGAGTCAACTGCCAGCTTAAATACAGCGCCATGCCGAGATACGCAAAAATCAACAACGGATTTTTGATCAACGTCACAAAACTGGCGGAGACGCCGCCGTTGACCAGCGTCACGTCGTTGGTGATGCGCGAGATCAATTGGCCGGTGCGGGTGCGATGGAAATAACCCAGTGACAACTCATTGAGATGCCGATACAAATCATTGCGAATATCTTTAATGATGCCTTGCTCGACATGAGCCATCCAATAGGCCTGGAGATAATCGAATAAACTTTTAAAAAAAATCAAACCGAGAATAACGCCACACAACCGCAGCAGCGCCAGCCGGCGATCGCCCGCCAGCAACCAGCTTTCGATCTGCGTTTTAAACGCGGTTATTTGGTCGCCTAAAGTTTGGGGAACTTGCAACACTGGCGACGTGGCGGCATTTTCGCCAGCAACATTAAACAAAGTATTCAGAAATGGCACGATCGAAATTAACGACGCGCTGCTGAGGAAGGTGAAGGCCAGAATGCAGAGCAGGGAACCGGCCAGCGGCGCCCAGTAAGGTTTCACATAACGGAGAATACGGCGGTAGGTTTTCATTTACCGTTTTTTTTCTTCTCGTCGATCTCTTCAAACTTCGCATCTTCCACATTCATCTTGGAAAGATCGAGCGCCTGCTGGCGGTTTTTGCCTTTCACCTGATTTTGCCCGTTTTGCGGCGGCCCGCTAAACACGAGCGTTTTAATGACGCGATAGGCGAGATAAACCACGCAGACCCAAAACAAGAAACGCAGCAACATAAGAATATTCCTCGCCACCCTTCGACTTCGGGGTGATTGTGTTAATTTGCTGACTTCAGACCTCGGACCAACCAAACCTACTTCGCCGGCGAATAATATTGCACCCCGGAAATGGGGCGATGCAGTTGAGCGAGCAGACTTTCAAAATCCTGGGCGTTGTGCACAAAATCAATTTCCGTGGCATTAACCACCAGCAACGGCGTGGCGGTATAATTGAAGAAGAAACGATTATAGGCTTCGTTCAAATCGCGAATATAACTTTCCGCCATCGGTTTTTCGTAGCTGCGGTTGCGTTGCCGGATGTTCGTCATCAGCCGCTCGGTGCTGGATTGCAAATAAACGACCAGATCCGGCGGCGGAATGTCGCGTTCCAACAGGCGGGCGACTTTGTCATAAAGCGACAGCTCGCGCTCATCGAGCGTGAGCGAGGCAAAAATACGATCTTTGGCGAACAAGTAATCGGCGATGAGCAATTCATGAAACAAGTCGCGCTGCGGAATTTCCTGCTGCTGGCGATAGCGGCTGAGCAAAAAAAACATTTGCGTGGAAAACGCAAAGTGGCGCGGGTCGCGATAAAAATCCGGCAGAAACGGATTTTCGTCATGCGGCTCGAGCAACAAGCGCCCGCCGAAACGCTCGGTGATAAGTGTCGCAAGGCTTGTTTTGCCGGCGCCGATGACGCCCTCGATGGCGATATATTGCAGTCGCAACGTGATACCTCAATGGTTCGAAAAATAGTTGACGGGCGTTTGTCGCAGCGCTCGTCGGAAAGCTTTCGCCGGCTCAGCGACCAACCGGCACTTCCTCCCAATAGCGGAATTTTTATTCAGCACCAATGGCGGTATGATCGCGACCAGCCAATGTGGGGCTGAGAAATTTTTATCACCAGCCGTTGTTTAATTGTCGAACGCAACTCCGATCGGGACAGCGCTGTAACAGTTCCTGCACGGTCGCCTTAAAACCAATCACTTCAAATTCCGGCGCGATGGCCGCCCACGGCGCGAGCACGAAGCGCCGGCGAGGTAATTCGGGATGCGGCAATTGCAAAGACGCCGTTTGACTTTGAAGCGCGCCATACGCCAGCAGATCCAAATCAATATTGCGCGGGCCCCACCGTTCATGGCGTTCGCGGCCCAACGCCAGCTCGATTTGCAAAAGCCGCGCGAGCAAAGCTTCCGGCGCCAATTCCGTGCGCAGTTCGACAACCTGATTTAAAAACGCGGGCTGCTCGATCTTTCCGACTGGAGCCGTTTCATAAAGCGGCGAGGCGCACACGAGGCTAATCATCTCTGAAGCGCTCAACTTTTCCCGCGCCTGCTGCAACCAATTTGCCCGGTCGCCCAAATTGGAGCCGAGCGCGACGAAGACACGCCCTTGGTTTATTGCCACCTGCGACTTATGTAAACTCATACCCGCTCTGCGCTATGCTCTCTGCGCTTGGCGTTTCTGCCGTACGATCTCCACCTCAATACCATCACAAATGCCGGGCACGGGCGAGTTGGGTTTGCGCAAGTTCACGCGCAATTCCGTAACCGGATATTTGCGCAACAGCGCCGCGGCGATGGTCTCCGCCAGCGTCTCCACGAGCTTAAAACTTTTTTTGGTGACGATGGTTTCAACGATCTGATAGACTTTATAAAGGTCAATCGTATCTTTGATGTTATCCGATTGCGCCGAGGGTGCAATGTCAAAGACAAATTCGACGTCCACCTCGAAGCGCTGGCCGACCTGGCGTTCTTCGTCCCAAACGCCATGATAACCGCGAAACACCATTTTATTTAAACGCAGATAATCTCGGGGCATAGAAAAAGATAAAGATAAATTTGGGCTTCCGTTGACTGGCCAAGCAACAAAGCTCAAATTTATCAAATGCGGGCGGGAATGTCAAGAGAAATGTCCGGT
>CAYZFF010000451.1:0-3896 GCA_964477305.1 uncultured Cytophagia bacterium
TTTTTTCCCGCCGGCGTGTGGTCATCATAACCCAACAGATGCAACACGCCGTGAATTACCAAACGTCGCAGTTCTTCGCGCAAACTCACGCCATAGGTTTCCGCATAATCCTGCGCCACCGGCACAGCAATCGCCAACGCGGCAAGACGCCAGCCTTCCGGCGTCACGCCGAGATCAAAAGTAATGATATCGGTGGCTGAAGCGTCCTGCAAAAAATCGCGATGGAGCTGGCTAATGGTGGCAGTATCAACAAAATTCACTTCAAGATTGAGCGAAGTATTGGCGCGCCGGCGCCACAACGCATTTAGAATCTCGTTCAAACACTGCTGATCATTTTTTGTGAGAAGTTTCCGGCGCAGAAGCGGCGCTGCCGTCGACCACTGGAGCTGCAGTTGTGGCCGTTGCTGCGGCAGGGCCGGGCTTGCGTCCGGCCCCGGCAGGGCGTGAGTTTTCCGTCGGGTTCGCGGTGGTGCGGTGGGCTGGACGCGATGGGCGAACGCGATTGGCATTCGACGCCGTTTCGCCGTTTTTATTGCTGTCGCTGGCGTTTTTTTGATCTTCCGGATACTGGGTACGGCCATGAAAAATACCTGTCAGCGTACGAATGAAACTTTCTTTAATTAAATTTAAGTCGCGCAAAGTCAACGGGCATTCTGCCAGCTCGCCTTTTTTAAATCGTTCTTCCACGATGCCATTGACCATGCTGCGCAACCGGCTGATGGAAGGATCACGCAATGACCGGCACGCGGCTTCAATGGCGTCCGCCAGCATCACGATGCCGGTTTCTTTGCTCTGCGGCTTGGGGCCGGGATACCGAAAATCGGATTCCTGCACTTCTTCGTCACCGTTCTTCTCCAAGGCTTTTTTATAAAAATACGATACGACATTGGTCCCGTGATGCTCGGGGATAAAATCCCGCACTTCGCGGGGTATATTATTTTCCTCGGCGATTTCCATGCCGCGCTTGACATGATTGGTAATCACCAGCAAGCTCATGTTCGGCGTCAATTTCTCATGCGGATTTTTGCCGCTGCGCTGATTCTCGACAAAATATTCCGCCATCTCGGTCTTGCCGATGTCGTGATAATACGCGCCGACCCTTGCCAGCAGCGAGTTCGCGCCAATCGCTTCCGCCGCCGCTTCCGAGAGCGTTCCCACCACGATGCTATGATGATAAGTGCCCGGCGCCTGCAACGCGAGATCGCGCAACAGCGGGCGATTCAATGCCGAAAGCTCGAGC
Organism: uncultured Cytophagia bacterium; assembly: GCA_964477305.1. Lineage (GTDB taxonomy): Bacteria > Zhuqueibacterota > Zhuqueibacteria > Zhuqueibacterales > Zhuqueibacteraceae > Zhuqueibacter. The sequence continues at coordinate 1,241 of CAYZFF010000451.1, forward strand.
AACGTCGCGTCGGTGGTGAGATCGAAAAGATATTCAAAAATGACCATCAACCCGTACGTAAAAATCGGGCACAACAGCGCATTCAACAAAATGCCGTCGCGCAGATTCAACAGCACTTGCGGCAGCGGCGTGAAACGCAGCAAACCCGTGGCGGCGATGACAACGATATAACCGGCGGCCAGCAGCATGATGGCTTTGAAAATCCAGATGCGGGAACGCACGCGCCGCACGGCCAGAATGGCAAACAAGCCGATAATGATGGTCGTGAAAATCGTGTTGAATTCGTAGCCGCGCATGCTGCCGAGCATGATGCCCAGCGAGACGGTGCCGACGTAAGCGGTGGGCGCATCAAAAAACAGCGTCAGCAGCATCGGCGCAATGGCGATGGGAATCAAATATTCCGACAGGCCAAGAAGATGAATTAAATACGAAATAAAAATTACGAGCAGCAGAATAATCGCAATGAGCAAAACCCGCTGGGGATCGTGATAAATCAGCGGGCGGGAAATAAACAGAAACAAGCCAATGATGCCGATACTGATCGCCAGGATCGTCACGCGGCCAAAAATCGGCAGCAACCAGCGAAAGCCGCCGGCGGAAATCCGGCGCCGTGCCATTTCGGCCTGCAGCGAACGGACCTTTTGCAAATGTTCCGGCGTGACTTTATCATAACTTTCGATGATCCGCTCGCGAGCCAGGACGGTGCCGCGCGCGCGCGGCACTTTGGCTTCGGCTTCGCTCAAGCGCTGCTGGGTCTCGCGTTCATCATAAAAAAGGTTGGGTTGGAAAAAATTGGCCAGAATCTGATAGCCGATATTGATGGCGGTATCGCTGAGATTGGGAACTTCGCGCAATTTCTGCAGCGCCGTGGCTTTCGCGGCTTCAGCGCCGGCAATCGCCTCGAGATTTTCCACGGTTTCGGTTGCCCCCACGCGAATGGAAATTTTTTTGGCGTAAGCCGGGAGCGCGCTGCGCTCGACGCTCAAAATACCGACGGCAAAAAGGTCGCGGGCAATCCGTTGCAGTTGTGCGGCGTAATTTTGAAACTTCAAAAATCGCGGACTGCGAAAGAACCCGTTCAACAGAAACCGCAGCCCTTCTTCGGACATCACCAATTGCGGTTGGGTATCCAAAAAATCCCGCAAGCGGCGCAGCTTCAGCGAATCCGGCGCCAGGGCTTCGACATTTTGCTCGAGGCCGGCAAGAAAATCGGCGAGCGCCTGCAATTGCCGCGCTTCCACGCTGTCAACGCGGACAAAAACCGGCGGCACACTTTCGCGGGCGGCGCGCTTGTCGCGCTCATATTCGTCCGGCGTTTTGTCGATGGAAAATGTGAACGGGGCGATGATCTGTTCCCCTTCGTAAATTTCGCCCTCGCGCAAATCGGCAAATTGGTAGGATTTTCCGGTGGGGAAAAAACCCATTCCCGCCAGCACAAACGCCGCAGCAATGAGCAACTGCGCCCGATGTTGCTGCCAGAAATCCAACGTTCGCGAGCGCTCCGCCAGATTTCTTTTTCGAAAAATTTTGCCCAGCCGTTTGACGGTCGGTACATTCGACCAGCCGTCAAACCATCGCCGTAGCACATCCATAAAGCTCACGGACTGTAGTGATCGTACGCTTTGATGATATCGCGAACCAATTTATGGCGCACCACATCGTGGTCGGTGAGATAAACGAAACCGATGCCCTCAACGCCCTGTAAAATTTCACGCACCTGCACCAAGCCGGAGGACGCCGTGCTCGGCAAATCGGTTTGCGTGATGTCGCCCGTCACGATCGCTTTGGAATTGACGCCCAAACGAGTGAGAAACATTTTCATCTGGCTGGGCGTGGTGTTTTGCGCCTCGTCAAGAATGACGAAGGCGTTGTTTAACGTGCGGCCGCGCATGTAAGCCAGCGGCACGATTTCAATCACCTGGGTTTCGAGATAGCGCCGCAATTTTTCCACGGGAATCATGTCTTGCAACGCATCGTACAACGGTCGCAGATACGGATCGATCTTCTCCTTTAAATCGCCGGGCAAAAAACCGAGACTCTCGCCCGCCTCAACCGCAGGACGCGCCAGCACAATGCGATCCATCTGGCGGTCACGCAAATGCGCCACGGCAATCGCCACCGCGAGGTAAGTTTTGCCGGTTCCCGCCGGGCCGATGGCAAAAACAATGTCATTTTTGAGAGCGGCATTGTAAAATTCTAACTGTCCATCGGTTTTCGGCTTAATTGCCGCGCTTTTGGTATAAACGACCACCGGACGGACATTGGAGGCGCCGCCGGCTGGTAGATTTTCCTGGCCCGCGGTTTTGTTGCCATTACCGCGCTTCACCACATTGATGAGCGTCTCGACATCGGCGTGGCGCAACTCATCGTTGCGATTCAGCACAAGAATTAATTCTGTAAACAACCTTTCCAACTGGCGCAGTTCGGTTTCCGGGCCTTGCAGAATAATTTCATGGCCGCGCACGGTGATGCGCGCCCCAAAATTTTTTAAAATCTCTTTTAAATGCTGGTCGCCCGGCCCGAGCAATTGCAGCGAGTCGATGCCGCGCAACGAAATGCGCCGCTCTTGCGCCGTTGCTGCCGGCGGGCTTATGGCCAACTGGTCGCCTTTTCCTTCCTCCTGAGCCTGTTCCGTGTACGCTGTTTGTCCCAAAAA
>CAYZFF010000452.1:0-3885 GCA_964477305.1 uncultured Cytophagia bacterium
AAGCGAGAAGTGAATTTTCAATAACAACTGCTTGATTTTTCATACAGCAGCAGCGCGCAATTACTAAAAAATTGTAAAATCCCTTGCTTTTATGATTTTTTTTCGTACATTGCAGGCGACTTGAAAAATGGAGTTCATCCGGAGAAGATGGCATGAATGAGCGTGTGGTCGAGATTCTCGTTTATATTATGAATGAAATGCAAGGTGAGCCGGCGGCGGGGCATATGGAAATGATCTCGCGCGATCTATTGCAGCGCGGGTACACCGAAAATGAAATCAGTTCGGCGTTTTCCTGGTTGTACGAGCGGCATCAATACGAAAATGAAGAATTGGTGCGCCACACCGGGCCGACGCTGTCGGGAACGTTTCGCGTTTTGCACGATCTTGAGCGCCTCGTGATCTCGCCGGAAGGGCACGGTTATTTGTTGCAACTCAAGCACCTCGGCATTTTGGATGACGCCAAGATCGAGCAAGTGATCGAACGGGCCATGATGATCGGATCGACGCATCTGCCCGCCGAAGCGATCAAAGCGTTGGTGGCATCTTCTTTGGGCCATGCCGATGGGATGAACGACGAGGCGCTGTTCATGTTGGAGAACAATGCGGTTGTGCACTAATTCATAAATTATGAAACCTCAGAAATAAAGCGTAAGTATAAAATGTAGAGTGTTGCAGCGATCACAAAATACGTTTTACGCTTGACGCCATAGTTTTATCATCGTAGCGCAGGAGTTGTATCATAAAATATGTCGAAGTCGTTAGTTATAGTTGAATCCGTTGCCAAAACGAAAACCATCAATAAATTTCTCGGAAAAGATTATACTGTCAAATCTTCCGTCGGGCACGTTAAAGATTTGCCGAAGCAGCGGCTCGGCGTGAACGTCGATAACGGTTTCGAGCCGGAATACATCACCATCCGCGGCAAGGGGAAAGTGCTCACGGATTTGCGTAAAACTGCGGCGAATGTTGACACCGTTTATATCGCCACCGATCCCGACCGTGAAGGCGAGGCGATTGCCGCGCATCTCGCGGAAGTGATCCAGCCCCACAATGCCAATATTTTACGCGTCCGCTTTAATGAAATCACCGAACGCGCCGTGAAACTGGCGTTGGAGCACACGCTTCCGATTGATGGAAATTTAGTGGTGGCGCAAAAAGCCCGTCGCGTCGTCGACCGGCTCGTGGGTTATCAGGTCAGTCCGATCTTGTGGCGTACGATTTATCGCGGCCTCAGCGCCGGCCGGGTGCAATCCGTCGCGTTGCGTTTAATTTGCGAGCGCGAAGAGTTGATCGACATTTTCATTCCTGAAGAATATTGGACTATTGCTGCCGAATTTAAAGGCAAGCGCACCGATCCCTTTCTCTCTAATCTGGTTAAAGTCGGCGAAGACAAGCCCGAGATTCATAACGAGACCGAAGCGCAGGCGATCAACCGCGAACTGCGCCAGCAAACATTTAAAGTTGTTGATATAAAGAAGAAGAAAGTCAACCGCCAGCCGGCGCCGCCGTTTACCACGAGCACGATGCAGCAGGAAGCGGCGAATCGTCTGGGCTTCACCGCAAAACGCATTATGGCGATTGCGCAGCAACTTTATGAAGGCGTCGAGCTTGGCGAGGACGGCAGCGTCGGTTTGATCACCTACATGCGTACCGATTCCACGCGGGTGGCCGATGAAGCGATTGCCGAAGTGCGCAATTACATCACCAGCGATTACGGCCTGGAATATTTGCCGCAAGTCCCGCGCAAATACAAATTAAAGTCTTCCGCGCAAGATGCGCACGAAGCGATTCGTCCGGCCTCGATGAAGCGCACGCCGAAGAGCATCAAAAAATATCTTTCGCCAGAGCAATATAAATTGTATGAGCTGATCTGGCAGCGCTTTGTGGCGAGCCAGATGGAAGCCGCGGTGCTCGAGCAAACCTCGATTGAAATTGAAGGCGGCCGTTTTCTCTTGCGCACCTCCGGTTCGATCATCGTCTTTCGCGGTTTTTTACAAGTTTTTGATGATGTGAAAGAAGAAGAAGCGGATGAAAACGGCGAGAATCAAAGCAATGTGCCGCAGCATATTCAAATTGGCGAGGTGTTAACGCTGCTCGATGTGCATCCGAAACAGCATTTCACCAAACCGCCGCCGCGTTACACCGAATCCAGTTTGGTGAAGGAACTGGATGCGCTCGCGATTGGCCGCCCCAGCACCTATGCGATGATCATCGGCACGCTGCTGGCGCGCAAATATATTGACAAGCAGGGCCGGCAATTGGTGCCGAGTGATCTCGGCAAAACCGTCAACAAAATTCTCGTGCAAAATTTCCCGCAAATCTTCAACGTCAAATTCACGGCGTTTATGGAAGAAGAGCTGGATAAACTCGAAGCCGGCGACAAGCCTTTCCTGCAAGTGGTGCAGGAATTTTACGAGCCGTTCAATCGCGCCGTGGTCGCGACGGAAGAGAAAAAAGATTCGATCAAAGATGCCTTGCTCGAGCAGACCGAAGAAATCTGCCCCAAATGTGAGAAGCCGCTGGTGATTCGCTGGGGCCGTAACGGCAAGTTTATGGCGTGCAGCGGTTATCCGGAATGCAAACACTCCAAGCCGCTCGAAGCGCAGGAAAAAGTTGAAGGCGAAGTGTGCGACAATTGCGGCAAGGACATGGTATTGAAAGTTGGGCGCTACGGGCGTTTTCTCGCGTGCAGCGGTTACCCCGATTGCAAAACCTCGCGGCCTTATCCCATCGGCGTCGCCTGTCCGTTGCCGACGTGCAACGGCAAAATCATTGAGCGCCGTTCCAAGCGCGGCCGCACGTTTTATGGTTGCAGCAGTTATCCGAACTGCAATTTTGTGAGTTGGAGCCGGCCGATTGCCAAGCCGTGCCCAAGTTGTCATAACAATTATCTGGAAGAGCGTTACACCCAAGCCGATGGCGCGCACTGGCGTTGCCCCAAATGCAAAGAGAAATTTGAGCAAGGTGCGGATGCGCTCTATGAACGAGCAGCTCTCGACTAAAAATTTCACTGCCTGGCTGACGCGGTTTCTCGTTTACTTGAAAACCGAACGCCAGTCGGCGCCGCGCACCATCGAGACACGCGGCACCGATTTGCGCCAGTTTGGCGACTTTTTGCAGGAAGAAAAAGCCGCGACAGGTGTGCAGCGCCTGCACGTGCGCAAATATTTGGCGTTGCTCGCGCGCGGCGGCCTCGAAGCGCGCACGATCAATCGCAAACTGGTGACGTTGCGGACTTTCTTTAAATTTGCCGCCCGTGAAGGCGCGCTGTCGCATAATCCCACCATCAATCTCGTCGCCCTTAAAACTCCGAAAAAACTTCCTTCGGTTATTGCTGCCAAAGCCTTATCGCAGGTTTTGCAATTGCCGGATCAAACCTCCGCCGCCGGCTTGCGCGATTTTGCTATCCTGGAGCTTTTTTATAATTGCGGTTTGCGCCGGCAAGAGCTGATCAATGTGAACATTAACGACGTTGATTTGCGCAGTCTGCAAATCCGCGTTTTAGGCAAGCGTTCGCGTGAGCGCGTGGTGCCGCTCGGACGGGCCGGGATGCAGGCAATAGTGAATTGGCTGGAGAAACGCAGCGAGTTTTGTGCTGATCAAAACGAAACTGCGCTTTTTGTCAATCACCGCGGTCGCCGGATGACGCCGACGCAGGTTTATTACGGTGTGCGTAAATATCTCAAACAAGTCACGGAGCTTGATAAAGCCCATCCGCACGTGCTGCGGCACAGCTTCGCTACGCACTTGCTCGATGGCGGCGCCGATCTCATGGCCGTGAAGGAAATGCTGGGGCACTCGACGCTGTCGACGACGCAGATTTACACGCATGTCAGCGCCAGCCGTTTGAAGGCGGTTTATCGGCAGGCACATCCACGGGCGGAG
>CAYZFF010000453.1:0-3866 GCA_964477305.1 uncultured Cytophagia bacterium
CAAACGATTGCCGATATCGAGAATGAACTTCGGCTCCTGCGGGCCGTGCGGCGTGCGCGGGTAAACCACCATTTGCACGGGACAATTCTGCTGTTTGAGCGCATTATAAAATTCCTGCCCCTGCGAGAGCGGCACGCGCAAATCTTTTTCGCCGTGCAAAATCAGCGTCGGCGTGGACACGCCTTTCACATTAAACATCGCGGAATGTTTTTGATAGGCCGCGAGATTGTCCCACGGTTGCCCGAGAAAATAATCCGGCAGAAAACCCGGAATGTCCGCGGTGCCAGTGAAACTCATCAAATTCGTCACGCCGGCGCCCACGGAAGCGGCTTTAAAACGCTTCGTCCGCGTAATGATGAACGACGTCATGAAGCCGCCGTAACTCCAGCCGCATACGCCGAGGCTGTCGGGATGCGCAACGCCTTTTTCAATCAGCAAATCGACGCCGCCCATATCATCATCATAGTCGCCAAAGCCCCAATCGTTAATGTTCGCGCGGCGAAACTCCACGCCATAACCGCTGCTGCCACGCGGGTTCGGGCGCAACACCACATAATTGGCCGCGGCCAAAGCTTGCAACGGATAAATCGAAGAGGCGCCCGTATAACCTTCAGTGAAAACGCCGGCTGGCCCACCGTGAATGTTGAGCACGAGCGGATATTTTCGCGTTGAAACATAATTCACCGGATATGTCACTAACCCTTCGATCTCTTTTCCATCTTTGGATTTCCATTTAATGACTTCAGTCCGGCCCATTGCAAGATTAAGAAAATCACGATTGACGTTGGTGATTTTCACCGGCATAAATTTGAGCGTCGGCGAAATAACGACCTGCGGGAGTTGCTCGGGTGTTTGATGAACAACAGCCATCGTTTTTGTATCATAACTGAATGACGCGCCGCCAAAAGTACCGTTTCCCGCCGTGAGTGTGCGCGGCTTGCCGCCGCTAATCGAAATTGCAAACACACGCGGCGAGGTACGTTCGGTTTCGCCATAAAAAATTTCTTTGCCATCCATTGACCAGCCGAGAATATTCGCCTGCTGGTCATGCGTCTCGCCTACTTTGCGCGGCGCGCCGCCGTTAATCGATATGACATAAATATCCGTTCGCCCGGCCCAGCGCGTATCGCCGGCATCGTAACCAAACGCCACCCATTGCCCGTCCGGCGAAAAATACGGATTGTTCGCCACTGTTTTGGTCACCAACGGTTTCACCGCGCCGCTGTCGGCAGGAACGAGCGAAATCAAACCTGTCGGCCAATCATTGACGCGCGGCGTGGCTTGATGATCGAAGACGAGCCATTTGTTGTCCGGCGACCAATCAAAACCACTGACGTGAAAATCGCCGCTGGTCAGGCGTTTCGCTTTGCGTTCGCCTTTTTCGCTTTTCTCAACGGGAATGACATAGAGATGTGCGAATTTAAAATCTGCATCGACAACAATTTCATCGCGCTTTTCTTTATTATCCTTTTCTTCCTGCTCGCTCAATGGATCGTTCATCGTGTAAGCAAGACGCTTGCCGTCCGGCGACCAGGCAAAACCGTTCACACCGCTTTTGGCGTCGGTGAGTTTTTCGGCTTCGCCGCCAAGCGGCCGAATCAACCAAATATTATTTTTGTCGCCGCCACGCGCCGAAGTGAATGCGAGCCATTTGCCGTCCGGCGACCATTGCGGATTTGTGCAGGATTTGTCGCCCTGGGTAAATTGAAAATCCGTTTTGCCGTCGGCGCTCGCTAAAAAAATATGCGACCGATACTCGCTTTTCTCGCTCTCCAGCAAAGGCTCAGAAACCGTGTAGGCCACCCATTTGCCATCCGGCGAAATCGCCGTGCCGAGCAAACGTTTGTATTTGATCATGGCCTCCGGCGTCCACTTCGTGGGTTGTGCGAAAACACTGACCGCCAATCCAGCGAGAAGCAACGATTTTAGGAAAGGAACATGACGCAACATTTCTAACCTCCTTTGGGGATTAATCGCCCGGCGGCGAGAACTGGATTATGGCTATTTGTTCTTTTATGTTCCAACGCCAACCGATACTGCAAAGCGCAAAATAACAATTTGCCGCTGATTGTCAAGAAAATTTCCTCCAATAATTCGCTTGACTTTGTGTCAGGGGTTATGTATCGTTTCAACCATCCAGCGGTTTATTATATCCGAAAGCTTGTGTCCGTAGGATTTAAAAAAATTCCCATTCGGTTAATGAACATTGATCAGATAAACGATGACAACCGAAAATCTCCTGCAAGAAATGGCGCAAACCGTCATTGCCGGCAACAAAGAACGCTGTGAGCAGCTTACCCATCAGCTTCTCGAGGCCGGATTGACGGCGAAAGAAATTCTCGATCACGGATTAGTTCCGGGCATGGACGTGGTCGGCGTGCGGTTTCGCGACAATATTATCTTTGTGCCCGAAGTGTTGATTTCAGCGCGCGCCATGAAAGCCTCACTTGCCATTCTGGAACCGCTTTTGACCGCGGCGAAAGTCAAAGAAGCCGGCGTGGTGGTGATCGGCACGGTGAAAGGCGATATTCACGACATCGGCAAAAACATTGTCACCATGATGTTGAAGGGCGCCGGCTTCAAAGTCATCGATCTCGGAATTAATACACCGGTGGAAAAATTTATCGACGCCGTCAAACGCGAGCAGGCCCATATCGTTGGCATGTCGGCGCTGCTGACAACGACGATGGGTTATATGAAAGTCGTCATCGAGAAAATCAAAACCGAGAATCTGCCAGTGAAAACCATGATCGGCGGCGCGCCGATCTCTGCGGCGTTCGCGGAAAAAATCGGCGCGGATGCGTATGCCAAAAATGCAACGGAAGCCGTAGAGAAGGCGAAACAATTAATCCCCGTGGCATAAATTTTCAAAGTTACTTTTTGTCGCCTGCTGACTAAACACCGAATAGAAGCCGTGACCTTTCTCGAAAAACTAAATGCCGGCATCATTCTTCTCGCTGATGGGGCAATGGGAACCGAGTTGCAAAAACGCGGCATGCCCACCGGCGTTTGTCCGGAGGAATACAACGTCACTCACCCGGAAACGGTGCAGAGCATCTATCGCGATTATTATAACGCCGGCGCCGACTTGGTCGAAACCAACACGTTCGGCGCCAATCGGGCGCGTTTGACGTTGCATAATTTTGAACATCGGGTCGCCGAGTTTTGCCGCGCCGGGGCGCAATTGGCGCGGGCGGTTTGTCCGGCAGGTAAGTTTGTCGCCGGTTCGATGGGGCCGACCGGCGATCTTATTGAGCCGCTCGGGCCGCGTACCGAGCAAGAAACTTTTGACATTTTTGCCGAGCAAGCGCTGGCGCTCGCCGCCGGTGGGGTCGAGGTTATTTTTGTCGAAACCATGATGGCCGCCGAAGAAACAGAGATCGCCGTGCGCGCGGTGAAAGCCAAAATAAATTTGCCGGTGGTGGCGACGATGACATTTGAAATGGGCAAGGCCGGCTTGCGCACGATGTGGGGCGTCGATGTTGCCAGCGCCGTGCACCGGTTGAGTGATGCTGGCGCCGATGTGATTGGCGCGAATTGCGGCCGCGGCTTCGATGAAATGATCGCGATCATTCAGGAAATGCGGCCACTCACGGAGAAACCGATCATCGCTCAATCCAACGCCGGCATTCCGGAATGGGTGGAGGGGATTTCCGTTTATAAAGAAACGCCAGAGTTAATTCTATCTAAAGCGAAAAAGCTTTTGCAACTGGGGGTGAATGTTCTCGGCGGTTGCTGCGGTACCGGCCCCGAACATATTCGCGCGATGCGTAAATTGGTGGATACTTTTTCAAAACCAAGCAAAGCCTGAATCTATCTTTTCTGTATTGTCATTTGGCGCTACTCTCGTTAACAGTCATGCGCGT
>CAYZFF010000454.1:0-2511 GCA_964477305.1 uncultured Cytophagia bacterium
ATGATCATCGTCGGCCTGCTCGGCGGCGTGGTTTTTTTGTCGATTGGGTTTGCGCTCTCCGGCATCTCGAAATCGGAGGATCAAGTCGCGCCGCTGGCCAACATTATTACGCTGCCGATGATGATGCTCTCTGGTGTTTTCTTCAGCCGCTCCAGTCTGCCGGGTTTTGCACACGTCGTCACGGATTTTTTTCCACTCACCTATCTCGCCGACGGCCTGCGCAGCATTGCCATCGAAGGTGCAACTTTGGCCGACGTGTTGCCGCAATTGCTGGGTCTTTCGGTTTGGGCGGTGATCACGTTGTTTGTTGCGATCAAAGCGTTTCGGTGGGAGTAAACCAATAACAGACAAAGATGGCCGGCTGAGACAAAAATTGTTTGCAGCGCAACGCAATTATGCGTATATTAATTAGCATTGTTCATGCGCATAAACTATACGCATCATTTAGCTAAAGGGAACGCGTTCAATGGTCCAATTATTCGATACCGAGGCTCCGAAGAAATCAGCCAATCTTAGCATCAACAGTGATTTGCTGAGTAAAGCGCGCGAATTGAACCTCAATCTTTCCGCGACTTTGGAGGAAGCGCTTACCGCGCAACTCAAACAAAAACGTCGCGAGCTGTGGCGGCAACAGAATGCCAAAGCGATCAAGGCTTATAATCGTTTTGTCGAAACGCATGGCGTATTCAGCGACGAACTGCGGAGCTTTTGATGAGCCAGTTTACGGTTTATGCGAACAAGAACGCTAAAACCAGAAAAACGTTTCCTTATCTGATCGATATTCAGTCCGATCTTTTGGAAGAGCTGCAAACCACCGTCGCCATTCCTCTTTGCAAGGCTTCGCAATTGCACGATCAGATTATCGCAAAACTTTGTCCGCTGGTTGAAATCGGCGGCGAAAAATTTGTCGCGATGAGCCAACAGCTTGCCGGTATCAATCGCAGTCAACTGGGAAAAGCCGTAACCAACCTTTCTGCAAACCGCGCGCAATTCATCGCTGCCATCGATTTTATAATCTCCGGCATTTGATCACGGCGATGCCCAAGCGCTAAAAAACTAAAAATTTTATTTTACCAAAAGGAGCAAAGTCATGGCCGTGCGCAACGTGCAAAACTACATCAATGGAAAATTCGTGGCGTCCACCTCGCCGCGACAATTGGATGTTCACAACCCGGCGACCGGCGAAGTGATTGGCCGCGTTCCTCTTTCCACCGCTGTCGAAGTGGATAGCGCTGTGCAAGCGGCGAAGCAGGCGTTCGATGGCTGGCGCCGCACGCCGCCGGTGAAACGCGCGCAGCATTTGTACAAATTCAAATTTCTACTCGAAGAACATTTTGAAGAATTGGCGAAGAGCATCACCACCGAGCATGGCAAAACTGTCGACGAAGCGCGCGGCAGTTTGCGCCGCGGCATTGAATGCGTTGAAGTCGCGATCGGCATTCCGACGTTGATGAAGGGCGAAGCGCTGGAAGACGCCGGCCCGAGCATCGACGTGATGGCGATGCGCCGGCCGCTCGGCGTGTTTGCGGCGATCACGCCGTTCAATTTTCCGCTGATGGTGCCGCTGTGGTTTCTGCCCTTTGCGGTGGCGACCGGCAATACCTTCTTGCTCAAACCCTCGGAACAGGTACCGCTCGGCATGCAACGCGTGTTTGAATTGCTGGAACAATGCGAGTTTCCTCCCGGCGTGGTCAACATGGTCAACGGCCAGAAAGAAGCCGTCGACGCGATTCTTGGCCATCCCGACATCAAAGGCGTCTCGTTCGTTGGCTCCTCGCCGGTGGCCCAATATATTTATGAAACCGGCGCGAAAAACGGCAAGCGCGTGCAGGCACTCGGCGGCGCGAAAAACTTTCTCGTCATCATGCCGGATGCGGACATGGAAAAATCCGTTGCCGCCGCAGTGGAATCCTGCTTCGGTTGCGCCGGTGAGCGCTGTCTCGCTGGCAGCGTTATTCTCGCGGTTGGCAAAGCGCACGACATGCTGCGCGAACGTGTGGTGGAAGTCGCGAAACAGATTCATGTCGGCAACGGCCTTGATCCAGCGGTGACGATGGGTCCGGTGATTTCGGCGAAACATAAAGAACGCGTGCTCAGTTATATTCAAAAGGGCATCGATGAAGGCGCGAAACTTTTGCTGGATGGCCGCGAGATTGGCAAAAAAGAAAACGGCTATTTCATCGGACCAACGGTGTTTGCTGACGTCAAGCCGTCGATGGTTATCGCCCGCGAAGAGATTTTTGGTCCGGTCATCTGCATCAGCAAAGTTGACTCGCTCGAAGAAGCCACGCGCATCATCGAAAGCCATCCGCTCGGCAACACCACCTCGATTTTCACTTCGAGCGGCAAGGCGGCGCGCGATTTTCAATACAATGTCGCGGTGAGCATGGTCGGCATCAACGTCGGCGTGCCGGCGCCGATGGCGTACTTCGGCTTCGGCGGCGCTCGCGGCTCCTTCTTTGGCGACACCAAAGCGCACGGCCAGGAGAGCATGAATTTTTTTACGGACAA
>CAYZFF010000454.1:2611-3866 GCA_964477305.1 uncultured Cytophagia bacterium
AAAATCACGATCAACAACAACGGCAACATTCGCGTCGAAGGCGAGTTTGAAATTTTTGACGCCGCCGGCAATAAATTCGATCTTGCCGGACGCACGACGATATCGTTGTGTCGCTGTGGCCATAGCAACAAAAAACCATTTTGCGATGGTTCGCATAAAACCGCCGCCTTTCAATCCGAGGTGACAGCGTACAAACTCGATCCGCCGAAACCGAAAGTTTAGCGCGTTAAACGTAACCCGCTTCTTTAAAAAATTTACTACAGATTCAAACTTGTATGCATGTTGTTTCAACATCATCCCGCCCGCCCACCTTCATGGTGCGAGACGTGCCGATCTACGGTGATCTGGTGCTCTCACCGATGGCGGGATTTTCGGATCTCCCCTATCGCCTGATCGCACGCGATTTTGGCTCGGCGATGGGTTACACGGAATTTGTGTCGGTGGACGGCCTGTTGCAGGGCAACGAGAAAACCCGCCGCATGCTTGATTTTGACCCATCGGAATATCCGATCACATTTCAAGTCTTTGGCAGCAGCGAGGATAAAATCGTCGAAGCTTGCAAAATGATCGAGCCGTTGGGGCCGTCGCTCATCGATCTCAATATGGGCTGCTCCGTCGCAAAAGTTTCCGGTCGCGGAGCCGGCGCGGCTTTGCTGTGTGAGCCTGAAAAGATTGGCCGCATTTTCGCGCGGCTTTCCAAAGAACTTTCAATTCCCATTACTGGAAAAATTCGTCTCGGTTGGGATGACAAATCGCGTAATTATTTGACGGTGGCAAAAACGCTTGAAGACAACGGGGCCTCACTGATTGCGGTGCATGGCCGCACGAAGGCGCAAGCTTATACGGGAAACGCCGATTGGAGTGCGATTGCGGAAGTCAAGCAAACCGTGAAAATTCCGGTGATCGGCAACGGCGACGTGAAATGCGTGGCGGACATCAACCGCATCAAACAGCAAACCGGCTGCGACGGCGTGATGATCGGCCGCGCTGCCATCGGCAATCCGTGGATTTTCTCGCGCAAAGATCGCCACCAAGTCACATTCGAAGAGAAAGCCGGCCTCATTCGCCGCCACCTCTCCCTCATGCTCGATTATTACGGCGATCCGCACGGCCTGATTCTTTTTCGCAAGCATGTCGTGAAATACATCACCGAAATTCACGGCGCGGCCACGATGCGTGAGAGTTTTGTCACCGCCTCGACTGCGGAGGCGTTTATTGCGATACTGGAAGAAGCGGAGGCCAAAAACGCAGAGGC
>CAYZFF010000455.1:0-3859 GCA_964477305.1 uncultured Cytophagia bacterium
GCGCGCTCGGGAGGAAGTCCGGCCACGACGATTCACTATGAGATTCCCGCTCGCACGCACGTCAGGTTGACAATTCTAAATTTACTTGGACACGAAATGGCGATTCTCGTGGATCAAGAAAAATCTGCTGGACCACATCGGGCCGTTTGGGAGCCGCGCGAGGTGGCCGGCGGCATTTATCTCTATCGCGTGCAGGCGGGAAACGCGGTCGAAACGAAAAAACTTATTTTACTGCGATAAAGGCTGACTTCAAAGAGGTATTCACGCAAATGGCAACATCGGCGATTTGTCAAAATTGTAAAGCTATTTTGCACGGCACCTATTGCCATGAATGCGGTCAGAAAAAAATTTCCCAACATGATTATGCGCTCAAGCATTTTATCGCGCATGCATTTCACGATATCACGCATTTTGATTCCAAGATTTTTCGCAGCCTCGTTCCGTTGTTCTTCAAACCCGGCGTACTGACCGCCGAATATCTTGCCGGCAAGCACACGCGCTTCATCAAGCCGGTGACGCTGTTCGTTTTGCTCAATCTTTTTTTCTTTCTTGTCGGTTATCGCATGGGTTTGTTGAATTGGAATATGCAGGGCGTCAGCGGTGGGCCATTTACCGCGCGGGCTAATCAGTTGGTGGAGAAAAAAATACTTGCCTCCGGCGAATTGCGTGAGACGTTTGAGCGGCGTTTTAACGAAACCGTGGCGCATCAGCAGCGCCACATGTTCTTTTTCATCATTCCGTTATTTGCCGTGGCGCTCAAGATCTTTTACCTGCGATCAAACCGTTATTACGTCGAACACCTCATATATTCGATTCATTTTCATTCCTTCTTGCTGATTTTTCTAGTGGTGGGATTGCTGGCTTTTGTTTATCTTATGGGTTTGTTCGATCTTATCTGCGGGACAAAACTGGGCCCATTTTTCGGCCGAGATCCCGGCATTTTGTTTCCTATTCTGGCGGGAATGGTGTGGTACAACTTTGTGGCACTGCGCCGCACGTATCGGCAATCGTGGTTGATTACCGGCATCAAAACCATCACCTTGCTATTTTGTGAATTGGCGATTATTCAATTCATCTATCGGCCGATTTTGTTTTTTCTCACCTTTTATTCTTTATAATCCTCATAAAACCAAGACGCGGAGGTTGTATGAAAACCATCAAAACGCTGCTGCTCGGTGTATTTCTACTTTGCGCAAACCGAAGTTTCGCGCAGGAGGGCTTCTCGCTGTTCACGAAAGATTTTGCTCCGGAGGAATTTGCCCAACGCCGCAACGCGGTTTATGACGCCATCGGTGTGAATGCGTTTGCTGTGGTGCAAGGCGCGCCGAGTCCGGCAGGGTATACACGCTTTCGGCAAGCGAACGAATTTTATTATCTCTGTGGTATTGAAGTGCCGCATGCCTATCTAATGCTCGACGGTGCGCAGCGTCGGGCCTCGCTTTATCTGCCGCACCGCAATGAAGGCCGTGAACGCAGCGAAGGCAAGGTCCTCTCCGCGGAAGATGAAGGTTTGATTAAACAACTCAGCGGCATCGACGCAGTTTTTGCCACCGAAATGTTGAGCGAGCATCTCGCGCGCTACGCCCGCACGGTTGCAAAACAAAAACTCTTCACGCTATTTAGCCCCGCCGAAGGTTTTGCGATGAGCCGTGATCTCGCGTTGCGCTACATCAGCGACACCGCCAATGATCCATGGGACGGCCGGCCCTCGCGTGAAGGGAATTTGGTCAATTTGCTCAGCGCGCGTTTTCCACATTTTGAAATCAATAATCTCACGCCGATTCTCGATCAACTGCGATTGATCAAAAGCCCGGCGGAAATCGCGTTGATTCGCAAAGCCACGCAACTCTCCGGCTGGGCGCTGATGGAAGGCATGCGTTCGACCAAGCCGGGGCAGTATGAGTATGAACTCGATGCGATGGCGAAATTTATTTACTATCGCCACGGCGCACAGGGCGAAGCTTACTATTCGCTCATTGCCAGCGCGACGAATGCGTGGTATCCGCATTACAATGCCGGCAAACGCCAAATGCAGGACGGCGATTTTCTGCTCATGGATTTCGCGCCGGATTATGGCTATTACATGAGCGACGTGACGCGCATGTGGCCGGTGAACGGCAAGTTTAACATCTGGCAGCGCGAATTGTACGATTTTTATCTCGGTTGTTATCAGGCGATTCTCCAAGCGATTCGTCCGCAGGTAACTGCAGCAGCGATCAAGCAGGAAGCGGTGAAAGTGATGGATGATTTGTTGCAGGTAACAAAATTTTCCAAGCCGCATCATGAAAAAGCCGCGCGCGAGTTTGTAGAATCCTATCGCACGGCGGCGAACAACCCTGAAACGACGATGGGCCATTGGGTGGGAATGGCGACGCATGATGTCGGCACTTACACCGGCCCGCTAAAACCGGGCATGGTTTTTACCATTGAGCCGGCGCTCCGCGTACCCGAAGAAAAGATTTATATCCGCCTCGAAGATGCCATCGTCATCACTGAGACCGGCAAAGAAATCATGTCCGAGTTTGTGCCGATGGAGCGCCGTGCTATTGAAAAGATTATGTTGGAAAAGGGAATTTTAGAAATGCATGCACCGGCGCCGTTTTCAGCAAGCAATTGATGCGTTGTGATCGTGCCGGCTCCAAGTGAAAGCAAAATTCGTTTATGAACCCTTGGCGTAGCTTGCGCCATCTCCCGCGGGCGGTGTGGATTTTATCATTCGTAACGTTGATCAATCGCGCGGGCATGATGGCCTTGCCGTTTTTGGTGCTTTATCTCACAAAGAATTTGGGTTACGCGGCGACCACGGCGGGCCTCGTCATCTCAGTTTATGGCTTTGGCGCGCTGATCTTCGCACCCATTTCTGGAAAACTCAGTGATCGCTTCGGGCCGTTTCGCTTGATGCAATACTCGCTGTTGTTGTCCGGAGTGATCTTGCTATGCTTTCCATTGGCCGCCAAGCTGGAAGTCATTCTTTCGCTTACTTTGCTTTGGGCGATCATTAGTGAAGCCTTTCGCCCGGCAAGCCTGTCGGCAATAACGGGCATCGTCCCACCCGAACAACGCAAAACCGCGTATGCGTTGAATCGCCTTGCGATCAATCTCGGGATGAGCATCGGCCCGGCTGCCGGGGGATTTTTAATTCTGATTTCTTATCCAATGCTGTTTTGGGTGGATGGCGCAACTTCCTTGCTGGCCGGTGTCGTGTTGGCGTTTGCGCTCAGAAAAGACCAAAAGTTTTTAGCAGCAATTGCTCAACTTCAAACTGAGGTTGCATTGTCGCAGACGACGGCAAAGGCTTCGCCGCGAACGGCTTTGGCTGACAAGCGTTTATTCTTTTTTCTCCTTGCGATTATCCCGGTGATCATTGTTTTTTTTCAACACGAGTCAACTTTGCCGTTGTTTCTTGTCAGCGATTTGCAATTACCGGAATCGACATACGGCATACTTTTTTCGGTTAACACGATCCTGATTGTTTTAACCGAAGTGCCGCTGAACCTCGCGATGGCCCATTGGTCCCATCGCCATACGCTGACGTTAGGCGCCCTCCTGTTCGGTGTCGGATTTGGCGTGAATATTTTCGCGACCGGATTGTTTAGTGCGGTGCTTTCCGTTATCATCTGGACGGTGGGTGAGATGATCTTTCTGCCTGGCGCCGTGGCCTATATGGCCGAGGTCGCGCCCGCCGAACGCCGCGGCGAATATATGGGTTTGTATCAAATGACATTCAGCCTCGGTTTTACGCTAAGTGGCTGGATCGGCACAGCATTATTTCAACACGCCGGCTCCGTCGCGTTGTGGGCGATGATGTTTCTGGCGGGTTGCGTTTCAGCCGCTGCACTTTGGCGAATAGACAGAAAAA
>CAYZFF010000456.1:0-3853 GCA_964477305.1 uncultured Cytophagia bacterium
CGACGAACTAAAGGCCTCACAGGATGTTTAAACCGTTTCCACAGCAACTCAACCTCCCCGTTATCGAAAAAGAAGTTTTAGACTTCTGGAAAGCGCACGATATTTTTCAAAAGAGCGTCGCGGCGCGCGACGCCAAGCGCCCATTTGTTTTTTTTGAAGGCCCGCCCACGGCCAACGGCCGGCCCGGTATTCATCACGTGATCGCGCGCACGATGAAAGATTTTGGCTGCCGGTTCAAAACCATGCAGGGCTATCGCGTCGAGCGCAAAGCCGGTTGGGACACGCACGGCCTGCCGGTTGAAATCGAAGTCGAGAAAAAACTCGGCTTCACCCGCAAAGATCAAATCGTGGAATACGGTGTCGATAAATTCAACGCGCTGTGCCGTGAAAACGTGTGGACGTACAAAACTGCATGGGATGACCTGACCGCACGCACGGCGTTCTGGGTCGACCTCGAACATCCGTATATCACCTACGAGAATAATTACATTGAGAGCGTCTGGTGGATTCTCAAAGAATTTTGGAAAAAAGATTTACTTTACCTCGGCCATAAAATCGTGCCTTATTGCCCCCGTTGCGAAACGGCATTGTCGAGCCACGAATTAGCGCAGGGCTATGAAGATGTTGAAGACCCCTCGGTTTACATAAAAGTCCAACTCAAAAATGAACCTGGAACTTTTTTTCTGGTTTGGACGACGACACCGTGGACACTCATTTCCAACGTCGCGCTCGCGTTGCATCCCGAGGTCGATTACGTCAAAGTTTCACATCGCGGCGAGAAACTAATTTTAGCCGAAGCGCGTTTGAGTGTATTGAACGGCGAATATGAAATTCTCGAAAAGAAAAAAGGCCGTGAGCTTGAGAACCTCGATTACCAACCGCTGTTCACGTTTTGCAAAATTGATCGCCGGGCTTATTACACCGTGCTCGGCGATTTCGTGACAACTGAAGACGGCTCCGGCATCGTGCATATGGCGCCGGCGTTTGGCGAAGATGACTATCAAGCCGGCCGCCGTTATGGCCTGCCGGTTTTGCAACCCATTGATAAAAGCGGCCGGTTCACCGATGACGTCACCGCATGGAAAGGGATTTTTGTCAAAGATGCCGATCCGCAAATTATCGAACATCTCAAACAGCATGGCCAGCTTTATCGCGCCGCAAAATATACGCACAGCTATCCGCATTGCTGGCGTTGCAAATCACCGCTGCTGTATTATGCCAAAAAATCGTGGTACATCCGCACCAGCGAATATCGCGATCGTTTGGTCAAGCTCAACGAAACAGTCAACTGGTATCCGCCGGAAGTCGGCACCGGCCGTTTCGGCGAATGGCTAAACAACAATGTTGACTGGGCGCTCTCGCGCGACCGCTTCTGGGGCACACCGCTGCCCATCTGGATTTGCGATCGGTGCGAAACCAAAGAATGCATTGGCAGCGTTGCGGAGTTGGAAAAATTGAGCGGCAAGCGGCCGAGTGACTTACACAAGCCGCATATCGACGAGATCGCGTGGCGTTGTTCAAGCTGCACCGGCACTATGCGCCGGTCCCCGGAAGTGATCGACGTTTGGTTCGACTCCGGCGCGATGCCGATGGCGCAATGGCATTATCCATTCGAGAATAAAGAAATTTTCGAGCGCAGCTTTCCCGCCGATTATATTTGCGAAGCCATCGATCAAACGCGCGGCTGGTTTTATTCGCTGCTGGCAATCTCGGCGTTGATGTTTGACAAGCCTTGCTACAAACATTGTGTGGTGGTCGGCCACGTCGTTGACAAAGACGGCAAAAAAATGTCGAAGTCGCTCGGCAACACGGTGGATCCGTTTGTTGTCGTCGAGCAATTCGGCGCCGATCCGGTGCGCTGGTACCTGTTGACCAACAGCCAGTTGTCGATGCCGACGCGCTTTGATGTCGACGGCGTGAAAGAGACCGTCGGAAAATTTTTCGGCACCATCATCAACACCTATGCTTTCTTCGCGATGTACGCGAATATCGACAAATTCAAATTTACCGGGCATACGATTGCATTTGAACAGCGCCCGGAAATCGACCGCTGGTTGCTTTCGGCGTTGAATCGCCTGGTGAGTCGCGTTGAGGAAACCTATAACCGTTACGATGTCACGCGCGGCGCCCGCGCCATCAACGATTTTGTCAACGACGACCTGTCGAATTGGTACGTACGGCGCTGCCGTCGCCGTTTTTGGAAATCCGAAATGGGCGCCGATAAACAAGCGGCATACGAAACGCTGTACCACGTTCTATTGACCCTCAGCAAGTTAATCGCGCCGGTCGCGCCATTCATTGCGGAGGCGTTATATGTCCGCCTGGCGGATGCCCGCGTAAATGCTGCCGGGAATTGTGAAAGTGTCCATCTCGAAGATTTTCCCAGTTCCGCACATGCGGAATTTCAATTTCGCGAGCCGGCACTGGAAACGAAAATGGAAATAGTGCGCGACATTGTCGTCGCCGGCCGCGCTTTGCGCAATGCCAAGGCCCTCAAAGTGCGGCAACCCCTGCGGCGTTTGCTCATCGTCAGCGCGGATGAGCAAAAAAACGTGGCGTTGCGCGACGGCAGCGGCTTAATTAAGGATGAACTCAATGTCAAAACGGTGGAATTGATTCCAAATACTGAAGCGCTCACCGTGCCGCGCGCCGAACCGATTTTTAAAGCGCTTGGCCCCAAATTCGGCAAGAATGCCAATGCGGTGGCGGATCTTATTCGCCACTTAACTCCGGAGCAAATTCGCCAGCTTGCAGCCGATGGCACGCTGGCGGTGACGCTATCCAGCGACACTATGGCGCTCAATCTTGATGACGTTCGCATTAAGGCCGAGCAAGCCGCCGGGCTGGCGGTCTCGACCGCGGGTGAATGGACGGTGGCGCTGGACACCAATCTGGACGAAGCGCTGATCACCGAAGGGCTGGCGCGCGAGTTCGTCAACCGCGTGCAGAATATGCGCAAAGACGCCGGTTTCGACGTGATCGATCGCATTCACATTCGCTATGAAACTTCGGATTCCCTGCATCAGGCGCTGCAACAGTCTCTGCCTTACGTAAAAAACGAAACGTTGGCGGAAACGCTGGAACGCGATGGTATGGCCTCGCCGCATACCCATCGCGAAGAATGGGAAATTAACGGCGACAAAACGATCATCTGCATTGAGCGGATTTGAGGATTAAATAACGGTTTCTAAATGTATTGCACATTTGGGGAATCGAACTAACGAGGAGGGTTCAATGCAACACCACCACCCCCGCTTTACCCCGGACGATCTCCGGAATTTCAATCGCCTGCTCATCGAGCGGCGCACCGAGTTACTGAAAGAATTGGATGGATTCAAAAATGGTGACGGCGCCAATACCATGAAAGAAGCTTCCGGCGAGAATTCATCTTATGCGTTTCACATGGCCGATCTCGGCACCGATACGATGGACCGCGAGAAGGCCTATTACTTCGCGACGCGTGAAAACAAATTGCTGGCGCGGATCGAGCAAGCGCTGGAGCGCGTGCAAAACGGCGGCTACGGCGATTGCTTAAATTGCGGCCAGCCCATCAGCCGCGAACGGCTGGAAGCCGTGCCGCATGCCGTGCTCTGCATCACCTGCAAGGCCAACGAAGAAAAAGAGCCTTACGGCGAAATGGCTTGAGCGGAGCGGCGAAGATTTTCAGAGCGCTGAGGAATAATTTTTCAACTCGCCAGCACGGCTGAAAATCGGAAAGTGCATTTGTACATATTCTTATAGTTTTTCTGCTCGCCCCGATTTATGCATCTCTTTCGGCAGCTTAGTAACGTCGGCAAAGGGCTAAATCGGGGAGGGGTTTTATTGCTCAACGAAAGCCAGTTGCTTTGTTGGG
>CAYZFF010000457.1:0-3842 GCA_964477305.1 uncultured Cytophagia bacterium
TGCTCAAAAATGGACACAGTTTGACCCACCCTGACACATTTGTATCTTGTTTGCGACAGTTTTGTAACTTGCGCATGTCCCACAGAATCGCTACATTGTCTCATTAGTGAGAATAGCGAAAAAATTTCACACGCCAAGCGCAATATTCGATAATCGCGGCACCGAGACAGCAGTGTTTTTGTTATGTGGCTGCCAAAACTATTGCGCTGGTGCAAAATTTGCCGTATCTTGAGAAGTTATGGTAACGATTTATTTGAGAAAAATAAGCCCGCTGTGGGCGCTGCTGGTGTTTGTCGCCTGCCAAAACCGTGTCCTCGTCGAGGTCGATCACTACGAGCGCAGCAACGAATTGGTCAAGGCCGAAGCTGCATTAGTGCGGCATTTGGAAGCGAATCCCGACGATCACGCCGCGCGCTTCCGGCTTGGCGATCTGCACGGCCGCATGCAAAAGTATTCAGAGTTGTTAAATGATTTTGCCACAGTCGAGAGCAACGACAGCCGCTGGAAAGATAAAATCGCCAATCGCAAAGAATATTTTT
This sequence comes from uncultured Cytophagia bacterium, assembly GCA_964477305.1. Classification (GTDB taxonomy): domain Bacteria; phylum Zhuqueibacterota; class Zhuqueibacteria; order Zhuqueibacterales; family Zhuqueibacteraceae; genus Zhuqueibacter. Next base: position 540 of record CAYZFF010000457.1, read on the forward strand.
GGCGGGAAAATTTTAACCGCGGCGTGGCGGCGATTAAAAGAAATTCGTTGTCCGAAGCCGTGGCGCCGCTGCAAGATGCCGTTTTGATTTTGCCGGACCGTTATGATGCCTATTCGCCTCTCGCCGGCGTACTTGTTGCGACCGCGGACAACAACGGCGCGTTGGCGGTGCTCGAAAAAGCGAATGCGTTGAATGCCAATGATCTGGAAGCCCGGCATGCATTGTTGCAGCTTTACTATAACGCCGGACGTTATGACGAGGCGCTGCGGTTGAGCGACGAGATTCTCAAAAAATCCAGCCGCGATGTTTCGGCGCTGCGTTGCCGCGCTGCGGTGTTGGATAAACAAAAGTCCGAGCAGGCCGAAGCCGCCTTCAAAGATTTAATGCGCGCCTCCGGCGCTTCCGAAGATCTCATTGCGTTTGCGCAGCATTACTATCAACAGGAAAAGCACGAATACGCTTTGCTGTTGTTTCAGGAAGCACTGAAGCGACGCGGCCAGGAAGTTGACGCGGCGAACGGCAAATATGCTGCTGTGGATAGCAATGACACTGCGATCAAGCTCGGCGCTGCAACCGCGCTGCCGATTACCGAAATTTTTCGCTATCTCGGTGATTGCGCGTGGCATCTCGGCGACTACGCCGCGATGGCGCAATGGTACACGCGCCTGTTGCAAGTCAACCCGCAGGATATCGCCGCGCTGCAAAACCTCTGGCTCGCCGCCCGAGCGCAGGGCAAAAACGAGCTGGCAGAAATTTTAAAGAAACAATTGGATCAATTGACGAGTGGTCAGGAATGACGACATACCCCCAGCGTTTTAAGTTTATTTTTTGTGCCGCCCTTTGGCTTTCTTCTATTATATTAGCCGCGCCGTTATGGGCGCAATTGCAAATCGTTTCGCGCGCGCCGCGCCTCGATGACATTCAAGCGTCGGCGTTTACGGATATTCGCGTCGGTTTTAATCTCCCGCTCAACCCGGGTTCGCCTACCACGGCTATTCAAGTTTGGGGCAATTTTCACGGGCGCTACTCAGGTACGATCAGTTACGCCGATGCCAATCGAACGTTGGTTTTTACACCCACACCCACACAAAGTTTCGTCGATGGGGAAGAAATCACTGTTGTCGTGACCACCGCGATCAGTGGCGTTGGTAATGCGACGTTAGCGCAACCGTATCTCTGGCGTTTTCTGGTGCGCACCAATTTGGGCGCAGGGAGTTTTGCGAAAATTCCGTATAATTTAGAAAGCGCCTCGCCAGCCGGCGGCGTCAATCAAGAACCGACGCATCTCGTTCCTGGCGATTTTGATAACGATAATTTCATCGATCTTGCCGTCGTGCACCACGGCGCGAATCGCCTCACCGTGTTACGCAATACGGCGCGCGAAACCGCCGGCAGCAGGCTTTTTACGCCCGATACAACGCTGACCACCGGCAACACACCAGTTCATGCCGTCGCGGCCGATTTCAATAAAGATGATCGTCTCGATCTCGCCGTCGTGAATTTCAATGGCAATAGTTTTCAAATTTTCACCGGCACCGGTGATGGACGATTTAATGCGCTGCAACCGGTTACCACCGGCAGCCGCCCGATCCATCTCCTCGCACAGGATTTTAACGGCGACGGTGCAATCGATCTCGCCTTAACGTTGTTCGGCGCGGATCGTGTGGATATTTTCCTTAATAATAATAGTACCACTATTTTCCCCGCCACGGCTTCGCAGCAATTGCCGGTGGGCTTCGGCCCAGTGTCGGCAGCGGCGTGGGATTATGATCAAAACGGCCTGCTTGATATCATCGTCGCCAATAACGGTTCGAAATCGTTGTCAACGTTATTCAACACCGGCAGCAACACCAATCGCTTCATTCCCGGCAGCACATTAACATTGTCCATTCCGCCGGTGGATTTGGTTTCCGGCGATATTGCCGGCGTAACCGGCAATCAAGCTGGCAACGGCAGCCGCGAAATTGTCGCGCTTTGCAGTGATTTGCATTTGCTCGGCAAAAGTTCGCAATCGCAACTGGCCACAAGCCAATTGGCGATTGTTAATTTTTCTCAAAGTCGCCTCAATCTCGTGGAAACCGTGACGCTTCCCGGCTACGCACAGGCGATGACGCTGTGCAATGTCGATACGCTTGATTTGCAGCGCGGTACTTCCAGTCTGCGCCCGGATCGCGATCTCGATATTTTTTACACGCGTTTTCGCGATGATCGCGTTTCTTCATTATTTAATCCCGACAACCAATCGTTCCGCGATTTGCGTCCGGCGGAGTTGGACACGGTGACGAGTGCCAAGGCGATCACGCATTTCGATATTGATCGTGACGGCGACAATGATCTCGTGGTCAGCAATTATCTTGAAAATCAGCTTGTCATTTATATCAATCGCAGCACGCGCGTGCCGCCGTGCGCGCCGGTAGACTCGCTCCTCGCCCCGGTTTCCACTCTTGATTTCGGCGAGGTGTGCGTGAGCCGCCCGAACGCGCGCCGTTTGTTTTTGTTAAATCCGGGTTCTTTGCCGTATTCGTTTACGACACTGCTAACGGATTCCATTAATTTCACCATCTCGCCGCGAAGCGGCACTGTGCCGAGCAATCGCACATTCCCGCTGACTGTCACGTTCACGCCCGGCGACACGTTGCCGTATTCTTCCAATTTGTTAATCGCAACGAATGACGGCCTCAATATTACCTCGTGCAGCGTGATTCTGCGTGGCCGCGGCGTGCGCGCCTCATTAGCAGTTGATCGGCTGTTGGATTTTGGTTGTGTGCCACCGGGACAAACCTTGCGGCGCCAGTTACGCCTGCAGAACACCGGCAACATTCCGCTTGTGCTTTCCGGTGCGGCCAACTCGCTGCCGTTAATTTTTGTTGTGCCCAGCTTGATCAACCAACAAATTCCACCGCGTTCGTTTATTGATTTGCCAATAGATTTCAAGCCCACGGCTCTCGGTGAATTTCTGGATAGCTTAAAAATCACCAGCAGCAACAGTTGCGACCAGCCAGTGACGACAGTTTTACTGCGCGGCTGCGGCTCGACCAGTGGCCCAACGATTACTTCGAACGACACGTTGTATACGACCGAGGGTGTGGCTGCCACCTATATCGCGACGGCCACTGATCCCGACGGCACGACGCCAACTTTTCGTTTTGAAAATTTGCCGAGTTGGCTGCGGCAAACCGCCCCCAACACCGTGCAAGGCACACCGCGCGAGGGTAATCTCGATACAACGTTCACGGTGATTGCCTCGGATGGCGTTCTCGAAGCGCGCTTGCCAGTTATCGTGATCGTTATTCCGGCGAATGA
>CAYZFF010000458.1:0-3835 GCA_964477305.1 uncultured Cytophagia bacterium
TGCCAAAGAAAAAATTTTGCTTTCATCTTGCTTCCTTCCGCAAAAAGCCGTATTTTGAAAACATAATCAACATCACATTTCCGACCGGAGGGAAATTTGTGAGCAAGCCAACGCCTTTGATGATCGACGACCGCGAGCGCCAAGCGTTGCTCGTGGCGCGTTCAACCGTGAACGAACGCCAAGCGCCGCAATTCCCCGAGCATATCAAATCGGCCATTTCCCGCCGCAACGGCGCCAAATATTATCGTTGCGCGCTGCAGGTAAATACGCCGTTGCAGGATAATTTCAAAGGCTTCGAATCCCGTCATCGCCGCAATTCCGCCGGGTATCAACGCGATTATGCGCTGGCGCTGGCGACCGCTTGTAAAAAAGCCGGCATTGATGCCGTCGGCATATGTGATCACAATAGCCTCGCTTATGTGGAAACCATTCGGCATGAGTTGGGACAGGAAAATATCATTGTCTTTCCCGGTTTTGAAATTGCCAGCACCGAAGGCATTCACCTGCTTTGCCTTTTCAACCCTGCCGCCAAGATTGACGATCTCCATCATTTGCTCACCGCGTTGGGTTTACCGCCCAAAGATCGTTGGATGAAAGATGAAGGCATCGTGCCGCACCAATCGCGATTGCGGGTTCCGGAAATTATCGAATTCGTGCAACGAAATCGTGAGGGCATTTGCATTGCCGCCCATGTCGAGCGCGAGAATGGCTTGCTCAATGAATGCGCGAAAACCACCCGCGCGCAATATTTCATCGATCCGAATTTGTTCGCAGTTCAAATTTCCGGTCGGCGCGAGGAACTGCCGGAGTTTTTCCGCAAAGTGCTCGACAATGAGCTGACGCATTATCACCGCCAACAGCCGGTGGCGGTGTTGAACTGCCTTGATGTTTACAACTTAAAAGATTTGAGCAAACCCGAATGCAGCACGTGGATTAAAATGTCCTCGCCATCGCTGGAAGGCCTCTGGCAGGCGTTTCTCGATCCGACGTCGCGATTGCGCTTGCTTTCCGAAGCCGAGCCGCACTCACATGCAGAATTGGTGGCGGTCACGTGGCAGGGAAGTTTTCTCGACGGCAGCGCGATTTGCTTCAATGAAAATCTCAATTGCTTAATCGGCGGCCGCGGCTCGGGCAAATCAACCATCATCGAAAGCCTGCGTTATGTGTTGGATTTGCCGCCGATCGGCGAGACCGCGCGACGCACGCAGGAAGAAATTCTGCGGCAGGTGTTGCGCGAAGACACGCGCATTTCGCTGCTCGTGCGCTCGCATCGCCCGGCGCCGCGTTATTATTTGATCGAGCGCCGTTATTTACAGCCACCGCTGGTTTACGATGAAAACGGCGAAGTGCTACCCATTCATCCCACCGGGATTCTCCCGGAAGTGGAAATTTTCGGTCAGCATGAAATTGCGGAGATCGCGCAGGATCGCGCCAAGCAACATCAACTGCTGCAACGCTTCCGCGATGCCGAGCGCGCCGAAGAATATGATGAAAAGAAACGTGAATTATTGAAAGCGCTCAAACTCAACCGCCAGGAGCTTTTGGAAACCCAACGCGAGAGTGAATCGCTGGCGGAAAAACTCAGCCGGCTCCCGGCCATTGAAGAGAAATTGCGGCGCTACAAAGAATTGGGCATCGAAGCAAAATTGAAAGCCCAGGCCAATTTTACCCGCGAAGAAGCGTTGTTGAAAAACAGCCGCGAGGGGTTCCCGCTGATTAAAAAAGCGCTGGAACAACTACGCCGCGTCGTGGCGCAAAACGCCGGTAAATTTGATGCGTCGGCATTCGCCGAATTGCCGAATGCCGATCTGTGGATCAGATTAGAGAAAGCGCTATCGGATTTTCAAGAAAAAATGCAGGAACACTTGGATGGCGCCGGCGAAAGCCTCAATGACACGGGAGTTGCGCTTTTGGAAATTGCCGAGGCCTGGCAAATTCGCCGGCAGGCGGATGAACGCGGCGCGCGTGAATTGAAAACCGCGGACGGCGAAATGTTCATCAAGCTGCGACGGGAGTATGAAACGCTGGCGCCGTTAAAAAAAGAAGCGCGACGGCTCAAGCAGCATGAAGACGATTTAAAAGAGCAACGCGCCCAATTGCTGCAAAACTGGGAGGAATTGAAGTGGAAACTGTTTGAACTCGATCAGGCCGCCGCTGCAAAGATTTCGCAGGATCTGGAAGGGCGCGTGTCCGCAGGGGTGGCGAAAGAGGGAAACTTATCTCCATTGCTCGATTTCTTGCAGGAACATTACGATAAAAAATTGCGCGACGGCGTCGCCGGCAAGCTCGACGAGGAGCATCCTATTGCGATGTCCGATTTCGTCCAGCATCTCCGCGATGGCAAAAAAACCTTACAAGAATTCTACGCGTTTACCGACCGGCAAGCCGAAAAATTGGCTCAACTGCCTCCCGAAAAAATGCTCGAGTTGGAAGAAATGGATTTGCCCGTGGCCATTCATTTCGAGTTAAACGTCGCCGAGAAAAATAAAACGCCGCACTGGAAACCGATACACGCGCTCTCCATCGGACAGAAGGCCACAACGATTCTGCTTGTTCTTTTATTAGATAGCGAAACCCCGTTGGTGATCGACCAGCCCGAAGATGATCTCGACAATCGCTTCATCGCCGATACGATCATCCCCACTTTGCGCCGCGAGAAACGCAAGCGGCAATTTATTTTTGCCACCCACAACGCGAACCTGCCGGTTTTAGGCGACGCGGAATTGATTGTCGCGCTGGAACCTTCCCATAACGACGAAGCCGCGGTGGAAATCAAAGACGATCACCTCGGCGCGATTGACACGGCCTCGGTCAAATTACTCGTCGAACAAATCCTGGAAGGTGGCCAACAAGCATTTGAGACGCGAAGAGCGAAATATGGCTTTTAGTCTCCCTGATTCGCATCGTGAGTGCTGAAGCCATTTTGTTTTGCAGCTTCCCACCCCAACATCGCCTTCTTTCGCGCTGCGCCCCAGCGATAATTCCCAAACTCGCCAAGCTTGCGCACCACCCGGTGGCAGGGAATGATGTATGCAATCGAATTCTGCGCGACGGCATTGCCTACGGCGCGCGAGGCGTGGGGCATGCCGATCCGCGCGGCAATATCTTCATACGAGGCCACCGCGCCCGCCGGAATTTGCAGCAACGCTTCCCACACTTTCATTTGGAAATTCGTGCCGGCCAGCAAAACATGCAAGGGCTGCGGCTTGCCATTTTTAAGCGGATTAAAAATTTGTTCAACCAATGCCCGGGTTTTGGCGGGGGCAACGGTTATTTTCGCATTCTCCCATTTCTTTTTCAGCGCTTTAAGGGCGTACGTGCGCTGTCCCTTTTGCACAAAAGCAAAATGGCAAATGCCCCGTTCCGTCACCGCCAACAAACAGTGTCCGAACGGGGTCGGATGCAAGCCGTAATAAATTTGCAGCCCTTCGCCCTTGTTTTTAAACTCTCCGGGCGTCACGGCTTCACAGGCAACAAACAAATCATGCAACCGCCCGGTGCCGGAAAGGCCGGCTTCATCGGCCACCGCAAGCAGGTTTTGTGATTTCTCCAACAGGGCCTTCGCATGTTCTTTGGTCAAAAACTGCAAAAAGCGTTTCGGGCTAATGCCAACCCAGCGGCTAAACAAGCGTTGAAAATGATATTCACTCAGCGCCACGCTTTTGGCAATTTTCTCCAAATTCGGTTGCTGCAAAAAACTTTTTTCCAACGCCCCGATGGCTTTTTCGATGCGTTGATAATCAACGGCGAGTTGCGTGTAATTGGCGGATGGCATAAAAACCTCACAGTTTAGGCAAAGCGGGGCATGGTCAAAGAATCTCTCAATTTAATAAAC
>CAYZFF010000459.1:0-3834 GCA_964477305.1 uncultured Cytophagia bacterium
CTGGAACGAAACAGGATTCTTCCAGAATGACATTTTGGGGTGTGGTTGTGATATTACCGGTTTTGATTGTCAAAACGCATAAGACACCACGACGAACCTGTGTTATGAAATCACCTCCCCAAAGCTGGCAAATGCTGTCGCTGCGTCCCGGCGCCGCGCTCGAAGAAATGCTCGCCGCGTGCTTGTTTGAACGTGGCGCCGTGGGTGCGCAGCAAATTGAAGATCGGCTGCTGGTTTATTTTCCCGAGCCGTGCGCTGTCGAAGCCATCATCAATGAGGTGCAACATTTTTTGGAACAATTGCGCGCCGGCGGAATGTCTTTTCCGGAGATCACGATCACGCACGAAGCGATTGCTGCGCAGGATTGGCATTCGGCGTGGAAAAAATATTTCAAGCCGTTTCTCATTTCACCGCGCGTGTTGATCCGGCCAAGCTGGGAAACCGCGGCGCTTGCGCCCGGGCAAATCGAAATTGTTATTGATCCGAAACAGGCCTTTGGCACCGGCCATCATGCCACCACGCGAGGCATGTTGCGGCTGCTCGAAAAGTATTTGCGGCCCATGATGCGCGTTATTGATGCCGGCACCGGCACCGGCATTCTGGCGATTGCCGCGGCGAAATTGCAGCCCGGCATACAGATCGTGGCGTTTGATAATGATCCCATCGCCGTCGAAGCCGCTCAGGAAAATATTCAGTTGAATCGCGTTCCCGATTGTGTTAAATTATTGGCCGGCACCTGGGCTGCCTTGCGGGTGCCGCCGGTTGATTTGATCTTGGCGAATCTCCAACATCGCACGCTGCTGGAATTGCTGCCGGCATTCACCGCCGCTTTGAAACGCGAAGGCGTGATGCTGCTCTCCGGCCTGCTTGCGCCTGAGGGTGAATCAATCAAAGCCGCCGCGCAGCAGTTGGGTTTGCAATGTTTGGAAGTGCAACCGGAAGAAGAGTGGCTGACCGTCGCTGTTTCACGGCTTAACTGATTTGATTTTGAATACGAACATTCGAAGGTCGAAGATCGGCAGGAGAGTATGAAACGCCCAGCTTGGTCTTCGATCTTTTGTTTTTTAATGGTGTGGTTAAGCGCCGCCGCGGCGGTCGCGCAAGAAGCTCGCGTGGTGATTGATTCGCTGCGACTGGAAGCAAGCGCGTTTTATGTGGATTTCCACGTCGATAGCCTGCTGACCACAACGCTGCTGAACGGCATGCAACGCGGCCTAACCTCAGCGGCGCAGTTTCGCGTGCAATTGTGGCGCAAGCGCAGCCGCTGGTTTGGCAGCACGTTCTTGGCCGAGCGCCGTTATGAAATCAAATCGACTTACGACGCTTGGGAGAAAAAATATGTCATCGTCACCGCCGGCGAGCGCCGGCTGACGAGCGGCTTGGATTTAGTTCGGCGCTGGTGGGAGCACCATCACGACGTCGCGCTTGCCGAAACGAAGCAACTGCAATTTGATCGGCGCTATTTTATCACTATTGAATTGCTGATTGAGCCGGTGTCGAAAGAGAATCTCAACGAAATTCGTGGCTGGCTTGCCGGCGAAGTCAAAACCTCGGCGAAACGCGACTCAACGCCACCTGCGGTAACAGATACGACAACGGCGAATCGGAATAACCGCGTTTCGGACCGATTGTTAAATTTGATCGTCAATCTTACCGGCTTTGGCAAGCAAGTGGTGACGATACAATCAGAGATTTTTAGCCTCGCTGCAAATGGCAAGCTCATATTAGAAAAGTAAAAGTCCAAATGCTTGCCGTTGGTTAAAAAATTAACTTGACTCGTCTTTGCGGAGTAACGATGAATCATTCTGTTGCCAGGCGTTTGGCGAGCCTCGATCTGGGCACCAATACGTTTTTGTTGCTTATCGCCGAGGTTGCGGGCGGAAAGATTTCACCAGTGGTGGATCGGGAAACCATCGTTCGCCTCGGCAAGGGCGTCGATGCGGCGGGGAATTTGAATGCAGCAGCAATGCAACGGGGTTATGCCTGCTTGCAGGAATATGTGGCGCTGGCACGGCAACAACGGGTGGAGAAAATTTTTGCCGTCGGCACCAGTGCATTGCGCGATGCGGCCAACCGCGCGGAGTTTCTCGAAACCGTATTAGCGCAAACCGGCGTGCATATCGAAGTAATTACCGGCGAAAAGGAAGCGCAACTCACGTTCGCGGGAACGATTTCCAATAAAACAAATTTGCCCGGCCCGCTTGCGGTTATGGATATTGGCGGCGGCAGCACGGAAGTGGTGATTGGCGAGCCGGTTTTATGCTCAACTCCGGTGAATGCTTTGCAGGCTCGCAGTGCTGATATCGGTTCGGTGCGCCTCACCGAGCGGTTCATACAAAATGACCCCGTGCAACCGGAAGAAGTGATGCGACTTCGCCAACAGGCCGAGACCGTGATGCGCAACACCTGGCCGCCGGCGAGCCTTACACCGGTGCAGACTCTTATCGGCACCGCCGGTACGATCACCACACTGGCGGCGATGGCGCAGGAAATGCGAGAATACGACCCGGCCCGTATCGACGGTTATCGGCTCACGCGGCAAAAGCTTGGTGAACTCATTATCGAATTGCGGCGGCGCTCCGTGGCCCAACGTGGCGAATTGCCGGGGCTGGCTTCTGCACGCGCCGATGTCATTCTCGCGGGCGCGATTATTCTCGAAACGTTTATGGATCTCTACAAGTTTCCCGACTTGCTGGTCAGTGATCGCGGTTTACGGTTTGGGGTGTTGGCTGAAGCCGCTAATTGGTAACGGAAGAAATTGGCATTTCCTGTCTCTAATCTTTTCACGCCATCACCTTCGCCTCCACTTCCGGTGCTTCCATGCATAACTCGATTTTTACCTCTGGCGCATACGCGCGAATCCAACCGAGGAGAGCACGGTACATTTCGAGACGAATCGGCTTGAAGTAGCGATACTTTTTGTCTTCGCATTGCACCACTTCACCGGCCAAGAGCCAACTGTGGCGGACGCGATGCTGAATCACGCGGCGCAGCCCCGGCGTAGCGCGGAACATGCCAAGAGAAATGTCCGAGATCTTTTGGGGATCCAAAGTCGAAAATATTTTGCCGATCATTTCGCGATAGCCGGTTTGCCAATTGGGATGCCACACGATCGGATCGAAGCGCAGGCCGACCCCATAGCCGGCGTCTTGCACACGGCGGGCCGCGCGAATGCGCTCATTTAGGCTTGCGGTTTGATGCTCGATGCGTTCGGCGATTTCCTCTGGATTGAATGTCCACGAAATCACTGTCTGGCCGTTATGTTTTAAGCCGAGGAGATTTTCGACGTAATCGCTTTTAGTGCGCATTTCCAGGCGGGCGTGTTGTTGCTGCGCAAAGAGTTCCACCAGGGGTTGGGATAAGTTGGTGAGATGATCATAAGCGAGCGCATCAGAAAATTCACCGGCATGGAAAAATAAACCAGGAGCCGCCACAGAGTCCACGGCTGCAATGATTGTTTTTACCCGCTGAAGAATATCCGGTAAATTCACAAAAATCGTCGGACGCTGATGCGACAAATAATCATAAAGAAAACAGTATTCGCAATCAAATGGGCAGCCGTGCGAGTGAATGAGGTAATACTCATTCGGCGTCGGGCGAAAAAGATCGCGCTCGACTTGTTTGACCAATTCGCCCTCTTTCACCGCTAAAATCAGCGAGCGTTTTTCCGTGGCGATGCGACGATTGATCCCGAACTCCGGCGCCGTCATATTTTGATAGGAGTCGATCTCATACACCGGAATATCGTGCAAACGCGCGAGTATTTCCGGCGTCATCGGATAATCGCGCGCGCGCCGTTCGACGAAGATGATTTCGGGATGGAAGAGCTTCATA
>CAYZFF010000460.1:0-3821 GCA_964477305.1 uncultured Cytophagia bacterium
ATACGGCATGGCCGGGAAACGAAAGCGTTCCGAACCTTGCGGCGCGGTGACAAAGAGTAGATAAATGACCGGCGCCAATAACACACTCAGCGACACATAGTTTTTCTCTTTGATTAATTTAAAAAACGTAAATAAGATTAAAACGTAATGCGCCAACAGCCAGCCGAGATTCAGCAAGAATAAAAGCAGATAGCCGCGGTCGATTTCATGCCGGAGTTTTTCCAACGTTGGTTTTATCCCACCGGTGACAAACAACGCACGCAATCCCAACATTGGCCGTTCCTGCCCGCGAAAATGATAAATGTCGCGCACGCTGGCGTCGAGCAGGCTGGGAATGATGCCGGTGAGATGAATGCGCAGATAGAGCCAGGGAGAGGCCATTATTTTTTCAAGCGCCAATTTTTGATAAACCCGCGCCTGTTGCGGGTCGTTGATTTGGTAGCCATAGGTTTTGCCATGATATTCGAGTTTTAATTTCTCCGTCGAGATTCCCTGCACCAAGAGCAAGCTGTCGGCTTCCGTCTCCAGTTGGCGTTCGGCCATCGCAAAAGGGATTCCGTCTTGTGCCGCTTTTAAATGTGCCACGTTCATCAGCAATAAATTATTACCCTGTATCGAAGTCAAATTAGCGACGCCGAACATGAGTTTGTTGCGAATCAACCACGGCGTGAGAGTAAATATAAAAACTAAAGCATAAAGCGTGGCGTTTTTGATGCGGTTTGACCAGTTTAATGAAGTGGAACATAATAAAATGATCACCACGACGGCCGAATAATACAAACCCACCGGCCGGCAGAGTGCGGCCAAGCCGAACAGCAACGCAGTAAATGCCAAATTCTTGAAAGAGTTTTGTTGAAGGTATTTTACCAAAAAGAAATTGGCGAGCAGAAATAAAAAAGTGAACAACGATTCCGTGAGTATGCTGAAAGTGTGGATGAGTGCCGAGGGATCGAGGGCGTAGCAAATTCCGGCAATGAATCCGGCGCGCCGGCTAAATAAACTTTCGCCCATTTTAAACACCAGCACCGCGGCAAGTGAATTGATGATTCCCTGCGCTACGGGAACAATCCACAAACTGCCACGCGCGATCGACAACAGCATGGCAAGAAAAAACGGATAAACCGGCGTAATAACATTGTCGGGAATGAATGGCGGCCGCTCGCAACGCGAGAAAACGCCGTCATGGCGCAGATTCTCTGCGAGCCGATAATAGCCAATGGAGTCGGGATCGGAGATAATGCGTTCGGCCTCGGTGACGACGAGACCGAAAATAATTTTGATGAAAGCGGAGAGCAGAAAGATGATAATGGCGGGACGCCGAAAAAAAGTTAACCAGCCGCGTCGCTGTGACATCAGTCATTTCCTTCGATTGCCATATTTAAAAAAACAAAAGGCCGGAAAACCCTTCCGGCCTTTTACATTTTACCAATGACGTTTTATTCCGACTTCATGCCGTCACTCATGCGGCCTTCCAATTCGTTCGCCAACGCCCCGGCGTCATAAAGCTTGCGCAGGGCTTCAATCATTCCGGCGCTGTGCACGGCGACACAGCGATTGTTTTCTTCATTATAAACAAAGCGGCCCACGAGACTTTCGATATTCCCGTCAAAAACCAAACCAACTAATTCAGCATTTTTGTTGATGACCGGCGAGCCGGAGTTGCCGCCAATAATGTCATTCGTCGTCACAAAGTTCAGCGCCGTCGTCAGATCAAGTCTACCCTGGCGTTCCGTAAAGCGCGGCGGCACATTAAAAGGCTGCTGCAGATCAAAGCTATAATAACGATCATACAGACCGTAAAACGTGGTTTTGGACGGCGCTTTGGTGCCGTTCATGGCGTAGCCTTTCACCGCGCCATAAGACAGGCGCAAGGTGAAAGTCGCATCGGGATACGTCGATTTGCCGTACACCGCAAAACGCGCCTTGCCGATTTTTTCACTGGCCGGCGTAATCACACTCTCGACATTATCTTCCACCCATTTGCGCATCTCGCGCGCCAGCGGATCGAGTTGACGCGCCAACACCATCATGGGGTCGGTCGAGGCTGCCACCGCCGCTGCACCGCCTTCGACCAAAGATTTGCGGAAAGCCGGATCGCCCATCTTGGTGTCGCTCATCAAGCCTTTGACCACTTCAACCGGCGCACGGCCATTCAAAACCGTTTTGATAAACGGGTCATTGGGGCCGAGTTCTTCCAGCGACTCTTGTAAACCATCCACCAGCATCATCTCTTCGAGCTGTGGATAAACCGGCGCGGGGGAGAATAGCCGAAATTTTAGCGATCCCATTTGTGCTTCATGAAAGCCTTCCAAGCGTTGCGCATCCGGCTTTTTCACCTCGGCAACGAGCTGGGTGATCGTCAACGCATATCCTGCCATGCTCGAACCGCGCAGCGAGCGATAACGCAGGGGTTTAAGCATTTCGAGTTGCTTCTGCTGCGCTTTGGCAATCATGTCCCAGGCCGCGCCGTATTCTTTTTTCCATTCCGGTTTGCTGGCGATTTGCGCGCGGAAGTCACTCTCGTCTTTTTGCTTTTTGGCGAAAATGTTTTTATCCAGCAACCCGTTGTATTCGCCGGTAATCGCTTTGAGTGAATTTTCGATGCCAAAAATTTGCCCCGCCGCTTGCCGCGTTTGTTCTGTACCCAAGGCGGAATATTGGCGCAACAGTTCCAATCGGCGTTTCAGCGATTTGAGGCGATACGGATAGCTTACATCGCGTTGCAGTTCAAGCATCGCCACGGTGTGTTGCCGGTTGGTTGAGCCCGGATGGCCTGAAACAAAAACCAACTCACCATCGGCTGCGCCCTTGGCATTCCATTTTAGATAATGTTTGCTTTCAAAAGGTTGATCATTCTCGTAAACCCGAAAGAGCGCCATATCGAGATCGTAGCGCGGAAACGTAAAATTGTCTGGATCGCCGCCGTAGAAAGCCGCTTGCTGTTCCGGCGCAAACACGAGACGAATGTCAGTGTGTTTTTTATAGCGGTACAACCAATATTCGCCGCCTTGATACAGCCCGATCACATCCGAGCGCAAACCCGTGGCGTCCATGCTTTCTTTGGTAATCTTCGCGATCTCCGCTTTGCGTGCATCCAACGCGGTTTTGTCATCCATCCCCGATTTCACCGCCGCCAATACCCGGGCCGTCACATTCTCCATGGACATCAAGACGTTCAACTCGAGATCGGGGCATTTCAATTCTTCCGCCGCCGTCTTCGCATAGAAACCTTCGGCCACATAATTTTTCTGCGACGTGGAAACTTTTTGCAATTGCCCCAGTGCCACATGATGATTGGTCAGAACCAAACCCGTGGGGCTGACAAACGAGCCGGAACCGCCGTCATTGAATCGTACACTCGACAGCCGTACATGATCAAGCCATGCCTGGGTTGGCTCAAAGCCGTAGCGTTCTTTGAGCAGCTTGAGCGGTGGATTGTCAAACGTCCACATGCCCTCATCCGGCAACGCCGCGCCGAGCAAAATGAAACCGACCACCGCTAGAAAGCTCGACAGGACGAAACGTGATTTTATGAAACTGCGTTTCATACGTTCACCTCGTTGTTGTTTGTTTTTATTGTTTGAAATATAACACTTTTTTATTGATTACGCAAGAATCAGGCCGACAATACCAAACGATTGCTCGTGAGTTTTCAGAAGGTTACAGGTTGTTTCCACGCGGCGCAACGGTGTTTTTCTCAAATCTGCAAAAAGTCTCTTAAAAATTCTTAAGTATGCGTAAAATTTTGAACTTGTTTTTCAGAACGATTTTATTACATTGGGTTCGCAAGAACATTTAAGGAAGATACCATGTTTACAACG
>CAYZFF010000461.1:0-3808 GCA_964477305.1 uncultured Cytophagia bacterium
GGTCACGCCGGAATCATGCTCTTTTGCATTCCGATTTTATTGCTGGCAGAATCGACTGCTCACAAAAACACGAAAAATGTGAAATAACTGTAATAACAATTTTACTTTTTGCGAGGCATATCTTGACATTGCGCAAAAAGTTGTTTAGCTTTTTAACTTGAAGCTTTCGACTTCGATGCATTGAAGCTTGCGCCCACAAAATATATGAAGCGACACTGGTTCAGCCGGATTCAAACCTGTTGCTGGTGGCGGTTACTGAAAGATAAAAACTCATTTAGGAGATTGCGATGAGCAAAAGATTTTTTTCCAATTTGGCATCGGTGGGAATCTTGCTGTTGACGTTTACGGCGGCCTCGTTATGGTGGCGTTCAGGAGAAAATGCTGCCACGAAGAACACGAACGCCTTGAGCGGCATCAATAAACGCAGCCTTCCCATTCACAACAAGCTCAAGGGTATGGCGCGCAAAGCCGCCAGCGCCGAGTGGTTTATGCAGCAACGCACTTATCCGGTGGGTTACATTCCGCAAGACGCCGAAGTCAAAGCCGTGGAGGATATGCGGCAACGCATGATTCCGGAGCTGCGCGCCAAAGGCCTCAGCCTGGCGAAATCAGCCGCCGGACAATTGAGTTGGGAGCCGCTGGGTCCGGGTAATATCGGCGGCCGTTTGCGCGGTATCGTGACGCATCCCAGCAATCCGAATATTCTCTACGTCGGCTCGGTGGGCGGTGGCGTGTGGAAATCGACGAACGGCGGCGTTACCTGGGCGGCGACGATGAATGATTTAATTACGCTGAACATTTCAGCGCTGGCCATGAAGCCGGGCGATCCGAATACGCTGTATGCCGGAACCGGCGAGGCGTATTTCACCGGCGACTGCTTGCCCGGCCGCGGCATTTTGAAAACCACGGACGGCGGCCAAACCTGGAAACGCCTGCATGTGGCGCAGGGTCTCAATTCGCCCTTCATCACTGAAATTGTGGTTTCACCGGCTGATCCGAATGTGGTTTATGCCTCGGGCCGCAAAGCGGTGCCGAACAACGTTTCTCTTCCCACCGAAACTGTGCCCGATCCCGGGGTCAGCGCGATTTTTAAATCCACCAATAGCGGCGAAACCTGGGAGGATGTCACCACCGGCAAGGGCATCGAGCATAATACCCAAACGGTGTTCGATGATTTTGCCACCGAGGTGGTGGTCAGCCCGACGAATGCGAATACCGTTTATGCGGCGTTTGGCATTTTTGCTTCCGGTGGAATTTGGAAATCGACCAACGGCGGCCAAAGCTGGACGCGCTTGACGAACGGTCTGCCCGACCCGACGCAACCCAATCAAGGCTATAACCGCATTGAATTGGCGATGGCGCCTTCCAACCCCGAAGTTTTGTACGCGTCATTGTCTTACCTGCAAAAGCAGGGCGACACCAATAATTTACCCAATTCCGCCATGTTGGGCGTATGGAAAACCAGCAACGGCGGACAGAACTGGACGCAAGTGACGACGCCGAAGAGCACGGCCAAACGCAATCTGGATGATAACCTCACCACTCCGCTCGGCTCACAGGGTTATTATGACAACGCGATCATCGTACACCCGACCGATCCTAACACTGTCTTTGTCGCCGGCCTTGATATTTATAAAACCACCGACGGCGGCAACACCTGGGCGCAAAAGAGCATGTGGACCGGACCCGACGATACGCAAGGCAATCCGCAGGGCTTGCCTTATGCGCACGCGGATCATCACGAATTTGCCTTCGATCTTTCCACCAATCCGCCGACGCTGTACAACGGCAGTGATGGTGGCATTGCGCGCTCGCGCGATTTGGGCAACACGTGGGAAGTGGTTAACCGGGACTTGGGCGTTACGCAATTCTACGCCTTTTCAGTTCATCCGACCAATCCCAAAGTTTTGATCGGCGGCACGCAGGACAATGGCACGCCGATGACCATCGACGGTACTTTGAATAATTGGTTCGAAGCGGCCGGCGGCGGCGATGGCTGGCAGGCGTATTTTGATTTCAACAATCCGACGACGCTGTACACCTCGATTTATGGCGTGAACATTTTTCGTCTGACTTACGACTATACCACCGGCCAGATTATAACGTTTCAACGGGTTGGCCGCACCGATGGCTCGAATGGAATCACGCAGGAAGATGCGGATGGCGCGGGTTTCTTCGCGCCGTATGAAATGTCGTCAACCAATCCCAATGTGATGGTGTTGGGAACTTATCGATTGTTGAAAACGACGAACCGCGGCGATAGCTGGACGGCGATCAGCGGTAACAGTTCCGGCCCCTCGATTGTCACGTTGGCGATTGCCGAGGGTAATGATAATGTCATTTGGTTCGCCACGCAAAACGCGGAGATCATCAAAACCGAGAATAACGGCCAGAGCTACACGGATGCCACGGGCGCCAATCTGCCCAAGCGGTTTGTCACCGACATCGAGCTTGATCCTTCGAATGCCAGCACGGTTTATCTGACTTATTCCGGCTACGGCTCGCCGCATGTGTTCAAATCAACCAATGCCGGCGGCAGTTGGACCAACATCACCAACAATTTGCCGGACACGCCGGCGAATGCCATTCAAGTGCATCCGCAACAGCCGAACGCGCTGTTTTTGGCAACGGACATCGGCGTGTTCGTGAGTGAAGACGGCGGACAAACCTGGCTGCCGAGCGGAACCGGCTTTCCCACCGTGCAAACCGTGGCGCTGGTGTTGGATACGAAACAAAATCGCATTTACGCCGCAACGCATGGCCGCGGGGTTTACAGCGCGCCGCTCACTGGCACGGGAGGAACGGCGAGTTTGAATGTCGATGTGGCACAGCTTGATATAACCTTGCGTCCCGGCACCACGCGGTCGGTGCAATTCAATCTTGGCAATACGGGAACGGCGGCACTCACTTATAATATCACCGCCACCGGGCCGGCGGCAAATGGCGTCATCAATGCGCGCGCGAATTTTGAAAATGAGTACAATGCGCCGATGCCGAAATTTAATCTTGCCGCCCTCGCTGCGGCCAGCGGCCCGGCCAGCCGCGCCGGCGAAGCCGCGCCGCTCACCAGCACGTTGACGTTGGGAAATTATGCCGACGATGTAATCGTCTATGATGACGGCAACAACACCGCCGATGATTATGTCGGTCTGGGGCCGAACAACGGCAACAGTTTTTACTGGTTGAATACGTTTACACCGTCGGGATTCAGTTTCCGGTTGGAAGCGTTTGATTTTTACATGCGCACCGAAGGCGCAAGCTCTAATCCGGTTTTTGTCGGCGTGCTGGATGTGAATGGCAATATTCTGGCGCAGGGAAATTTGACGCTGGCGACGGCGCCCAACGGGAGTTTTTATAACATCACGGTCATTCCGAACTTGTCTTTTAATGACGGGCAAACGTTTGCGATCGTCATTGGCGCTTCGAACGTGATTCCCTTTCCCGCCGGCACGGATGTTGACGCGGCAGTGCCGAACCGCAGTTTTTATCTGAATCCGAACACCAATCAATATGTGAATCTCAACACCATTTCCGGTTTTCAAAACGCCGCGTTTATGATTCGCGCGCGCGGCACGAAAAGCGGTTTGCCCAATCAGCCGCCGATTGCCCGCGGCACCATTTCCAAATCGCAAGCCACGGTGAATGAAACCATCTCCTTCAACGCCTCGCAATCATCCGATCCCGACGGTCAGATTACGCAGTATCGCTGGGAGTTCGGCGACGGCACTTCGAGCAATCAAAGCGTGACGACGCACGCCTATTCGCAGCCCGGCACGTACACAGTGCGGATCACGGT
Organism: uncultured Cytophagia bacterium; assembly: GCA_964477305.1. GTDB lineage: Bacteria > Zhuqueibacterota > Zhuqueibacteria > Zhuqueibacterales > Zhuqueibacteraceae > Zhuqueibacter. Next base: position 3,797 of record CAYZFF010000461.1, read on the forward strand.
GACGGATAATCA
>CAYZFF010000462.1:0-3795 GCA_964477305.1 uncultured Cytophagia bacterium
ATAGTTACAAAACACGTTTATAAATCCCATGAAAAAGCATTTCTCTATAGTTTTTCTGCTCTGCGTTTCCGTTTCACAACTTCCGGCGCAGGCGCGAACCGGCTATATTTCCATTGCCATACCCACCCGCGACAACAAAACACTCGCCGCGGATTTGTACACGCTGGACACTACGAAAGCGCTGCCAGTCATTCTCATTCAAACGCCGTACAACAAAAATTTCTATCGCACCCGTGTCGGCGTTCCGGAAGCCGGCGGCTCATCTTTTCCATACGACAGCTTGCACTACAACTATGTCGTACTGGACTGGCGCGGCCGGTTTGGCTCGCGAGACGCCGAAGTTGCGGGCTATGATCGCGGCCTCGATGGATACGATGCGGTGGAATGGATTGCCCAACAAAAATGGAGCAACGGCAAAGTCGGCACCTGGGGCGGCTCGGCGTTGGGGCAGATTCAGTTTCAAACGGCTCGCCTGCATCCGCCGCATCTCGTGTGCAGCGTGCCGATGATCAAAGATTTTAAAACCAAATATTCGGATTACTATTACGGCGGCGTTTTCCGGAAGGAACACGTCGAGAGTCTTGCCAAGCTGGGTTTTCTCGGAGTACAGACGATTCTGGATCACCCGACCAACGATCTCGTTTGGCGCGTTGTTGAGAATAATTCGAATTATCCAGAGGAAATTGCCGTACCGATGCTGCTGATCAGCGGCTGGTTTGACCATTTTCCCGATGATGTAATTCGCGCATTTTATGATCTTCGCGAAAAAAGCGCCACCTCCGTGCGGGCGCAACACAAGCTTTTAATGGGGCCATGGTTGCACACGGAACTCGGCAAAGCGCAACAAGGGCAATTAACATTCTCCAGTTCGGTCGGCGTCCCAGATTCCCTGGCTTTGCGGTTTTTTGATTATTATTTACGCAATATTTCGAATGGCTATGATCGCGATCCCGTTATGCGCTATTATCAAATGGGAACGAATGACTGGCGCGTAACCAACGATTGGTTTGCCTTGAACAGCGCAACAACACCGCTATATTTGCAAGCCGGCGGGTTGCTATCATTAATCAAGCCGACTGGCAATATGGCGCCCGATTCATTCCGTTATGACCCGCGCCGACCATCGCCTGCCGTTGGCGGCTCACGTTTCAACCCTTTTGATCCGACGACACCGGTCGGCCCGCAGGATTTGCGCCAATCCGTCGAAAGCCGCAGTGATGTGCTCATTTACTCCACGCCGGTTTTGGATAAAAACTGGGTTATAAATGGCTCGATCAAAGTGGATTTGTTTGTTGCTTCAAATCGCCGCGACACCGATATTGCCGTGCGGCTGTGCGATGTTTATCCCGACGGGCGCTCGATGATTCTCACTCAAGGCATCCGCCGCATGCGTTTTCGCAATTCCTACACAAATGAAGAATTGCTCACGCCGGGACAAGTTTATCAAGTCACGGTTGAATTGCAAAATCTGGCGATCACCGTTTTGCCGGGCCATCGGTTGCGCATTGATATTACCTCGTCGGATTATCCTCATTTTGATATCAACCTGAACAACGGCGGCGCGCTGTATGTCGCCGGGGATACCTTGATCGCGACGAATTATGTTTATCATGACGCTGTTCGCTCCTCACGCGTGCTTTTACCCATGGCGACGGCCACCGGTTTACAGGAATTAACCTCTGTATCGCCAGCAAGTTTTCAATTGAAACAAAATTTTCCCAACCCTTTTAATCCCGCCACGATTATTCATTTCTCGCTTTCTCACGCGGAATTAGTGACTTTGAAAGTTTTCGACACCTTCGGCCGCGAGGTCGCAACCCTCATTGACGGTAAGGTTGCGGCAGGGTCACATCAAGTTGTTTTTGACGCCGCAACCCGACCAAGCGGCGTTTATTTTTATCGGCTCACCGCGTCTGCATTTTCCCAAACTCGCAAGATGGTATTATTGCGTTAAAAACTGAATACAAAAACGACAATAACCGCGTTGAAGGAGCCATACAATAATATTGCACCAAAAACGTTGTAAGAAGAGTTACACCTCCGTTTAGTTTTGCAGCAGATCAAATTAACCGAAAAAATTCTCGAAAAATTGTCAAAAAGGGTTTTTACGATGAGGCCTCGAATTTCTACAACGTTTGGAGCTGCATTTTTAATGGCTACTGCTCTTTTTGCGCAGCAGCGCACAGTCGGGCTTTTTCAAAATGACGCGAGCAAATCCTTCAACGGCTACACGTTATTTGCGCCGTCGCGTTCCACTACGACTTACCTCATCAACAATGAAGGCCGTTTGGCGCATTCGTGGCAGAGCAATTATCTGCCGGGCCAATCCGCTTATTTGTTGGAGAACGGGCATTTGTTGCGAACCGGCGCAGTAGGCAATCGCATTTTCACCAGCGGCGGCGCCGGCGGGCGCGTGCAAGAATATGATTGGGACGGCACTCTGCTGTGGGATTTTGGATATTCGAGCGATCAATATTTGCAACATCACGACCTCAGACGCTTACCCAACGGCAATGTGCTGCTCGTTGCGTGGGAATTGAAATCTTCCGGCGAAGCAACCGCGGCTGGCAGAAAACCGTCATTAGTTACAAATGCCGGATTGTGGCCGGACAAGATTATCGAAGTCAAACCACAGGGCGCGACCGGCGGGGAGATCGTTTGGGAGTGGCATGTATGGGATCATTTGATTCAAGATTACGATGCTACCAAACCCAACTTTGGCGTCGTCGCCGATCATCCGGAATTGATCGATCTTAATTTTTCCACCAACAGCAATCCCGACTGGCAGCACGTTAATTCGGTGAATTACAACCCACAACTCGATCAAATCATTCTCAGCGTTCACAACAATTTCAATGAGATTTGGATTATCGACCACAGCACAACGAAAGCCGAAGCCGCTGGACACACCGGCGGCAAATATGGCAGGGGCGGTGATTTGCTATATCGGTGGGGCAATCCGCAGGCGTACAAAAAAGGCAACGCGAGCCAGCAAAAACTTTTTGGACAACACGATGCGCAATGGATCGAGCCGGGCCTGCCGGGTGCAGGGCGTTTACTCATTTTCAACAATGGCACCAATCGCCGTTATTCTTCAGTCGATGAAATTATTTCGCCGGTTGAGGTGAACGGCAATTACACGCGCACGACTGGATCCGCCTTCGGGCCCGACGCGGCAACGTGGAGTTATGTGGCGTCAAATCCAACCGATTTTTATGCCATGAACATTTCCGGCACGCAGCGTCTGTCCAATGGCAACACGCTGATTTGCGACGGCCCGCACGGCATTTTCTTTGAAGTGACCGCGGCAAAAGAAGTCGTGTGGAAATATATCAATCCCGTGGTGGCGAGTGGCCCGCTAACGCAGGGCACGCCGATTCCCACCGGCCAGCAGGGACAAGAGAATAACGTGTTCCGTGCCTATCGCTACGCGCCGGAATACCCCGCATTTGCAGGAAAAAATTTAACGCCGGGCGATCCAATTGAGAAATATCCGACGACGGCGGTAAATGAATCTGGTGATGAGTTACCGGCAACTTTTAAATTGGAGCAAAATTACCCGAACCCGTTTTCCGCGCACGGAACCTTTGGTAATCCGTCGACGACGATTCGTTTTTCGCTTCCAGTTCGCGAAAAGGTCACGTTGAAAATTTTTGATTGCACCGGGCGAGAGTTGGCAACGCTGGTGAACGCCTCGTTGCCGGCTGGCCAGCACCAAGTTACTTTCGATGCGGCGCATTTGCCCAGCGGGGTTTATTTCTATCAAATCAAGGCGGCGTCCTTTTCACAAATTCG
>CAYZFF010000463.1:0-3789 GCA_964477305.1 uncultured Cytophagia bacterium
CACGCGATTTTAATATGTGCTTGACAGATTATTCTGCCACGCCCATTGCCCGCCGCAGCCGCACCAGCGCGCTGTTGTAATCATATTGCGCCTGAATGTGCGTGATGCGCGCATTGGAGCGCGACAATTGCGCATCGGTGACTTCGATGGCCGAGCCAACGCCGGAGTTGTAGCGCGCTTCGGCGAGTTTCAAATTTTGCTCGGCCTGCTCGACCAATTTCGTCGTTGCGGTGATGCGTTCGTTGGCTTCTTGCAAAGACAGATAAACCTGCTCGACTTCCAATGTGATGCTTTCCGTTAACACTTCGAGATTGGCTTGCGCGACATCGGTGTTCGCCTTGGCCTGCTGCACTTGCGCGCTGATGTTGAAACCCTGAAACACCGGCAAACTCAGCGTGACGCCGGCATTCCAGCGGCTGAACAACGGAAAATCAAAGGCGCTCCAAATATAACTGCCACCGGCGGAAAGCGTCGGCAAATGCTGATTCCATGCGGCGGAAGTGAGCGCATGATTGGCTTGCAAACGCGCGCGCGCCGAGCGCAACTCGGAACGCTGCCCGAACGCGAGGGTTTTGGCCGAGTCCAGCGTTGTCGGTAATGGCGGAATCACAAAGACTGCACTCACGGTGTAAGCGGCGGCAGGATGCACGCCCATCGCATTTTCCAATTGCACTTTCGCCAACCGCTGCAAATTGCGCCCACGAATCAAATTGACTTTCGCATTGGCGAGATCGACTTCGGCATTCGTCACGTCAAACTCCGGCCGCTTGCCGACGGAATAAAACGCTTTGGCGCGCACCAAATGCTGCTCGGCCTGCGCCACTGCTTCTTCGTTGACTTTGACAACGCGTTCGGTTTGAATAAAATTCAAATACGCCAGCTTGACATTGGCAATTACATTGTGGCGTGTCGCTTCGGCATCCGAGGCCGCGGCGTCAACAAAATTTTCATTCGCCGTGACCCGCCCGCCGGTTTTGCCAAAATCATACAACGTTTGTTGCGCTTGCAACGAGACGACATAGTTCGTGTAGCGTTGATCCCGCGGCGGAAACGTGGGATTGAAAACGAAAGCGCCTTCGGTGCGTGTCGTGCTCGACGATAAGTTCACTGCGGGGAAATATGCCGCACGGGCCTGGGTTAATACCGCCGAGGAAGCCCGTGTATTGGCTTCGGCGGCTTTTAATGATGGATGATGTTCTAACGCGAGCGCAACCGCGCGATCAAAGGTGAGAGAATCGAGGCGAACTTTCTCCGTTTGAGCAAAAAGACTTGAGGCTAAAAGCAATACGATTGGCCAATGGGAAAAAGCGGCCAACGAATATTTTTTTTCATCCAGTACGTTTTTTTTAGCCGTTAGGGATTTCTGTTTTAGTTGTGGCAAAATACAAGGCATTATAAAAATTTTCATTGCAATAAAAAATTGTTGTGTCATTCCGGATGAATCTTTTTTCAATTTAAGGCGTGTGCTAAATTCGAGAAAGATTCTTACAGAATGACATTTTAAATGAAACAAAGACTGTCTTAGTTTGCAACGGTCGACGCCTGAAGGCGTTACTACAAACGATTACGACAAGCTCTCCTCTTTCAGTTCGCGCTTGAATTTTTCCTCAAAAACCGTGTATAAAGTTGGCACGAAAAACAGCGTCAAAATCGTCGAAACCGTCAAGCCGCCGATCACCGCAATGGCGAGCGGCGCTTGCGTGTCTTCACCGCCGACACCGATGGCCATTGGAATCAAGCCGAGTACGGTGGCGAGCGAAGTCATCAGAATCGGCTTTAATCGCGTGCGGCCGGCTTGCACAACGGCTTCGTGCAGCGCGACGTTGCGCATGCGCAAATGATTCGTGTAGTCCACGAGCAAAATGCCGTTGCTCACCACAATGCCGACCATGACGATGATGCCCTGAAATGAAGTGACCGACAGCGTGGTGTTGGTCAAAAATAACGTCCAGAAAACCCCGACAATACCGAGCGGCACGGTGAACATGATAATAAACGGATCGATGAGCGATTGGAATTGCGAGGCCATCACCACGTATACCAACAAAATCGCCAACCCGAATGCGAGCAGCAAATCGCGAAACGCTTTCTGCTGTTGCTCGACGTTGCCGCCGAGCCGCACTTCAAAGCCCGGCGGAATATTGAGCGTCGCCAATTTCGCTTGAATATCGGCGGCGACGCTGCCCAAATCGCGGCCGGCGACGTTCGCAGTGACATTGACGATGCGCTGTTGCTGCTTGCGGTCGATTTGCACCGGCGCGTTGGCCTTTTCCACCGAGGCGATATTGCCGAGTAAAATTTGTTGGCCGCCGCTGGTGGTCAAAACGATATTTTTCAAATCTTCAATATTCGAGCGATAATCTTCACTGAGCCGCACCAAAATATTGTATTGATTGCCGCTCACTGGATCGGTAAACAACGACGCCACCGAGCCGTTGATGCAGGTGTTGATCGTGCTGGAAATTTGCGCGACGTTGATGCCAAGCACGCCGGCTTTGTCGCGATCGATTTTCACGCGCAGCTCCGGAAAATTATCATCGCGGCTGATTTGCACATCGACCGCGCCGGGCGTGGTGCGCACGAGGCCGGCAATCTCGCGCGCCAGCGCCGAGCCGGTCTCGAGATCAAAGCCGCGAATTTCCACGTCAATCGGCGCCGAGGAGCCGAAGTTCAACAGGAAACGCATGAAGCCGCCGGGACTGATGAACACCGTCGTGCCGGCAATCTTGGTCAACTTCGGCCGCATCGCGTTGACAATGTCAAACACCGAACGTTCACGTTCGTGCGGCGAAACCAGCGCCACCTGCACATTGGCGGTGTGGCTGCCGACATTGCGGCTGAAAAAATTGCCGCTGCGCGAACTGGGCACGCCGATGTCGGCAATCATCGCGTGCATTTCCGGCACCTCGGTTTGGACCATCTGCTCGATTTGCCGGACGACTTTATCCGTTTCTTCGGCGCGCGAGCCGACCGGCAATTTCACCGAGATATTGAGCTGGCTCTCGTCCTGGTCGGGAAAAAATTCCGTGCCGATAAATTTAACCAGCGCCACGGACAGCACGGCAACGCCGGTGATGCTGCCCAGCACGAGGCGGCGATGGCCAAGCGCCCACCGCAGTTGCTGCGCATACCATTCGTCCAGCGCGGCAAGCCAGTCGTGGGCTTTCACCCGCACACGATCCGAAAAATTTTGCGACTGGCGATTTAATTCTTTTTCGGGCGGCAGATATTTCAAACACATCAACGGCGTGACCGTGCGCGACACCAAAAACGAGCCGAAGAGCGAGACCGCGATGGTAATGGTTAATGGAATAAAAAGCAATTTGGCGATGCCGGTTAAAAAGACGATCGGCAGAAACACGATCACCGTCGTGAGCGTCGAAATAAAAATTGGCGCCGCCACTTCTTTCGCGGCGTCGAGCGTTGCTTGCAATTTCGTTTGTCCGGATTTTCTCTCATTATAATGCCGCGCAATCGCCTCCAATTCCACAATCGAATCATCCACCAGGCGCCCGACCGCGAGCGCGAGGCCGCCGAACGTCATAATGTTCAGCGTCACGTTGCCGAAGCGGAACCAGATGAAGGTGATCAAAATCGACAGCGGAATCGCCACGAGAATGATGAGCGTGCCGCGCAGATTGCGGAGAAACAGCAAAATGATCAGCATCGCCAACACGCCGCCGAGCATCGCCTCGCGTTGCAAACCGGAAATCGTTTCGCGAATGTACAGTGATTGATCGAACGACAGCGAGAGCCGCACCGATTCCGGAATGCCGGTCAAATGCGGCA
>CAYZFF010000464.1:0-3769 GCA_964477305.1 uncultured Cytophagia bacterium
TTTAAAGCTCGAACCGTTTCTATGAGCAAGAAAAATTCAATTCGCCCAATTGGTTGGCTGCGCCGAGCTTGGTTAAACGCCTTGCTGACGCTCTGTTGTCAAACGGCAATCCAGGCGCAGATTCTTCCTTTTGAGCATTATTCCATCAAAGACGGCCTGCCCTCGAATTGGATCACGACGATCTTTCAGGATTCGCGCGGCTATTTGTGGGTCGGTGGCGACGGCGGCATGTCGGTTTATGACGGCGTCAGTTTCAAAAATTATGGCACCGACGACGGCCTGCCGGTCGGGCATGTGTGGTGCATTCAAGAAAGCCGCCAAGCGCCGGGCACGATACTGATCGGCACACACGGCGGCGGCCTCAGCAAATTGCGTGAAGGCAAAATCACTTTGCTGGCTCTGGACAACCACCCCACGGCAAATATCGTCGCGAAGATTTTGGAAGACCGTGAAGGCGTGATTTGGTGTGGAACCGCCTGGGGCGTATATCGCGTTGCGGGCGATAGCGCCAGCTTTTTTACAACCGGAAACGATACGAGTTGGGTGCCGATTCTCAAAGAAATGAGAGACGGCCGGATTTTGATAAGCATTGGAAAGGGCTTGTATCGCTATTCGCCCGCCACGAAAACCACGGCACGCGTGCAACTCGATATCGCTCCAGTGCTTTTGACGTGCATGGTCGAAGACGAAGACGGGACGCTATGGTTCGGCGCGGAAAATGGCGCGATTTATCAGGTGCGCGATGATCGCGTCGTCGCTTCACGCCAAACGCCATTCGGTGAAATGAACGACGCGCTTATCGATGCTGAGGGCAATCTCTGGTTTGCGACGGGCATGGGTCTCATTAAAATCGCCAAAAGCAATTTTGCCGAGGGTGGAATTGTTCAATACACCACGGCGCATGGGCTGCCGGATATCGATTTTCACTTTTGCCGGCGGGATCGTGAAAATAATCTCTGGTTTGCCAGCCGCAATCAGGGACTGGTCAAATTATCCGAATCTCGCCTTTTCACCTTTCCGCTGCAGAATCTACAACCCGATATTTTGAATCATGCCGCCGTTGCGGATTCAAGCGGCCATTTGTTCGTGGTTTCTGGCGAGGGGCTTTGGGAAATTTGGAAGCAGCCCGCTGCCGGCTGGCAAAAATTTCTGCATCGCATTCCGGCAGTTTATCGGCAAGGCCGCCAAACAGAATTGTCGCAACGCCTGGTCGCCGCCGACATAGCCTCGGACGGACGATTATGGCTCACGGTTGCTGGCGGCGGCTTGTTCGGTTATCAATTAACCTCGCGCGTGAATCAAGCTTCGCTGCTAACGCTCGTTCATACTTTGCAACCGAACCTCGATCTTCCGAAAGGCCTACCGGTGGGGATCGCCATTGATCGTGACAATCAGCTCTGGTATGATGTCTGGGATGGCCCTCTGGTTCAGGTGAATCTCGGTGAATTAACGCAGCGGGTTGCGTTTAAATTAGAAGGCGGCACCACGCGCGCCCTCTGCCATGATCCCGAAGGCAATTTGTGGGTTGGCATGTTTAACGGCGGCATCTCGATTTTGGCGCGTGAAAATGGCGGCTACCGTTTGCGCCAGCGCTTGACCATTCGCGACGGACTGCCCAGCAATCAAATCCGCGCCCTCGTGCGCCGTCGCAATGGCGAGATTTGGATCGGCACCCGTTTCAACGGCCTGGCCATTTATCGGGAAGGAAAATTCCAAACGCTGACGACCAAGGACGGCTTGCTCAACAATGCGATCTGGGCGCTGGCAGAGGATGATGAAGGCAGAATGTGGATTGGCACTTCGGTCGGCATACAATACACCGCGTCGGAAAATTCGCGCCGGTTTTTGTTGCAACCCAAATTATTCGGCAAACATTTTGGCGCGGTTGGAACGATTCCCCGGGCCAAAGCGATTTGGGGCGTCAGCAGCGAAGAATTGACGATCTATGAATACGGCCGGGAAAGCGCGGCAAGCCCGCCGCCGTTTATTTATATCACCGGCCTGCGCGTGAACGGCAAGGAACGCGCGGTGAAAGAGGCCGCGAAATTTCCGCATTCGGAAAATTCCTGGCGCATCGAATTCGCCGGCCTCAGCTTCAAAGATGAAAAAGCGCTGCGTTACAAGTATAGATTGCTGGGCTGGGATGAGGGCTGGCAGGAAACGACGAATGAGCGCGCGGTGACTTTTGCTTCGCTGCACTCCGGCGCCTACACATTCGAAGTGAGCGCGATAACCGCGGACGGCGTTGCGAGCGCTACCGCGGCCTCTTTGCATTTTGAAATTTTGCCGCCGTACTGGCAACGTTGGTGGTTCATCGCGTTCTGCCTAATCGTCCTCGGCGGCATTCTTTATGCGGTTCACATCGTGCGGTTGGATCGCCTGTTGGAGATTGAAAAAATCCGCTCGCGCATCGCCACGGATTTGCACGACGATATCGGCTCGGGTTTGACGCACATCGGTTTGCTTTCGCAAATTGCGTTGCAAAAGAAAAATGTGCCGCAGCCGGGAGCGGATCCTAACGGTGCGGCCCGCGATTTCAACAACGCGATGGAGCGCGTCGGCAACATTGCCCGCGAACTCTCCGCGGCGATGAGTGACGTCGTGTGGTCGGTCAATCCGCAGCATGATTCCATGCTGGCGCTGCAACGCCGGCTGCGGACTTTTGCCCATGAAGTTTGCGAGGCCAAAGGCATCGAGCTGAGAATCGACGTTGCAAAAGAAATTGCCGGCATAAAACTGCATCCCGAAATCCGCCGCAATCTGCTGCTCATCGCTAAAGAAGCGCTGCACAATGCCGTGAAATACTCCGGCACCACGAGTATTTTGGTGAAATTTGCATTGAACCATAAACATATTTTGCTGGACATTATTGATGCCGGCAACGGCTTCGAAATCGCGCCGGCCAGGAACGGCAACGGCCTGAGCAACATGCGTCTGCGCGCCGAAAAGCTCGGCGGTAAATTCGAGATCGTTTCTGAAATTGGCAAGGGCACACGAATTCAAGTACACGTGCCCATAAAGGCCTAAAGTAGTTTTTCAGACAAGTTGAAAATCGAAATGACCGGAGCACAACAAAAGCTTTGAACACGGATGACGCGGATAACACGGATTTTCATTGATTTTTTATTTCTTGCTTTATCCGCGTCAATCCGCGCAATCCGTGTCTTCCGCGTTCAAAGGAACTGACATTAACACTTAATCGAATAAGCAAGATGGAAAATCAAGATTCAGCCATCACCATCGCTATTGTGGACGACGACGCCAACGTGCGCGACATGATTCAAGCGTTGATCGACAGTGCAGCGGGATTTAAATTTGTCGGCGCGTATTCCAGTTGTGCTGACGTGTTGGAGCGCATGATCGACGATATTCCCGACGTGGTGTTGATGGACATCAATATGCCGGGCCGCTCGGGCATCGAATGCGTCGAAGCGCTGAAGCTGGAAATTCCCGACCTGAAAATTCTCATGCTCACCAACTACAGCGACGACGAGCGCATTTTCGATTCGCTGCGCGCCGGCGCTGTCGGCTATCTGCTGAAAAACTCTTCCATTGAAAAACTTTCGGAGTCGATTAAGGAAGCCCATAACGGCGGCGCGCCGATGTCCGGCGAAGTGGCACAGAAAGTGCTGGCCTATTTTCAAGGCCAGAAGAAAACCGTGAAATACACCGCCGAGCTTTCGGAGCGCGAATTGGACGTGCTGCGCGCGCTGACTGATGGCCTGAGCAATAAAGAAATCTCCGCGAAATTGTTTGTGAGTTTGCCCAC
>CAYZFF010000465.1:0-3763 GCA_964477305.1 uncultured Cytophagia bacterium
ATCATTCCCGGCTCGCGCAGCGGCACTTTTTCGAGATCGATTTCCATGCCATGTTTGCCGTGCGCCGACATTTCTGCCGTCGAACACGTAATTCCAGCCGCGCCCATATCCTGCATGCCGACGAGCAATTCGGCTTTGATCATTTCCTGCGTCGCTTCGAGCAAAAGTTTTTCCGTGAATGGATCGCCCACCTGCACCTGCGGCCGTTTCGCTTCACTCTTCTCCGAAATTTCTTCGCTCGCGAAAGTGGCGCCGTGAATGCCGTCGCGGCCCGTCGATGAGCCGATCAACATCACCGCATTGCCTTCGCCGGTGGCTGTTGCGTGCGTCACGCGGCGATGCCGGACAATGCCAACCGCCATCGCATTCACCAGCGGATTGTCTTGATAGCAATCATCGAAATAAACCTCACCGCCCACGGTTGGTACCCCGAAACAATTGCCATAATCGCCGATACCTTTGACGACCCCTTTGACGAGATAACGCACGCGTACATTTTGCAGCTCGCCGAAACGCAATGAATTGAGCGCGGCAATCGGCCGCGCGCCCATCGTAAAAATATCGCGCAAAATCCCGCCGACACCGGTGGCCGCGCCCTGATACGGCTCAACTGCGGAGGGATGATTGTGACTTTCAATTTTAAATGCAATCGCCAGCCCGTCGCCGATATCGACGAGTCCCGCATTCTCTTCACCGGCTTTCACCAGCAAATCCTTGCCGTCGCGCGGCAGCGTTTTAATGAGCGCGAGCGAATTTTTGTAGCTGCAATGCTCCGACCACATCACTGAAAAAATGCCCAGTTCGGTGAATGTCGGCGTGCGGCCAAGAATTTTTATAATGCGATTGTATTCTTCTTCGGAAAGACCATGTTGCTGGGCGAGTTCGAGATTGACTTGAGGTTCACGCATGGGGTCGTTTTAATGGGAAGGTGAGAAGTTCTGCTTTTTGCAATCGTCGCATTGACAAAGCTCACGCAAAAAATCAAACGTATATATTCCCTCCGCATGTCCATCGTTCCAGTGAAATTGAACGGCATAACGCCCGATAACTTCGGCCTGTCGAATGCTCACATTGTTTTGTACAATCTCGTGGGCCTGCAATACGCGCAACGGATTTGCCGCTTTCACCGGCGCGCGCCGGGCTTCCGAGCACGAAGCGCAGGGACATTCACGCCGCAAAAATTCGAGCGGATAGCGGCTGATGTGGCCGTCGTCCCACGCGATTTGCAGCGTTCGCACATCTGATTTTTTAATATCGATTGGCGCCATATTTTTATTTTAAAACCGATCATTCACTTTATCCCCGATTGTCACTGCGAACGCTTTTCAGCGAAGCCGTCTGTGCTCGGCAAAATGCCGTTTCGGCTCCGCAGAGCGGAGTCCCGAAAAGCGGGATAATAAGGCGCTTCGCGATGACCGCGTTAGCAAAAAGATTGGCTTTTTCACCGAAACCGTTTATATTATAGCTAATTTCGCCCTGCAAATCAAACACTTTTATTCAAACGAGCAAAGCTAACGTGTCGAAATATCCGGAAATCGATCTCCAGCGCGTCAAAACGTATTCGGTGCGTCAACGCCTCAGCAAAGTCCATCGCGATGAATTGGCGACGCCATTTCGCAAGGGAGATTTTTTTGAGAATTTTTATAAATCACTGCCCGATATTCTCGTGGCCAAAGATTTTCGTGAGATCGTGCAACGCATCATTGCCGCGCGTAAAAATGACAAGCCGGTGATTGTGATGATGGGCGCGCACGTCATCAAAGTCGGCCTTTCGCCGATACTCGTCGATTTGCTGCGCCGCGGCATTATCACCTGCATCGCGATGAACGGCGCCGGCGTGATTCACGACACGGAGTTGTCACTATTCGGGCAAACCTCCGAAGAAGTTGCGGACGGCCTCGCCGACGGTTCATTCGGCATGGCGCAGGAGACCGGTGAATTTATTAATCATGCCGTAATCCATGGAAGAACCCAGCAACAGGGATTTGGCGAAGCCGTCGGTGCCGCGTTGATTCAATCCGGCGCCGAAGGTTTGAAACGTAGTTTGCTGGCCACGGCTTTTGAATTGTCGATTCCGGCCACTGTGCATGTTGCCATCGGCACCGATATCATTCATCAACAGCCCTCCGCCGACGGCGCGGCGTACGGCGAGTTGTCGTTTCGCGATTTCAAAATTTTTACAACCCAGGTGGGAAAAATTAATGCCGGTGGCGTCGTGCTCAATTTCGGTTCCAATGTTTTGATGCCCGAAGTTTTTCTCAAGGCGTTGACCATCGTGCGAAACATTCAACCGCCGGTAAAAGATTTTTTTACGGCCAATTTTGACATGTTCGCGCATTATCGGCCGCGCGTGAACGTCGTGCAGCGCCCGACGCTGCAGGGAGGCAAAGGCTACAATTTTATCGGCCATCATGAAATCATGATTCCGCTGCTGGCCGCGGCCATCAAAGAGTTTTTGTAGCCACTCAGGGATTAAAAGGAAGTTGTCATTCCGTAGGAATCTTTTTTCTTGTCAGGCCGTGTGCTCGGGTGAAACAAGATTCTTGCAGAATGACATTTAAAAGAATGGCTGATTGGTCACAAGATTTTTACAAGTAAGGAGTCCCCTCATGAATCGCTCTTTGCTGCAAGCCGCAAATGAGAGAAAAAGTGAAATCATCGCACTTTGCCGGGAGTTGATCCGCATTCCCAGCATGCCCGGCGCCGAGAAGGATCTTGCCGAATTTGCGCGTCATCAGATGCTGCGGCTGGGCTATGATCAAGCCTGGATCGACGGCGCGGGCAATCTCATTGGCCGCATCAATGGAAAGAACCGCGACATTCCTGGAATCATGTTCGTCACGCATCTCGATCATGTCGACCCCGGCGACCGCCAGCTTTGGCAACACGATCCCTTTGGCGGTGAGATGGAGAATGGCCGCATTTACGGACGGGGCGCGAGCGATATCAAAGGCGCGCTGGCCGCGCAATTGATTGCGCCGACGCTCTTGAAACAGTTGAGCAAAATACCGGCGCGCGATGTTTATGTCGTCGCGCCGGTATTTGAAGAAACCGGTGGCCTCGGCATGCGCTATTTGCTCGCCCAAAAAGAATTCCAAGCAAGCTGCGCGATTATCGGCGAGCCTTCGGGAAATGAAATTCGCCTCGGCCATCGCGGCCGCATGACGATTAATGTGCGTTGTTTCGGTCGTTCAGCGCACGCCAGCGCGCCGGAGCGCGGCATTAATCCGCATTATGCCGCCGCGCGTTTTCTCTCGGCGCTGGAAAAAGAATTGCCCAAACTTTCCACGCATCCGCAGTTAGGCCAATCTTCGATTGCGCCGACGTTGTATCAGAGTAATTCCGTCAGCGCCAATGTGATTCCTGATTATGTCGATCTGCTGCTGGATTGGCGGACTACCAGCGAAACTATGAATGACGGCGTCGGCTGGATTGACCGCATTATTAAAGACAATGGGATCAATGCGCGGGCGGAAGTGCCGCGCCTTACCCAACGCACGTGGACGGGATACGAAGAGGTTGATTGGCCGATGAGCCATGCCGGGTTTATTACGCCACGGGAAAATGCAGAGGTGCAGAAATTCGCTGCAACTTTGCACGCCGTCACGAACCGTGAGCCGCAATTCGGCATTTGGCGCTTTGCCACGGACGGCCGCGAAACTGCGGCCGCCGGCATTACCACCATCGGTTTCGGCCCGGGTGAAGAAGCACAAGCGCATGTTGTTGACGAATCCATCGGGATTGAGCCGCTGGTGGAAGCGAC
>CAYZFF010000466.1:0-3754 GCA_964477305.1 uncultured Cytophagia bacterium
TTGGCGTTATTTTATCGCCGCATCAGATAAATCGTGCCTTTACTTGTTTACGATCATTTTTTTTACGCTTTGGAAATTGCCCATTTGAATCGCATAGAAATACAAACCCGATGATAAGCCACCCGCATCGAAGTGTATACGATACCGGCCTGGCACATAACGACCATCCACCAAAGTAGCGACGCGATGACCCAACACATCATAAAGGATTAACAGCACACGAACCGGCGCTTTTACGTCAAAAGAAATCGTGGTGATTGGATTAAACGGATTCGGATAATTTTGTTCGAGATGAAATTCGCTCGGTAAATCTGAAGGGGTTTGCTCCACGGTGGTCAGCAGTTTCTGCGATCCATACCAAAATCCGGTTTGATGACGAGTCGAAGCGTTTTGCGAGGCGCCGATAGCCGGCTGTCCAATCGTGCCGAGCAGGCGATGATTCGAGCTTGCGCTCACCGCGCCGCCGCTGCCAATCACCGAGTGCGAGATTTTATATGTCTGCGCGGCGACGATTTGTGGATTGAAGTAAAGAATAGCAATCATACTGAGCAAATGTGTATTAGTTTTCATAACAGGACTCCATTGTTCCATTCAGTCAAATAACTTTCGCAAAAGACTTCGGACCTTTGACCTCGGACTTCGGACCTATTTGACATTAACCAACACTTTGATAACGCCTTTGCCCTCACCGTCAAAATTTTCGAGAGCCTTGCCGAGCACGGCGCCGAGCATGCGTTCGCGCTCCGTTCCTTTCATGGCATGGCCGGAAAGGCTCGAGGTGACGAGCAGGTCACCGCGGCGAATGGGGCCGTTCTCGCCACAAACTTTGGTGGGAATGACGCCCACAATTCCCAAAGGCACGGTGTCGTCGTGCGGATCGTCGAGGCTTCGTTCAGTCAACAGCACGCCGGGCTTGGTGGCATAAACACCGGCAACGAGAGTCGAATACGGCGCGCTGCTTTTTTCTAATTTGCGATCGGCCTCGGTTGAAATCACCAGCACATCTCCCGGCTCATATTGCTGCACCATCCCTTCAACTTCAAACGCTTCGGCCACGTCGGCGCCGCCGGTTTGCGTGCCGCCGTTGAAAAAGCCTTTGCCGGTAAGATCGAAACGAATTTGATTGGCGCCGTTTCTGCGGAACACCGCATGATGGCCGGTCGTCCCGTTGTGATCAACCAACAATCCCGTGCCATTGCCGGTGACTGTGGATGCGACACCGGTGCCAACCCCGTTGGTTAGACCCCAAACCGCGGGCGCGGTGCTGGCGCTGTTGGAAATTTGCCCAGCCACGCCAACGCCTCTTCCTACATGCACGCCGCGCATCGCCGCCGAAGTGCTGGTCGTCGAGCTGTTCTGGCCGAGCACCGCTTCGTTGTCTGTCATGCTGGTCACGCCCCAGATCGACGGCAGATTTTGCTGGCTGAGAAACTGAGCCAGGTCAGGAGATAAGTTTGCTTTCGTTTGCGCAGTGATTTGATTCAAGTTTTGCAGATGCTCATTCATGGCCGCAGCGGCGCTGAAGTTAGAACCCGGCGCCCTTTTTTCCGCATAAACACTGGGTCGCTCGCCGGAAACGCTGCTAAAAAGTCCGGCCGTATCTTCGCCAGTTGAATCTTTGGCGAAAAAGAGAACATTCGGCCCAGCCGCCTTGCCGGCATTTTTCAAAGCCAGGGAAGTTTCCATAAAATTTTTGGCGCCAACAAAAACGAAATCTTCACCAAGCAACGCTTTGCCCCGCGCCAATATGCCGCCTTTAAATGTTTCAAGGCCGGAATGAAACGAAGTGCCGTCGGAATTGAAATTGGTCAGCGTGTCACCGGCATCATTGACGAGATGAAAACTGTTGGCATAGATCTCACCATCAACGTCAACGTTGCCATCAAAAACCCCGGCGAGATCACCTGGTTTCTCGGCTTTGCCATAAACGCCGA
Organism: uncultured Cytophagia bacterium; assembly: GCA_964477305.1. Taxonomy (GTDB): domain Bacteria; phylum Zhuqueibacterota; class Zhuqueibacteria; order Zhuqueibacterales; family Zhuqueibacteraceae; genus Zhuqueibacter. The sequence goes on from CAYZFF010000466.1 coordinate 1,935, forward strand.
TGCGCTGACCAGTATCCAAATCAACACGACCAAAGCCAGCAATGGTCTGGCCGTTGGCATCGACCAGCTTGGCGCCTTTAGCGCCGGTGCCTTTGAAGAGCACATCATCCTCGAAGGTCTCAACGCCTTTATGAAAAGAAGTGCCATCGGGATTCACCCGGAAAACCTCGTTGCCGGCCGCATCCTTGAGGATTAAAGCTTTGTTAAGCAGCGTGCCATCGAACGTACTTCCGCTGCTTGCCGTAGTTTGTTTGGTTCCATCTGGAAAAGAAATGCCGCTGCCGGCGCCGGTAATCGTGAGGCCGCTGAAAAACTCTTCGTGGCCTCTATGGAAGGAACTGCCATCGGGATTGACGCGAAAAACTTCGACCCCACCCGCATTTAGAATGCTCAATGCGGTATTGTTCAGCACGCCATTGAATGCCGTAGTTCTAAACTTGACAATGTTATCTCCATCCCAAACGAGAAATCGATTTTGGTCCGGCGCGAGAGGAACGTTATCAATTTTGACTGTTCCATTGGCATGAACGGCAGGGTTGCCTTGAGCAATAATGCCGGGGCCGCCGCTACCGTTGTAACCGGATACGCCGGCGCGAACCGCGCTCCGCGACACCCCACGAACTCCATCAAACTTCTCAGAGTCCCCGAAGACGCCATGAAAGTTCTCGGCCTTGCCATAAACGCCGAAATTGTTTTTAGCATTCCCAACGACACCCGGCCCGGTTTCAGAAATTCCATGCACCCCGGCGCCGCTTTTTGATTGACCCACAACGCCACGGCCTCCACCCAACGAAAAACCATGCATTCCAATATCCGTTCCGCCGGCCTGAATTCCAATGGCAGGAAGATCTGCCGCAGTTGCGCCTTTGTTAAGGGAGGCGGTTCCTGCTCCCGTCGTATCTGGCGGCACGACGATGGTATCTCCCACGACGATGCCTCCCCGAAAAGTACCGGTTCCACTGTGAGTAACATTTCCCTCGGCACTAATCTGATGTGTGGTCACACCACTTTTGTCGCGGATTGTGATGCCCTGCCCGGGTTGCGGCTCAACAATTGTGGAGTGACTGTTGAGACTGTAGGGCGAAGCCGCGAGCGCAATTCGCGGCGCCAGCTCAGTTCCGCTCCCAACCGTAATGCCCAGCCAGTACGGCTTGTCAAACGGCAAATTCAGCGGGGTCACGCTTCCCAATATCGTGTTGAACAGGCCCTTCACGACGCTCACAGATTGGGTTTCTTCCCAGATTGCAGTTCCGCCAGTTGCTGCTTCATACAAGCGGAACTTCATCGTCACACTGCCATCGGGAACCGCATTGCCGTTGGCATCGGTGAGTACGCCTTGATAGCTCATGGTGCGGGGAATTTGGGCGAAAATCGCGCCCGTCATGAGCACAAATACAGTGATAGTCAGAATCGAACGTTTCATCGGAAATTCTCCTCTGTTTTGTTTTAAGAAAGTACGAAAGGACGTTCAAATTCAAATTGAGGGCTCTAAAATTATGTGGTGGAAGATTGTTTGCGCCAAGCTGCATAGTTAAAATAATATGAAATATTAAAAACGCAAGTGAACTTTTGCTTGACAATGGGTAAGACTACGATGGAAGGATCAGGTTTCTGCTCGATAGAAACGTCAGATTTTTGTTAATTGGGAAATTCACTAAGCAAGCAGGAAAGGGCCTGGCGCGTATTTCGCTTCCAAACCCTTGTTTTCGGCAACAGCTTGAAAATTTCTGTGATGTTTTGGCGTTAAAGTTTGCTCGTGAGATCGCAAAACTTCCTGCATAGACATGGCCGCTCACCGATAAATCTTTCGTTTGCTTTTT
>CAYZFF010000467.1:0-3744 GCA_964477305.1 uncultured Cytophagia bacterium
AGCGTGGAGGCCCGATTAAAGCGTTCGGGCATGACGATCACATGGGTAAATTATTTAATCAGTATTTCTAAGAAACAACCGGCAACCAGATTACAAATTTTCCGTGCTCCGCCGCAGCGCGCGGGAGCGCTCGTAAAATTCTGCCAGCGTCAGGCGTTTCAGAAAAACCAAGCCGCGCGTCGCGCGAATCAACGGACTGGGATGCTCATTAAAATATTCGCGGCCGAGGCAGGTTTTCAGCACGTGATATTGATCGACTTGAATTTTTTGCGCCAATTCGAAAAACGGGCCATCGTGCTCATAGCTCGGGAACGAAGCGTCTTTCTGCGAAATGAATGCATTCATGAAAGAGTTCTCCATGACGGCAAACATGTTGAGTGAAACCGGCACGATGATGTCCGCCTCCGCAGGATGATAACGATACCACACATTCCGATAACCCCAAACTTGTATATCCGAGCGCCCCGACTCTTGTTCGTACAGTTTGAGCGCCTCTGACATGACTTGCAAAACTTTATAATGCGTGTCCGGCCCGCTGGCTTCGGGATCCAGCGCGACGCTGACGATATTCGGATTGGTTTTGCGCAACACCTCCAACATCGGCAGCACGTCGCGCTCAATCGTCGGGGTTTCGGTAAAAATATCGCCTTTGTAAAAACCCAGCCGGGCGTGCATCACCGACTCCGAATTAAAACCGAAATAACCCCACAAACAATCCGCTTCCCATTCGCGAATCATACCCTTGAGACGCTGAATGTGCGGCAGATCTTTTTTGCCGGGATATTGGGTCTCGAAATAATTCAACAATTCGTTAATGCGAGGCTTGAGATTATCGATGTTGTCGTCTTCGAAAATAAAAATTAAGTTGCGCAACAGCCGCCGCGCCTCGCCCTCTTCTTTGATCGTCCGGCGGTTCGCCGCGATACCGTCGAGATATTGCCACACATCGCGATTGCGGCCCTGTTCGTTATGCGGATTGAAATAACCTTCGCGCAGCAGCTTGTCAAAAATGCCGCGCTCGAGAAAATTTTGCAGGTTCTTCAAGAGTTTGTGCACCAGCATGTTCGTCACCGCATTGAAGCCGCTGGTCAGCGTAATGAAAAAATGCTGATTGGATTTGTCGCGGATGTGGCGCACGATAAACGGTAAATAACCCAACATCAAATCGTCATGATGCGGCTCGGTATGAAGAAAAACTTGATCCAATAGGGTTTCGCGCCCGCGCTCGATTTTCTGAATCAGGCTTTGTTCCACTTGCTGCGTAATGGCTTCGACCGGCAACGCCAATTTAGTTTGCAGCACACTTGCCATCCGATTGCCGGCAAAATCTTCTGCAGTGAGCGCGTGCAGCCGTTTGCGTTTTTCCACGGCCAAATTGACCACGATCCGTTCTGCCACCTCGGCGCTGATCTTTTCCGTTTTGACCAGAATTTCATGCTGGCGCTCGTTTAGATATTTGGCGGCGCCCTGCGTGATATAAAATCGCGCATTCGGCAAATCGTGCAACACGCTGGCCGGGTGATGAATGTGTTTGTCTGCTTGAATCGCCGCGGTGACAATCGGGGCTTTGGCCTCGCCGGCGGCGATAATGAGCGCGGCACAGTTCGGGTTGTAGGTGATCGTCGCCAAACCGATAGTGATCACCAAACGTTGGCGCGACACCTCGATGCCGCCGAGATCGGTGGCCGCCGCGGCCTGGGTTTCATAATTCGTCGGCGTCAAGCGCGTCGTCGAATAAAAATCCGAGCCTTGCACGTTGAAACCAATGTGGCCGTCCGGGCCGATGCCACCGAGAAAAAAGCCGATGCCGCCGAGTCGGCGAATTTTTTCTTCGTACTCGGCGCACCATTGATCGACATTTTCCAACACCTGTTTTTGCAAACGTTCGTGCGAATTTTTGCCGTGCCGAAACCGCAGCGACAGGTCAACCACTTTTTCCGGCCAAATGTCATCCAAATCTTTTCCCTCCGGCAAGCCGATTTTACTGCAATCGATGAGCAGCGCTTTCGCCGGATCGAAGCCGAAGCTTTGCAAATAATACATGTTGACGTAATAATGAAAGCTGTTTTGCTGCTGCGGGTGAATCGGATAAAACTCGTCGATCTGCACGAAGTGCAAGCTTTGCATAGCGGGCTTAATGGCGGGATCAATGCCACTGGCTTCCAACTCGTTTCGCGCTTTTGACTCTTCCCAATGGCGCAGAAAATATTTGACCCATTTAATGAAATGCTCCGGCGTTTTGCCGGTGGGCAATGACACCACGCCGCCGGGATTCTGTTGCACCCATTCGATAAACCGCAGCGCCGCCAATTTGCCGAGCGCCGGAAAATTATCGACCACGATGACGCCGATTTTCTCCGTGGGGACATAGCGCAGTCTCTGGCCGGATTGCGCTATCGCGCGTTGTTCGACTTGGGAAGGCGTTTCTATTGCTGACATGAGAGCTTGCTCCTCAGAAATGGTATGGCTAAAACCCAATTTCAATTTTGCAATATGCGCAATTTAACCGAGGAGGTCAAGTGGAAATTTTTTTCTCAATCCACAAATATGATGAACAAATTAAAAAAATGATAAAGAACCAAAATAGCGATACTGGTCTCGCCCGCGCGGCAATCGGCTCTCGCCTTTGCGCCGGTAAATCGGTGTAACGCGCGGCATGTTGCTGGGTCGCATTAATTTTTTGCGCGGCTTGCCATGTTTGCCAATTCGTTTTTTCGTAGACATAAAACCAGCGCGGTTCACCGCCGATAAGAGCGACTTGATGCCACCCGGCCTGCCGCGGCCAAAATGTCGCGTGCCAGCGCCGTGACTCCTGCGCGTCTTGCTGCAAATAAATGGAATCGGCTGCGCTTGATTCGGTGGTCACAATACCAAGCGGCGACGGCGCGTCAGTTTCGACGGTTAATTCGAGCGGCTGATCGATGATAACGGGCTTGGCCGCTGGAAGATTCCAGCGATCTTTGCCGTAATCTTTTCGTGCCAGCGCGGAAAGCAGATGCGCCCAATAGGCCGCGTGCAATTGGGGATTTCCCTCCAAAACCCAGCGATAAGAATCGCGAATTAAACTCAAGCCGATCAGGCCGTTGCCGCGATGATAGCCGGCGACCAACAAGCGTTCCATCTCATCGGCAATGAGCGGCTGTATTCCCCAACCGGATTTGATCGCAAACGGCTCGGCAGCGATGGCGGTTATGTCAAAATTTTGTTGCTCCGGCCAGCGCGGTTTGACCATGCGTTGGTCGAGATCGGGAAACGCTTCAAATTCAAAATTGAGAAAAAAATCATTGAGCGAGTTTTTTTCAAAGACCGTCTCATCTGGCAGGATCAAAACGCCGAGTCCTTCTTGCGCCACGACGGTACGTAACACCTGGCGTTCAGTGGCGTTGAGGACGCGCAGGGTTTTGCCGTCGAGCAAAACCAAATCGAATTGACGCAACAAACTTGCGGTGACGCGACTCAAATCGACTGGCGAATGATTGAGATATTCAAAGCGATAGCGTTCGCGGCTGATGGCCGTGCGCAGCGCCAGCGTGTTTTGATTTTGGCTCGCCCAATTTTTGAGATATTTTATTTCAAAACTGGGCGCGCCGGTGAGCGCCAAAATTTTCAGCGGCTGCGGCTTGGCGACGACAACGTCAAGCTGCTCTTTGAACAAAATTTTTCCGTCGGGCGATTTGAGCGCAAGCGCATATAAAAACTTTCCTTCCACGCGCGGCGTTAAATTGAGCTTGAATGGGGCGGGTA
>CAYZFF010000468.1:0-3708 GCA_964477305.1 uncultured Cytophagia bacterium
ATGACGATTTTTCCAGCGCAGGCATCGCGCAAGAGACGTTGCGCCTCTTCCGCCTCGGAGAGGCGTATCGCGATAATCTGTGAAACTTCAGCCGCAAAAATCTCTTGCAGCGTTTCCGCGGCGAGTAAACGCAAAATCTTTTGGACGGCGGCGGTTTGCGCATAGGAATATTGCAACCGCAATCTTTGTTGAGGAAAAATCACCGTCATGACGGCTAACGCAATCGCTGCGGCAACCGCGCCGCCATAAGCGCGCACCAGACCGCCGGTTCCCAGTTTCGTGCCGCCGAAATAGCGCGTCACCACCGCCACCACGTTGGTTAAATGACGGCGCTCCAGCATTTGTAAAATCGGCCGGCCCGCCGTGCCTGCCGGTTCTCCGGCATCGCTGGATTTGGCAACGAGACGATCATCAAAGCCGACGCGAAAAGCGTAACAGTTATGCGTCGCATCGGGAAATCTCCGGCTGCGCTCGGCAATGCACGTCTCCGCTTCTTCGCGTGAAGCAATCGGAGATAGCCAGGTTATAAAAGTTGAGTCTTTAACCTTGTATTCATTTTCAACTGACCCCAAGAGGGTATAATATTCATTCATGGTTACAAAATAAATTATTTTACCCAATTCGGCAAATACTTTCCGCTTGCTTCTTTGCGTGCGGCATGTTATCATAGTGAAACATATTTTAAATCGAATCAACAAGGAAATTTTATGCAAAGGTTGTTCAACAATTCTGTAGTCATTACGGGAATCGGGTTAATCACGCCCATCGGGTTAACGCCGGAGGAAAACTGGCGCGGGCTGCTGGCCGGCCACTCCGGCATTGATATGATTCAACGCTTTGACGCTTCCTCCCTGCCGACGCGCTTTGGCGGCGAAGTTAAAAATTTCGATCCGAGCCGTTACATGGATCCGAAAGAAGTGCGACACTATGATCGCTACACGCATTTTGCCGTGGCCGCGGCTGATGCCGCATTGGCCGATGCCGGTTTAAAGCCGGAAGATTTACCCAAAGAAAAAACCGGCATTGTCGTTGGTTCGGGCATGGGCGGGGTCGAAACATTTATGGACAATGCGCGCAGCCTGGTTGAGAAAGGCCCGCGGCGCGTTTCGCCGTTTTTTGTTCCAGCCACCATCACGAATATTGCGGCGGGATTGTTGGCAATCCGTTACGGGACAACCGGCGTCAATTACGCCACGGTATCTGCCTGCGCCACAGGCGCGCATGCCATTATGGACGGCCTGATGCTCATCCGCCAGGGTCATATGGACGTGATGATTACCGGCGGCTCGGAAGCGGCGATGATCGACATTAGCATTGCGGGATTTGCCGCAGCGAAAGCGTTGTCAAAAAATAACGAGAATGCCCGCACCGCGAGCCGGCCTTTTGATTTGGCGCGCGATGGTTTTGTGATGGGTGAAGGCGCGGGAATTCTTATTCTCGAACGCGAGGATCGCGCCCAAGCACGCGGCGCGCGCATTTGGGCAAAAGTTTGTGGCGCCGGGTCTTCGTCGGATGCTTTTCATATCACCACCCCGCCGGAAGACGGCAAAGGCGCAGCGCAGGCGATGCGCATTGCGCTCAATGATGCCGGGCTGCAACCGCAGGATATCGGCTATATCAATGCGCATGCGACTTCCACGCCGCTCGGTGATATCGCTGAAACTGCGGCCATCAAAACAGTTTTAGGTGAGCATGTCAGAAGTGTCGCGGTCAGTTCCACCAAATCCATGACCGGACACTTGCTCGGCGCGGCTGGCGCGGTCGAAGCGGCGTACACGGCAATGGCGCTGTATCATCAAATGCTGCCGCCGACAATCAACCTTGATAATATTGACCCGCGCTGCGATCTCAATCATGTGGCTAATAAATCGCGACCGGCAACGATGAACTATGCCTTGTCCAACGGCTTCGGTTTTGGCGGAACGAATGCGGTGCTGGCGTTGGGCCGACATGAGTAATGAAAACGTAAAAATTTAAAATTGTAAATTTGTAATTTAAAATTTACAATTGGAGAACCGATGATACAACCTTTTCCAAACGGCGCACCAACTCAGGTGAAGATTCAATCCCTCGACCCCGCCACGGGCGAGGTTTGGCGTGAATATGAAAGCGTTACACCACAGCAGGTTGAAGTCGTCGTGGCCCAAGCCCAAGCAGCGCAAAAAAGTTGGGGCGGCTGGCCGATCCAAAAGCGTGTCGAGATTCTGCGCAAGTTTTCGCAACTGCTGTTCGACCGGCGTATGGAAATTGCTGCATTGGTTACGCGCGAAAATGGCAAACCGTTGCCCGAAGCATTGTTGGCCGAGGTCATCGTCAGTCTTGATATCGTCAAATACTATCTCCGCTACGGCCCGCTATGGCTGCGGCCGCGGCGCCTGCCGCACCAAAACATTGCCCTGCGATTACAACGCGGTTATGTGCAATACGAGCCGCTCGGGGTCATCGGTATCATCTCGCCGTGGAATTATCCATTCATGTTGCCGCTGAGTCCGTCCATTACGGCGCTGCTTGCCGGTAATGCCGTGGTGCTCAAACCTTCGGAATTTACTCCGGCCGCAGCCTTGGAAATTGAAAAAATGCTGCGTGCAGCAGGGCTACCCGAAGGTGTTTTTCAAGTCATTGTCGGCGACGGCGGCACCGGTGCGGCATTAGTAGCGAGTGCAATCAACGGCGTCGCGTTCACCGGCAGTTCCGCCACCGGAAAGAAAATTGCCGCGACGGCGGCAGAGAAACTCATTCCGCTGGTGATGGAATTGGGGGGCAGTGATCCAATGGTCGTGTTGCGCGACGCCAACATTGACCTCGCGGCAAGCGGCGCTTTGTGGTGCCGCTTTATGAATTGCGGACAAAGTTGTGTCGCCGTCAAACGCATTTTCGTTGAGCAAGAAATTTATCAACCGTTTGTGAAGGCACTGGTTGCAAAAACCAAACGACTTCGCCTTGGCCGCGGTGATCAACCGGACATCGATGTTGGCCCGATGATTCGTGAGCGCCAGGTGGCGGCGCTCGAATCGCAGCTCAACGATGCCATCGTTAAAGGCGCGACCGTGCTTTGTGGCGGCAAACGCCGTCCCGATCTCGGCCCGTTCTTTTTCGAACCAACCGTAGTTGTTGACGTGAATACCAGCATGAAAGTGTTGCAGGAAGAAACGTTTGGCCCACTCTTGCCGGTGGTGCCCGTACGCGATGTAGACGAGGCAATTACTTTAGCCAACGCCACGCCTTACGGGCTCTCGGCAAGCGTCTGGACGAAAAATATCAATCGTGGGCGCGCAGCGGCCCAACGCATTGAAGCTGGCGCCGTTTCGATCAATGATGCCATCAGTTACTTCGGCTCTTGCGAAGCACCCAATCGCGGCGCCAAAGCCAGCGGCTACGGCTGCACCCACGGCCACGAGGGTTTAATGGAAATGACACGCCCCAAATACCTGAACCTTGAGCCGCTCACCTTCCTGAAGAAACCGTGGTGGTTTGGTTACAATCAAAAAGTGTTGGCACAACTGAATCGTTTTTCTGAGTTTCAATTTAGCCGCTCACTTTGGGCGCGTCTGCGCAGCATTCCGCCGGTGCTGGGGTTGTTAAAGAGAAAAACATGGTTGTAAAATCGAATCCATCTAACCGCTCATTCGTTTATTTTAAACGGGCCTTTTGAATTAACGAAATATTTAACCGCGGATCCAATGTATCTGCCAATACTTAGCGCCCCGC
>CAYZFF010000469.1:0-3700 GCA_964477305.1 uncultured Cytophagia bacterium
CGTAAAATGGGAAAGTTATTTAAATATTGTCCCTTATTTAAATGGCGCTCATAATTGTTTTGAACTTCCCCTGTATTGAAGACACACAAATCATCATGATCTTCCCATCTCAATAGCAGCAATTACGAACGGAAAATTGTATCTACTTCATCTTCATGGCCAGAATCGTCACGTCGTCATGCTGCAGGCGTCCGTTGGCCCAGGATTGGGCGGCCTTGCTCAAGTGGGCGACGATTTTATCCGGCCGCTTATGGGCAATTTGGGTAAATAGCTTGACCACCCGGCTTTCTCCGAACATCTCGGCTTGCGTATTGAAAGTTTCGTGCAGCCCGTCACTCACAAAAAGCACGGTATCACCGGAGCGCAATTTCACCGTTTTTTGCTGGTAGTTGAAATCCGGAAAACTTCCCAGCGGCATGGCTTTGAGAATAATTTTTTCCGTGTTGCCCGTTGCCGCGCGATGCACCAGAGTATAAGGCATGCCGGCCGCGGACAAGGTCAAACGATGCTGGTTGAATTTTGCCACCGTCATCGCCATAAACATTTTGCGAAATCCCATTGATTTGAGCGCGGTCGACATTTTTTTTAAAACCTGGGCCGGCTCCGGCTCCCCGACCAAGGCTTTAAACAGACTCTTGGAGGAAGCGACGATCGTGCCCGCTTGCAAACCATGGCCGGTGGCATCACCGATGGCGACGGTCAGCGTGCCCGCGTCGTCCACGTTGAAATCATAGTAGTCGCCGCCCACTTCGGTGGCCGTTTGCATGAACACCGCCATTTCCAAATGCGGCAGTTGCGGAATAACTTTGGGCAACATGGCAAGCTGCAGCCGGCGCGCTTCTTCCAACTCGCGGGCCTTGCGGGCATTCTCGATTTCCAATTGATTCCGAATGATCTTGAGCTGCTGCAAGGCGGTTTCCAGCTCATCGTGCCGCGATTTCAGCGCCGCCAGCAATTCGCCTTTGGCGTGGTTAGCCGCCACGGCCGCATCCTTGGCCGCGCGCAATTCTTTCTCGGCGCGCTTCGGTTCGGTAATGTCGCGCAGATAAGCGGTGAAGATCGGATGTTCGCCCAAATGAATGGGAACGATCGCCAACTCCACGGGAAACTCCGAGCCGTCGGCGCGCATTCCGGTGATCTCGATGCGCTTGCCGAGAACCGGCCCCTGGCCGGTGGCGAGATAATGCGCCAGCCCGCGACGATGGGCTTCCCGCAGCGAGGGCGGAACAATGGTGGCGGCGAGTTCCTTGCCGAGCACGCGGGCGCGTTTGTAGCCAAAAGTTTTTTCGGCGGCCGGATTGAACTCAATGATCTTTCCTTCATGATCGATGGAGATCACGCAATCGAGCGCCGATTGCATCATCGCATCTTTGCGCGCCTCGCTGCCCTGCAATTGGACGTTGGCCTCGCGCAATCTGGCCTCGGCGAGTTTTTGCTCGCGGATGTCGGCGCAGGTGACGATGGCAAACTCGCGCTGATCCGGGCCGTGGAAAGTGCGGCTGCTGATGATCGCCGGCACCCGCGCGCCCTTCTGGCTCAACAAGTGATATTCAAAACGAACGTGACCCTCGCGTTCACGGCGCGCCGTTTGTTGTTGAATGAACGGCAAATCTTCCGGCGCGAAAAAATCCGTGTAAGCGCGGCCGAGCATCTGCTGGCGTTGGAAGCCGGTCATCCGCAGCAGGGCTTCGTTTACGAACAGGACGCGGCCCGTTTCGAGAACGGCGACGCCCTCACTCATGGCGTCGAAGACGCCGGCGACCTGATGCAGCCATTCGGGCCTGGGAAGTTGGTGGTCCATAACTTTCGGTAGCGTTAAAAATTTTGTTTTTCATCACGGGTCTGCTCACAGCAACCGCGGCGAGGCAACAAAAATAGCGCATATTTTTAGCGAAATGCAAACAAAATTATTTTTACCGAAAGCCGATAGCCCTTCAATTTTTCTGCAAGATACTCTTGTAAATTTCTTCCACATGCCGGTGATCGGTGCCGCAGCAACCGCCGAACACGTTGAGGTTTTTCATTTTGCCTAAAAGCCGGCGATGCTGCCGGCCCAACTCCTCCGGATGGCCCTGATCGAGTTCGACGCTTTCATTCAACTCGGCATGGCTTTTAGCCGAAGCATTGGCGCGCAGGCCGCGAATTCTCTCGACCCACGGTTCGTCACTTGCCAGCGTGCTTTCAAAATGGGTCGGATGCGCGCAGTTGATCATGTAATAAACCGGCGCGTTAGCGGTTGATTTATCCACCTGCGCGATGGCGTCTTTGAGAGGTTGACCCGTTGGCAAATTGCCGTCGGTTTCAACCGTGAAAGCGATCGCCACCGGCAGGCCGGCGGACTTGGCGGCGCGGGTGACGCCAATCGCTTCTTCGACGTAATTCATCGTTAGCGCCGTCACCATGTCGGCGCCGGCCACACTGAATGCGCCGATTTGCTGCTGATGGTAATGTTGGGCTTCGGCTGCCGACATCGCCGCGGTTGGAATATAGCCATCACCGCGCGGCCCGACGCAGCCGCTGATCACCATTTGGTTTTTCTCGTTTTCAAACTCGCGGCGAATGTCTTGCAGCAACGCAATGGACTGGCGATTTATCTCAGCCACGGCGCTATCGGCATAATCCAGCTTCAGCAACCAATCCGGATTGGCGCGCCAGGTCGGGCTTTCGAGAATGAAACCGACGTTATAATTTCTCGCGAGGGCGGCATACGTGCGAAAGTATTTCTGCAACGCCGCCTTGCCTTTCTGATCTTTTAATAAATGAAAAGCGGCGAAATGGGGCAATTCCAAGCCTTCGTGAAAAATCAGCGTCGTCTCAATGCCGCCGTCGGTGAGGAAAATCTCACCGGACAGTTGCGGCAGGTCGTTTCGGTATTTTGCCATATCGATTCTCCATGTCTTGCGGGGTGTTGTTATGAATTTATGAGAATGTCAGCCTGAACGAAGTCGAAGAGCTGCTCACCAATAAACTAAAGTAATCGCACAGCAACCTCCGGCCCGGCTTCACGCTGTAGGTGAAAATGTTTACGACAGCGCCGCTTGCAGTTTAGTCGTGCCCTGGCGAAGCAAGCAAGTAATCACGTCCTTGGCGCTGTTGAGCTTGCGCTCCGCGCGGCAACCGGCTTTAAAAATTTTCCCCTCGCAGCAGGCCTTGCCCGTGCGCAGGCTTTTGCCGTTGCTCATTTCGCAAACCTCGCCGGCCACGATTTCGTCGTACACCGCAATTGTTTGCGCCTGAATCGACTTGAGCAGCACCTCCTGCCGCGGCGAAGCATACAGCACCCACGATAACGTCAGCACGCCAACCACTGCAGCCAGCCAGATTTGCACGCGGTAAAATTGCGCCTGGCGCGCCAAACCCTTGCCCGGCGCGGCGGCGGCATAATCAAAGTTGTGAGTGAGCTGAGCCATATAATCCTCGGTAAATTTATTTTGTCCTGACTTTTCTGCTTGGCGTTGTTCTCTACTAAAGCTGTGCCAAAACAAAAAGCCACTCAGGCGATGAACCCAAGTGGCTTTTTATGATAAACTTAGTTAGAGGCAGTTCGGTTGGATGATTGCAGTTATTGCAGTCGAAAATGCTGATATTTCGGCACGGCGTTCAGATTTCTGCAATCCCATCTGGGTGTACATAAGAACGCCGAGACTTAGTACTACAACGTTAAGTAGAGTACCGGAGCTTTTCAGGCATAGCTTGAAAA
>CAYZFF010000470.1:0-3698 GCA_964477305.1 uncultured Cytophagia bacterium
TTAAAAAACTCAAGCCTCCAACTTCTGCCGCGCCGCGCGCAGAAGCAAAAAACACAGTCCCGCGAAAAAGAGAATGCCGATGAAATCGGCCATGCCGCCGAGGCTTTCCCAGCCGTGCACGCCAACCTTATCCAGTGTCCATTGCAGGATTGAAATTTCGTTGCCCTGTGGCCCGGTGGTGGAAACGCCGCTGAGCAACGCGATCGCCACGCCGGTGAGTGAACCGCCAGCGACGAGGCCGGTGCTGTACAACATGCCGGAACTGACTTCCGACTCTTCATGGCCGCCAGAACTGGTTTTGCCCGCCATCCGATCCGCAAAGACTTTCATCAAGCCGCCGACAAAAATCGGCGCCGTAGTGGAGAGCGGCAAATAAGCGCCAACCGCGAACGACAGCGAGCGCACGCCACAGAGTTCAACAACGACCGAAATGAACATCCCGACGAACACCAAACCCCACGGCAGGTCTTGCGCCAGTAAACCTTTGATGATGGTCGCCATCAATGTGGCTTGCGGCGCAGGGAGTTTTTCCGAGCCGATGGCGTGCGCCACGCCTTGAAATTTCATCGAAGCGTCCAGCGCCTGCAAAGTCAGGCCGATGACGATCGTTGAAACCACGACGCCAATGATGAGGCCGATTTGTTGATAAACCGGCGTCGCCCCGACAATATATCCGGTTTTCAAATCCTGGCTTGTGGCACCGGCGTTTGCGGCGGCGATGCAAACGATACCGCCGACAGCCAGCGCGAGCGATTGATAGCTTTCACCGTTCCAACCGAGGCTCACGAAAATCAAACAGGTTGCCATCAGCGTCGCGATGGTCATGCCGGAAATTGGATTGGACGACGAGCCGATGATGCCGACAATGCGCGAACTTACCGTGACAAAGAAAAATCCAAACACCACGACCAGTGCGCCCATGAGCAATTTGCCGATAATCGTATCGCCCGGAAGTTGCGGCAGCAACGCGACGATGAGCACTAGCGCCAACGAGCCGACGATGACGTAGGTGATCGGGATTTCGCGCTCGGTGCGCACCGGCGCGACGCCCGCTTTTAAATCACGAAGACTTTTGAAACTTTCTTTAAACGCGGCGATGATCGTCGGTAATGTGCGAATGAGCGTGATCAAACCCGCCGCGGCCACCGCGCCGGCGCCAATATAACGCACATAACCGGTGCGAATTTCCGACGGCGACATGTCGCGAATCAGTTTATCGCCGACGCCTGGCCGGAGAAAGTTGGGCAGGGCATCGCCAATGAACGTGATGAGCGGAATGAGCACGAGGTAAGAAAGCACGCCGCCAGCCACGAGCACGCCGGCAATGCGTGGCCCAATAATGTAACCGACGCCGAGATACTCCGGCGTAATTTCTGCGCTCACACTCGCGTTGGGAAAGCTCGAATCGTGGCCGGCGCGATAAGTCGGCGTATCTTTCCACAGACCGAGGATGCTCATCAACGATTTGTACGCGAACGCGATGCCGAGGCCGGCAAAAACTTTTCCAGCCAATGAGCCGCCGCGTTCACCGGCAACCAAAACCTCGGCGCAGGCTGTGCCTTCGGGATAAGGAAGCGTGCCGTGTTCTTTCACGATCAATGAGCGGCGTAGCGGCACCATAAAGAGCACACCGAGGGTGCCACCCACAAGAGCAAGCGTAAAAATGTTGAAGTAAGTGAAAAATTGCTCGCCGGCGGCGAGAAAGATGAGCGCGGGAATCGTGAACGCCACGCCCGCGGCGACGGATTCGCCCGCCGAACCGATGGTTTGCACGATATTGTTCTCAAGAATCGTGGATTTGCCGATGCGCTTAAAAACCGCAATAGCCAACACGGCGATGGGAATCGAAGCCGAAACCGTCAAACCAGCTTTGAGCGCGAGATAAACCGTGGCCGCGCCGAAGATGACGCCGAAGATCGCACCCAGCACAATCGCTTTGATGGTAAACTCCGGGACGATTTGGTCATCCAAAATGTACGGCTTGAACTTCGCCGTTTTTGCTTCTGCCATGCGAAACCTCCCTCTGGCAAGTGAGTTGAACAGCGTGTGGATAGAATGACAGCGAACGACGTTCCGCGCTTCGCCATCGAATCGGTAAACAAACGTTCCGCTTAAGACGACTCATCCTGACTCAAAGGATAAAACAACGCTCAAATTATTACCAAACCAGTAAAAAGTCAAGTAAAAAATCATCATCATATATATGACATGCGAGTTTTGTGTTGGATTTTGTGTAAAAAGTTGTTATATTAGCCTGTTAAAAACGCGCCAGACTATTATATTTATCCCGATTTTTAGACCTCGGGAAAACCTGTTTGTACTTACTGTTAAGAATGACGGCGGCCCCGATTGGTTTATTGCTTTTTTAAGAAAAATCGCCGTTGCGTCGTTCGTATCTATTCTTTGCCGGAATGCTGACCACCCGCCGGCGGGCAAGTATCAGCCGTCGATTGACGCTCGGGCAATATTATCCTGGCCGGTCGCTCCTGCACCGGCTTGACCCGCGCACGAAGCTGCTCATGAGTCTTGTGGTCATGAGTTTGCTGATGTGGGTTGAATCCTGGCGTGCCCTGATCTTCTGGACGTTGCTGCTCGCGTTCATGATGCAACGCACCCAATTGCCGCCTCGATTGTTTGTACGTAACCTGCGCGCCTTCCTCTGGCTTTTTGTGCTGACGATTCTTTTGCAGGCGTTGAGTCCCAATTTTTCTGCTCCGCTGGATGTGACCGACAGACTAAGCCCCCAATGGCGCGTGTGGGGCATTTCTATTTCAGGGGCGGGTTTGTTGCTCGGCGTGAAATATGCTTGGCGTTTGGCGTTGTTGATCTTTGTCACGGGCCTGCTTTCTTTTACAACGATTCCGACGGACTTGACCGACGGCGTCGAGCGCTTGCTCAAGCCGCTGCAACGTTGGCGCGTGCCGGTGCACGAATTGGCGTTTATGAGCACACTGGCATTGCGTTTCGTGCCGACGATTATCGACGAAGCCGAGCGCATTCAAAAAGCGCAGATCTCGCGCGGTGCGGATTTCTCCGGGTCATTGCTCAAACGCATTCAAGCGCTGGTGCCGTTGCTGGTGCCGCTGTTTGTTGCCACGTTTCAACGCGCCGATGATTTGGCGGTAGCGATGGAAGCGCGCTGCTATCGCGGCAGTGCCGGGCGCGTGCCGCTTCGGGAAATGCGATTTGAGAAAGATGATTTCGTGTTGATCGCGAGTGTGCTGGGGGGTGTAATCATGACTTTTGCATTAGCGCAGCTTTGAAACGTTTAAATCGTCTTGGCGTCATTTAAAGAGATTTCGCAGTGGAAGCGTCTCCATTATTTAATTATAAACTTACCCTGGAATATGATGGCAGCAAATTTTACGGATGGCAAGTCCAGCCCGGTTTGCGGACAGTGCAGGGCGAGGTGGAGAATGCATTGCAAATTCTTTTTCGTGAGCCGATTCGAGTGAATGTGGCCGGACGAACGGATACCGGCGTGCATGCTATCGGCCAAGTCATTAATTTTCGCACGGCGCTGGCTTCGCCCGTGCCCGATCTCCCGCGTTCTTTGAATGGAATTTTAGCGCATGACGTCGTGGTGAAACGGCTCGAGATGATGCCGGCGGATTTTCATGCGCGCCACGATGCCAAGAGCCGGCAATATTTTTACATGCTCAGTAAATTTCCGGTAGCAATTGGCCGGCATTATGCGT
>CAYZFF010000471.1:0-1267 GCA_964477305.1 uncultured Cytophagia bacterium
TAGCGCCTGAAGGCGCTACTACGAACCATTACCAATAAAATGGTTTAATACTATCGCGTTCTTTTGGCTCCGCTTCGAGCGCGCTCTTGAGCGCATTTCGCGCTTTGTCAATCGCCTCATCAATATCCGCCGATTTATGCGAGTAAGAAATAAACCAGCGCAGAATCACAAAAATGCCTTCACGAAAAAGCTCACGGAACCACAAAAATTCCAGCCGCGCGTTTAGATCAGCATCCGGGGTGTTGAACTTGAGAAACGCTGCCGGCGGCAAACCGGCAGCGTACGCTTCAATGCCGCAGTCGTGGGCGATCCGGTTAAAACCGTCCATCAAGCGCCGGCCCATTGCCCAAATGTGTTCATGAACTTTCTCACGTTGCATAATTTTGATCGTCGCAATCGCCGCAGCAATCGACAGCGTTTCGCCGGCGTACGTTGTCGTGAGTTTAAACTTATTCAGTTGCTCCATAAATTGCCGTTTGCCGAGAAAAGTCGAAAGCGGATAGCCATTGGCCATCGCTTTGGCGTAACTCGCCAAATCGGCGTCAACGCCATAATACTCCTGCGCGCCGCCGAGCGCCAAACGAAAACCGGTGAGCACTTCATCGAGAATCAACAAAATGCCGTATTCTTTGGTCAGCTTGCGCAAATGCCGAATGTAATCGCCGCTGGTGTTTTCGTTGAGATCATACGGCACGGCAATCACGCAAGCCAGTTGTTCGTTGTATTGGCGAATGAGTTTTTCCGCCATTTCCAGATTTCCCCACGGCGCGATTTTGACATAATCTTTAATCACCACGGGCACGCCGTTGTTAGGGCTATCCTCGGTCGCGAACCAATCGGGATAACCGTGATAGCCGCTCATCACGATCATGTCGCGTTTCGTGTAAGCGCGCGCAATGCGAATGTTGCAAAGATTCGCATCTTCGCCGGTTTTCATAAAACGGCACATGTCGGCATTCGGCACGACGTCGTGAAGAAGCTGCGCCAGTTCCAACTCGCTCGGACTCGCCATGCTAAACAGCACGCCTTTTTGCATTTGCGCCCGCACGGCGTCATCGACTTCATCATAACTATAGCCCAACATCACCGGGCCGAGCGCGAGGCGATAGTCGAGGTATTCTTTTCCTTCCATGTCCCAAATGCGACAGCCCTTGCCGCGTTCGATAAATTTCGGCATCACTTCATCGAAAAACGGATAAGGCCGTTTGGCGTTGGTTTGCGTGCCCCACGGGATGCGCTTCAACGCTTCTTGGAAATGTTGATCGGA
>CAYZFF010000471.1:1367-3648 GCA_964477305.1 uncultured Cytophagia bacterium
TATGCCCCGATCTTCATAATCACCCCATAAAGCCAGATAATCAGGCCGATGATCAACCAGCAAATAATAAAACCGTAAATATCCGTTTTCGTCGGTTTGGCAAACTCCCAATCCGTGTTGGGAAAAAGTTTATCGCGTTCGACCAGCGCCGGATCATCAACGGCGGCTTGCACGCGGCGCGCGTCTTCAGCGTGATCGGCGACAACCGGCGTATGCACAGCGGCATAAAACTCGCGCAGCACTTTTTCCGAGTTGCGTTTGGTAAAGAGACTCACGCCAAATAGAACCAGAAAAGGAAAGATAATATCAAAAACAAAAGAAGCCGTCAAGACTTGCGGTTTGTTCATTTGCGTGAAATCAATGCCCAGCCGTGAGAGCAAATAAACTTGGGTGCGGAAGGCGCCCTGTCCCACCCACGGTGAATTCGGGTCCTCGGGATTTTTTCGCACGACGGTTTCAAAAAAAATTCCGACCGCGGGCGCGGTTTTGGTTTTCTCGATCAATTGGCCGACCTGCTGCGCGCGCCCGGCGGTGACGTCTTCTTCAACGGCTTTCGCTTGCACGGTCTGCGTCCGCGCCTGCGTTTGCACGGTGAGTGCCGGGTTTTCGCGATTGTTGTTCAGGAGCGGAACGACGTTCGGCAGAACAATCGTGATTAAAACTGTCACTACCATTTGCGTCGCGACCGCTGCTGTGGTCAACCGTCGCCAAAAATACACCAGCCACATCGCCGGGCCGATCGTGGTCAACACCGAAAGCAGATAGCGAAAAATAGTAAACACGTCGCCGACTTGCATGGAAAAATAAACCGTACCCGACAAGCCCAAAATGATAATCGACCGCCCCAGCAACACTTGCGTTTTTTCGCTGGTCTGCGGCCGGAACGGCAGCAAGACATTTTTGATAAACGCCGCGCTCCATTCCAAGCTCTGCGAGCTGGCTTGATCCATGTTGGCGGAAAAAATCGAGGCAATCATGAGACCCATAAAACCGGCGCCTAACAACTCGCGCGTCATAAGGCCCCAAATATTGGTGGGATCAGAAAGGCGGCCGGCATAAAGGCCGAGCGCAATCAAGCCGGTCAAAGCCCAACCAATCATCATGAAACGCTTGGCAAATGAGCCGAAGACGAAACCCATGCGCGCAGCATCATCATCCTTGGCAGAGCCGCCGATGGTGAATTGCCGCGGGGCATTGACCACCAGATTCACCGTCACCGCCGCAGCGACATAATACCAAGTGTATTCACTCGTCACATCCGAGCCAAAGAGCGAAAAATACTCCGCCGGAACTTTCGCGTGCAAACCCGCAAAACCGCCGAGCGCTTTCAAACCCGCCGGGATTAAAGCGAGTGAAAGAAAAACCAGCATCACACCTTGAATCACATCGGTGACGGCGATAGCCAGCAAGCCGCCCATGATCGTGTAAGCGCAAATGATCACCGCGTAAAAAACGTAGAACCACGGCAAGCTCAAATATGAAATGTACGACTGCAATTCGCCGCGCTTTGATTTTTCGCGCAGGAAATTCATGCGCTCTTGCTCCGCCGCGCCTAACGCAGAGAAGCTCGATTTTTTTTCCAACGTTTGCAACTCGCGAAATTCCTGCACGCTTTGCTGCTCAACTACTGAATATTCGCTCTCCGGCTTCACCATCATCGCTTGCAGTGTTTTACCGGTGAGCAAAAATCCGAGCGTGCCGCCGTAGACGGTGCTGGCAATCAAACAAACGGTGAATAAGCCGGCGAGAAAGCGGCTTTCAAAACGATGGATATAAATATCACCGTTGGAAATATAACGCGCGCGGCGCTGGAGCACAGCGGTGTACAACCACTGAAAGGGCGTGTGAAAGAGCACGAGATTTTGAAACCACATGCCCTGCAAGCCTTGCCGATAAATTTCCCGCGCCACCCCGGAAGCCTGATCGGCGCTGGTGATGTTGCCGAAATTGAGAAACGTGTTCAACACCTTCCCGAGACTTCTGCCGCCCTGATAAAAATCCGTGGTGTTTTTGATTTTCGCCGTCGCCCATTTGCCGATCCAGATAATGCCGGCGAAATAACCGGCGAGAATGATCCAGTCGATGAGATGTAGACCGAGAAAGTGCATGTGATCTCCACAGCGCGGATGAAAGAGCTTTAAAGCTGTAAGGGTATTCGGGTTTTACGAATCGTCCGGGTAGTTTCTAAGCCAAACTTGCGAGGAACTAACAACACTTTTCAGATAAATTTACAGCGTTTTTCGAATGAATGAAGATGTCATTCCGAGAAGCGAAGCGCCGA
>CAYZFF010000472.1:0-3648 GCA_964477305.1 uncultured Cytophagia bacterium
TAGCACAAACGCCCGATTCGACCTTACTCACCTTGGAAAGAATTTTCAGCTCGCGTGAATTTGCCGCTGAACGCTTCGGCCCGGCGCGCTGGATCGACGGCGGCGCCGGTTACACCACGCTGGAAGTCTCCAAAGAAGCGGAGGGCGGCAGGGATATTGTGCGTTACGAGACGGCAACCGGGCGCCGCGAAATTTTGATTGCGGCGAAACGCCTGGTGCCCTCCGGTAAATCGAAAGCGCTGGCGATTGACGATTACGAATGGTCGCCGGATCGCCAACGGCTGCTCATTTTCACCAACACGGAACGCGTCTGGCGGCTCAACACGCGCGGCGATTATTGGGTGCTCGATCTCACCACCTGGCAACTGCGCCAACTCGGCGGCGAGGCGAAACCGTCGACGCTGATGTTTGCGAAATTTTCGCCGGATAATCGCAGCGTCGGTTACGTGCGCGAGAATAATATTTACGTCGAAGATTTGAGCAGCGGCAAAATTACGCAACTCACGCACGACGGCTCGCGCACGATTATCAATGGGACGTTCGATTGGGTGTATGAAGAAGAATTTAGTTTACGTGACGGCTTTCGCTGGAGTCCGGACAGCAAGTCGATTGCGTATTGGCAACTCGATGCCGCGGGTGTGCGTGATTTTCTCATGATCAACAACACCGACTCGCTGTATTCGTTTGTTATTCCGGTGCAATATCCGAAAGTTGGCACGACGAATTCTGCGTGCCGCGTCGGCGTCGTAAGCTCGAACGGCGGTGAAACGCGTTGGATCGATGTGCCCGGCGATCCGCGCAACAATTATATTGCACGCATGGATTGGGCCGCCAGCTCCGAAGAAATTGTGTTGCAGCATGTCAATCGTTTACAAAACACGAATACCGTGATGCTCGGTAATGCCCGCACCGGCGGCGTTCGCACGATCATCACCGAGCGCGACAGCGCGTGGGTCGATGTTGGCGACGATCTCAATTGGCTGGCGAACGGCAAGCAATTTACCTGGGTGAGCGAGCGTGACGGCTGGCGGCATGTGTATTTGATTTCCCGCGACGGCGCCAAAACGCAGTTGCTCACACCGGGAGCTTACGATGTCGAAAGCGTACAAAATATCGATGAAAAAAACGGTTGGCTTTACTTCATCGCTTCGCCGGATAATGCAACGCAGCGTTATCTCTATCGCGTCCGCATGGATGGCAAAGGCAAAATGGAGCGCCTGACGCCGCCGGATTTGCGCGGCACTAATTCATATAATATTTCGCCGGATGCGAAGTGGGCGTTGCATCGTTATTCCAATATCGACTTGCCGACCGCGACGGTGCTCGTGAGTTTGCCGGAACACAAAGTCGTGCGCGAGCTGGCGAGCAACAAAACTTTGCGCGCGAAAATTCGGGCGCTCAAACAAAAGCCGGCGGAATTTTTTCGCGTGAATATCGGCAGCGGCGTCGAACTGGATGGCTGGATGATCAAGCCGTATAATTTCGATCCGAATAAAAAGTATCCCGTGTTCTTTCACGTTTACGGTGAGCCGGCTGGGCAAACCGTTCTCGACAGTTGGGGTGGCAGCGGCAAGCTTTGGCACCTCATGCTCGCGCAGCAAGGCTACGTGGTGATCAGCGTCGACAATCGCGGCACCCCGGCGCCGCGCGGAAGAGATTGGCGCAAAATCGTTTACCGGCAAATCGGCATTCTCGCCTCGCAAGATCAGGCCGCGGCGTGCCGCGTCATCCGGCGCTGGCCGTTTGTGGATTCGACGCGCATCGGCATTTGGGGCTGGAGCGGCGGCGGCTCGATGACGCTGAACATGATGTTTCGCGCGCCGGAATTGTATCACACTGGCATTTCAGTGGCGCCGGTCGGCGACCAGCGTTTTTATGACACGATTTATCAGGAACGTTACATGGGTTTGCCGAAAGACAATCCTGACGGTTTCAAAAACGGCTCGCCGGTGACGTTTGCCCATCAACTCAAAGGCAATCTTTTGCTCATTCACGGCACCGGCGACGACAACGTGCATTATCAAAATGCCGAAACGGTGATCAATGCGCTGGTCAAAGCCAATAAATATTTTTCGCTGATGTCGTATCCGAATCGTTCGCACGGCATTTTCGAAGGGCAGGGCACGACGCGGCATTTGTATGAATTGATGACGCGCTATTTGCGCGAACATCTGCCGCCGGGGCCGCGCACGAATGCGATGGCTTTTTAGCGAGACAAGAAAGTTCACAGGCGTTCCGTTCATTTGGAACGCCTGTTCGTTTTGGAGTGGCTGGTAAAAAAGGGCTTGCGAATGAAATCAAGGAGACGCCTGTTTTAGTGATTAAAAATTTGATGTAGGTTTATGAGCTTGATCTATTCGACGAAAAACCGTTCTCCCCAAAAAAACTTCGAAGCGCTTATTGTCGATGCCATTGTTCGGCGTATTAAACCGCAGCGCATTGTTTTGTTCGGCTCGCGTGCCCGCGGCGATGCGCACGAACGCGCGGATTATGATATTGCCATCGTCGGTGAAGCGCTGACGCCCATCATTCTTGCACAAATTCGCGCTGATATGGAGAAACTGCCGACCCTGCTATCGATCGATATCGTCTGGATGAATCGCGCCAATGCGGTTTTGCGGGAGCGCATTTTGAGCGAAGGAAAAATAATTTATGAAGACCACCTTTTAAATCGGATGAATCAGCCCTGAGGAAGTCTGGTTGCAAATGTTGGATGATCGTAACATGACCTCACACACACGTATGATCAACCAACCGCTCATCAGATTTACACCAACATTCAAACCTACCATCCGGAAGTTTTAAAGCGTGCTCAATTTCTGCACGCGAGGTAGCAGTCGTAATTTCTCACCTGTAACTTTTCTGCTGCAATAAACGCCCGCCGACTTTCTTGCCATTTTCTCTCCGCACCCTCACGCCCGTCTGGTATAATCTTTGTAAGTCTACTTCTGGTTCATGTTGGTATGCACGCGAATGCGCTATAATTGCTGCATTCGTTCTCTAATATTTTCAGTGATCGTTTCAGTTTGACACAATGGTTCCCTTGATCCTTATCTGTCTGATTTACCGATGAAAAGAATCGGGGGACATGATGACAATTTCTTATCACGGATTGATTTTCAGCTTTGGATATGCTCCTCAGACGCACAGCACCAGCACAAGGGCGCGCTGTTTTCCAGCCGCTGCTCATACAAAATGGGAATTGGAAAGATTGCTTGCTTGTTTTAGCCGCGATAACGGCTTTGATTTTTCTGCCCGCCGCCAGTCAGGCGCAGTCAGGCGCAATCACCGCAACCATCACCCCGAAGAATGATTCCACCGGCGCTTTAACGATGTACTTCGTTGCGATGCAAGCTGACAGCGGGTTTGATCGCGATGATAAAATCCTGCTTTATTTTCCGAAAGGGAAATTTAATATTTCCGGGGCTTTTGTGGCCAACAATCAATCGGGTTTGGAAGGGGGCTTTATCGTAACGCAAAGCTCCACACCGCAAAATGATATCATTGGAGTTGAACGTGACGGTCAGGGCTTTGATCTTGCCCCCAACCAACTCGGAAGCTTTCGATTGGCCATTATGGGCAATCCGGCGGCGCCGGGCAATTATACAGTCGATCTACTAACATTTCGTAACGGTGTAACGCCGCTTA
>CAYZFF010000473.1:0-3645 GCA_964477305.1 uncultured Cytophagia bacterium
CTCACGCCTTCTTCGGCGCTTTCGTCAACGCCTCCACGCCCGGCAGATCCTGGCCGCCGAGATATTCCAGCGAGGCCCCGCCGCCGGTGGAGACGTGGGAAATCTTATTGGTAAGGCCGGACTGCGTGAGTGCCGCCACGCTGTCGCCACCGCCGACGACCGAGAAGGCGCCGCGTTCCGTGGCTTCGGCCACCGCGGCGGCAATTGCCATCGTGCCTTTCGCGAACGGCGCTTTTTCAAACACGCCCATCGGGCCGTTCCACAAGATGGTCTTGGCTTGCAAAATGGTCATTTTAAAAGTCTCAATGGTCCGCGGTCCGATGTCGCCGGCGAGCTTGTCCGCCGGAATGTCGATTTGCGCCTGTTCCATCGCGTCGGTGCCTTCGATGCTCGAGCCGATGATGTGATCTTCCGGAAACATCATTTTCACCGGCTTGCGCGGATTGGAATAGACGGCGACCGTCATGAGATTAGTGGCGAGATTCAAATGCTCAACTTCGAGCAACGATTTGCCAATCGCGTGGCCCTGCGCCTTGAGAAACGTGTAGGCCATACCGCCGCCGATGAGCAAATGCGAGGCGCGGGTGATGAGATTTTTGATGATCTGAATTTTATCCGAAACCTTCGCGCCGCCGAGAATGACGACGAACGGCTGCGGCGCGTTAGTGAGCAACTTGCCGAGCGCGGTCAATTCGGCTTGCATCAAGTAACCGGCCACGGAGGCGGTTTTAAGGATTTTCGCCACGCCTTCGGTGGAAGCGTGCGCGCGATGCGCGGAGCCAAAGGCATCATTCACATACACGTCGCCGAGCACCGCCAATTGTTTCGCAAATGCGGGGTCATTCTTTTCTTCTTCGGGATGAAAGCGCACGTTCTCCAGCATTAAAACCTGGCCGGGTTGCATTTTACCAACCATTGCCTCCACGTCGCCGCCGGCGCAATCCGGCGCCATTTCCACGTCTTTGCCCAGCAGTTCCGTCAAGCGCGTCGCCGCCGGCATGAGCGAATATTTCGGATCCGGCCCGCCTTTGGGACGGCCAAGATGCGACATGAGAATCAACTTGCCCTGGTTTTGCAAAATTTTCTGAATCGTCGGCAACGCCGCGCGGATGCGCGTGTCGTCCGTCACTTTACCATTTTCCAGCGGCACATTAAAATCAACGCGTGTCAAAACCCGTTTTTCTTTGAGATCGATATTGTCGATGGTGAGCTTATCCATATTACCTTCCTTGTTCACTTGTTGTTGGATCGGTGCAGATTGGATTCATAGCAGCCAAGTTAAAAGATAATTTTTTTGCCGCGAAAGTCAAGCGTTTTTGGCGCGCGTCATGTCGCCATCATCTTGCATTTTTTTGTCCACAACGATGCGGGGCAGCTCGCGCCAATTTTCTCTTGACATTACCGCAAAACGATGTCAAATTTATTTTCGGAGTCATGGCATTGGTTCATCGCGAAACTGACAACAATTGGATTCGAGGAAACGGCTAAAGATCTGCTTCCGGTTAAGGAAAGGGGATTTATGCTCCGACGGCTTTTCGGCGACGACGTGGCGGAAAATGACGCCCACCTATCCGAGTATTTCATTGAAACGCCGGCCTATCGCATGGCGCTTTCCGGCGAGAAACGTTTCATCATTGGCCGCAAGGGCGCCGGCAAAAGCGCCATTTGCCGGCAACTGCAAAAGCAACTGCCGCAAACCGGCGCGCTGTGCATTCCGGTGGCGCCGCAGCACATTCAATTCACCGCCCTCAAACTCGGCCTGCGCGACATGGCGCGGCACACGCAGGAAACCGACACGTTGCTGCAGCGCGTGTGGTATTACGGCCTGCTCTGCGAAACCGCGCTGGCGTTGACCAAATCGCTGCGCCGGCAGCACGATTCCGATTTTTCGAAGATCGCCGCGTTCGTCGAAAAGCATTACAACTACGCGCAACCCAATGCTTTTGATCGTTTGCTGCACACCGCCGGCCTGTTTCTGCAGCAAATGGAAATTGGCCTCGGCCCGCTGTCGGTGCGGCGCGCCGGCCGGCTCGTTGACGCGTTCGCCGTGGAAGCGGAACTCGATCAATTGCGCCTGCCCATTGCCAGCTTCATCGCCAAACATTTGCCGCAGGGCGTTTATATTCTCATTGATAATCTCGACGACGGCTGGGATAACTCGGCGGAAGCCAACACGTTCATTCGCGGTTTGTTGCTGGCGATATACGAAATTTGCCAGCCGAATATCCCGGTGCGGCTCGTGGTTTTTTTTCGCTCAGATATGTACAACGCCGTCACCCGCGAGTTCCAACACGTCGACAAATACCGCCAATATCAAGAGCATATTTTTTGGGGCCGCAAAGAAATTATCGATCTCGTGGCGCAGCGCCTGCGCGTCAACCTGAAAATCCGGCGGCCCCTGCCGGCAACAGAAGTTTGGGACGAAGTTTTTGATGATCAAAACAGCGCAGAAAAAATTTGCCAATACATCATCGAACGCAGCTTGCTGCGGCCGCGCGAAGTGCTGCAATTCTGCCGGCTCGCGGCCGAGAAAGCGGATCAGCGCGCACACTTGAAAGTGACCTGGGAAGATGTGGTGGATGCCGAACATGAATACTCGAGCTGGAAAATTGTCGATCTCGGCAGCGAGTTTCTTTCTTATTATCCCGGGTTGAAAGACGGTGTTCTCCAGCGTTTTTTCGGCGGGCCTAAACGTCTTGTGCCGGTGAAACTGCAAGAACTGCTCGAAGAAGCGCTCACCGATCCACGCGGCGGCAGACACGAGTGGCTGAACAATTTACGCCATGTCGATGATTTGATTCAAATTTTATACAACATTGGTTTTCTCAAAGCGCGGGGCCAGGGCAAAACCTGGCAGAGCGCGCGCGATCCTGATTTCAGCATTATCCTCGCCGAAGAATTTGCCGTGCATCCGGCGTTTCATCGTTATCTGCGCATCGGCCATCGCGGATGAAACGCGAATAAAACAAAAACCCAGTTCCCGCCCCACCGTTTCGGCGAGCGCTTCGACCAAGACTTTGGCGCGAGTGCTCAGTCGAATGCTCGTCAAGATCTCACTTCGAACCGTTCGATGACGAAACATTGTCTCACCGCAAAACAGCTTTTTATTCCCGCCTAACTTCTGCTCACGAAAAAATTGCTTGTAAAATAAGAAAATATCGCGATAGCATTTGTCGCACAAATGTGGCATTGCACTTGCGTTAGACGAGCCAACTTCAACGAGTTGAGGTATCCCAAACGGTTGGCTAATGCAGTAGCGCTTGCCGTTTTTGATTCAAGCTGTCTGCAAAAATATTTCAAACGACGCCCTGCAGCATTTCTTTGCCTGAGGGGAAACGATACCTGTGCCTGCAAAGAAAGCTTCGCGGGGCGTCGTTGTTTTCAGCCCAACGGCCATGTCTAAAAAAGTGCAAATCAAATCTTCGCTCTCGCCCACTCGTCGGCAGCGCTCCTACGCTGAAGTTTGGCGTCAACGCTGGTCCGGCAATTTGATGCTCGGCACGGCCGTCGTTATTTTAATGCTCGGGCTGGCGCGCTGCTGAACGCACGTTTTTATTATCAATTTTACATTGCACCGCTGCACACGGTGTGCTCTCCACCTCGTACTCGCCTTTCGCCGCCGGCGAAGCGAGTACGAGTTTTTTC
>CAYZFF010000474.1:0-3643 GCA_964477305.1 uncultured Cytophagia bacterium
GTTATACCCGGCCAGATATTGCGGTTTATGTTTCATGAATTAAAACCACTTGCTCGCCAACTGCGGCGGCGCATACGTTTCAAGATGGGAAAACACGTCCGCCGGTTCCGGCGCTAAATGATAAAGCAGGCGCGAATCGGGTTTGGCGAAACGTTCGGCATAAATATATTCGCAGAGTTGAACGAAATGATCATAAAAACGGTTGGTATTGAGCAGTATGATCGGCTTGGTGTGAAACTGCAACTGTTTGAGCGTAAGAATTTCAAAAATTTCTTCCAGCGTCCCGAAGCCGCCGGGAAGCGCCACAAAGGCGTCGGCGCGGGCTTCCATGATTGCTTTGCGATCACGCAGATCTTTGGTGACGATCAATTCATCCGCGGCGGCATAGCCAACCTCCTTGTCTTGCAATGATTGCGGAATGACGCCGACCACTCTGCCGCGATGATGATGCACCGCTCTCGCCACCGCCCCCATCAAGCCGATGCGCCCACCGCCGTACACCAAAGTATAATTTTTTTGCGCCAGCAACGCGCCAAACGCCGTGGCCGCGGTGAAATAGGAGGGCGCCAGCGCTTCGCTTGATGAACAATAGACGCAGATCGATTTTGACATGAAGGCCTCGGATGAGCGATTGTCGTTTGCGGTGAATTGAGTTTTAATTTAATCTTAAACACGATTGCCGTCAAGCAAATTATCATAAAAAAGCCCCGATCCCGCCGGCTTGCGCGCGGCAAAAATCGGGGCGAATGAGAGGTTAGAAAAAAACTCAGTTGGCTTTCGTCACGTTAATCATGCTTTGCGTCACTTGCTCGACTTGCGCTTTGATTTTCTTCACATCGCCGGTGATGGCCAGCGTCATGTCTTCATCGCGCAGATACGTTTGCGCCATGCG
This sequence comes from uncultured Cytophagia bacterium, assembly GCA_964477305.1. Taxonomy (GTDB): domain Bacteria; phylum Zhuqueibacterota; class Zhuqueibacteria; order Zhuqueibacterales; family Zhuqueibacteraceae; genus Zhuqueibacter. The sequence goes on from CAYZFF010000474.1 coordinate 893, forward strand.
CTGCACGTCGGCGGGCGTGACGGCAAAAACATTTTTAACATACTCGGTTAAATAACTGTCGTCCAAACCGTGCAGTCCGAGAAACGCGAGTTGGCCGATGATGCCGCCGCGCGCCGAATTGGACCGCACGAACGAACCGGCCAGATAATTTTTAACGCCGTTCAATTCTTCTTCCGACGGCGGCTCGTTTTGCAGGCGATTGATCTCGTACAGAATTTCCTTTAATGCCGGGCCGGTCACATCGGTGGTGACATCGGCGATTTGCACATAATAGGCATCGCGATAACGGCTGGAGATCGAACTGCCCGGTGAATAGGTATAGCCCTTGTCTTCGCGAATATTGGCTGTCACGCGCGAAGAGAAAAAGCCGCCGAGCAGCGTGTTGGTGACCAGCAGCGTCATGTAATCTTTATGGGACGGATCAACGACTGGCAAGCCGAGATAAATTGTCGATTGCGAGGCGCCAGGACGATCCACCATGTTGACCGAGCGCTGCGCCATCGTTTTTGGAATATTGATCATCGCGTCGGCGCCCCGGGCCCAATCGCCAAACGCTTCGCGAACGGCGGCTGCAACCGCTTTGTCATCAAAACGGCCGGCCACGTAGAGCCGCGCCCGCGCCGCGCCAAAATTTGCTGCGTAAAAATTCTTGATTTTGTCAATGCTGTAGCTTTCAATCATTGTCTCGGTCGGAAAAACGCGGCCATACGGATGATCGGGATAAAGCGTTTGCCGAAATTTTTCCAGCGTGATCGAGCCGGGCTGCGATTTTTGAATGCTGAGCTGACGCTGCAAATCTTTTTTCAACCGCGGCACTTCCGATTCCGGAAACAGCGGATTGCGTGCGAGATCGGCGGCCAGCTTGACCAGGCGCGGCGCAAACTCGGCGAGCACGTCGCCGTTAATGGTGGTTTGATCATCGCCGACAAAAATATTCACCTGACCGCCCATGCCGGCGGCTTCGCGCGCGATTTGTTCGGCGCTGCGGGTTGTCGTTCCTTCTTTCATCAAGTTGCCGGTGAGATCGGCCAGCCAAACTTCATCAGCAGCTTCATTAATGTTGCCGGCACGAATCACCAAATTGACCGTAACCTTCGGCAAATCGCCATACGGCGCCAAGGCCACGTTCATGCCGTTATCCAGCGTGAAAGTTTGCTTGGCCGGCAATTTGAAATCTTTCGGCGCGCTGCCTTCCGGCGGTGTTTGCTTTTGCGCGAACACCATGCTGGCCACTGACAGCAGCGTCAGTAAAGATGAAAACGGCTTTATTTTGAATTTCATAGCATTTGTTCCTTTCGATATACAATCATTTATTTTCAATTTCCGTTCCTTACGATGCCGCCTTCGGCTCAATCGTTAAAATTGTGCGGTTGGTCGCGCGTAAATATTCTTTCGCGGTTTGCAGAATCAGCTCCGGTGTCACTTTGCGTATCTCGGCTTCGAGCTGATTGATGCGCTCCGGATTGTCGTCGAAAATGGCGAGGCTGGCCAGAAGATCGGCGCGACCAAAGCCGCTCAAATTGTCGTAGAAATCGGAACGGAATTTAACCAGCGCCTGCTCCAGCGCGGCCTGGTCAATCGGTGCGTTGCAAACCTCGGCAATCACCTCATCGACGGCTAACATAATCGAATCCGCCGACACGTTTTTATCATGAAACAGTGAAGCCATCCACAACATCGGGCCGTTGTAGTTGAACATGTTGCCAAGTAAATTGATGCCGCCATTAACGCCGCCGGTCATGCCGTGTTTTTTAACCAGTGCGTTGTACAGTTTGCTGTCTTCGCCTTGCAGCAAAATTTGATCGAGCACGCCCATGGCGAAATATTCCGGAGTGTTGCGCGCCGGCATTTGATACGCAAAGGCCAACGCCGGGCGATTCGCCAATGGGTCGGGCTTGCTGAATTTTTTCTCCTGTTCCTGCCGGGGCTCGCTAATGTCGGGTTTGGCCGGTTGTTCGGCCGCCGGAATATCGGCAAAATACTTTTTGATCATCGGCAGCGCTTCCGCCGGTTCAAAATCTCCGACCACCACTAATGCCGCGTTGTTGGGGGCATAATACGTTTTGAAGAACGCCTGCACGTCGCTGAGATTGGCCGCGTCGAGATCTTTCAGATCGCCGTAAAAATTGTGCGCGTTGAACCAATTGGTGTTGGCGTATTGCGGCATGTCCAGCCAGGGAAACCCGCCATACGGCTGATTGATGACGTTGACTTTGACCTCGTTTTTCACCACGCCTTGTTGATTGGTCAAATTATCTTGATTGATCGCCAGGCCGCGCATGCGATCGGCTTCGGCCCACAGCGCCGTTTCCAATTTGTGCGCCGGCAAAATCTCAAAATAATTGGTGAAATCGAAACGCGTCGAGCCGTTCAGCGTACCGCCGTTTTTCTGCACGAGCTTGATGAACTCCATTTTTCCCAGATTTTCCGAGCCTTGAAACATCATGTGCTCGAATAAATGCGCAAATCCGGTGCGATCTTTCGGTTCGATGCGAAAGCCGATGTTGTAATACACCGCGACGGTAACCGTCGGCGCCGTGTAATCGGTTGACAACACGACTTTCAGTCCGTTGTCAAGTTTCTGATAACTCACCGGCACCTTGAAACCGCTATCGGCCGGTTTTTGATTTTGCACACAACCAACTGCAAACAGCAGGGCGGTGCCCAGCAGCATTTTACCAATGCTTTTGAACTGCATGGTTCCTCCTCGGAAAAAATAAATATAAAAAATGAGTTGTCGCGTTATATTAG
>CAYZFF010000475.1:0-3639 GCA_964477305.1 uncultured Cytophagia bacterium
CCGTCTCCGCGTCCGCGCTCACGCTGCGGCGGGCGGCTGCTCGGCGGAATCGCGACATCAACGCGCACCGTATTGGGGCCAAAAATTTCTTTAACGCGCTGCAATAAACTTGCATTCGGGCGAATTTTTAAACCCTTCGAGCGAAAATCATAATTCGCCGCGCCGCCATTGCGCAAGCGGAAGAATAAACTGCACGAACCTTGATTGGCGCGCAGCACTTGAATAAGTTGCTGCGTTGCAGCTTCATCGGCCTGCTGCACGGGAATTTCCAGAATAAACTTTTTCGGAATTTCGTTCCACGCTTCGTCGAGGCTCATGGCTTTTTCAACTAAAACTTTGGTCGGCTCATCTTCGCGCGTTGAGGCTGTGCCGACGAGCACCACGACGGCGTCCGGCTGCAGCAGCTCGCGATGCGCCGAGTAGGTGTCGCTGAAGGCAATCGCCTCCGTTGCGCCGACAAAATCTTCAATCGTCAGAAAAGCCATCGTGCCGCCTTTGCGATCCACCACGGTTTTGATGTTGGTGATCTGGCCGCAAATCATCACCCGCGAGTTGTCCGGCAGTTCACCAAGATCCTGCAATGGCGTGCTCGAAAAGAGTTTCACTTCTTCGCGAAAACGTTGCAGCGGATGGCCGGAGAGATAAATGCCGAGAAATTCTTTTTCGCGCGTGAGCCGCTCGGCATCCGGCCAATCTTGAATCTCCGGCAGGGCCGGCTCCGACAGCGCCTCCGCGCCACCTTGATCGAAAATCGAAACTTGCCCGCGGGAGCGTTGGTCATTCACGCTGGACGAATACGCGGTCGCCACGTCGAGCGCCTGCAGCAATTGCTGGCGATTACGCTTCGGCGAGAACGCATCCATCGCGCCGGCTTGCACCAGACTTTCCAGCACTTTTTTATTCACCAGCCGCAGATCGACACGGCTGCAAAAATCAAAGATCGAAATGAATTTGCCTTTTTGCTCGCGGCTTTTCACAATGCTGTCAATCGCGCCGAGGCCGACATTTTTAATCGCGCCGAGGCCGTAACGAATCGCTTTGTTCGTCACGTTCGCCGCGGTGATGTGGGCTTTGCCTGTTTTCGTTTCGCTCGGCAGGTTGACATTATCCATCACCGTGAACTCGGCAAAACTTTCATTCACATCCGGCGGCAGCACCGGCACGCCCATGCGCTTGCAGTCATCGAGCAAAGTGACGATGCGCGTGGTGCTGGTCATTTCACTGGTTAAGTTCGCGGCCATAAATTCCGCGGGATAATGCGCTTTTAAATAGCCGGTTTGGAACGCCACCACCGAGTAGCCCGCCGCATGTGATTTGTTAAAACCATAGGCGGCAAATTTATCCATCAAATCGAAAATTTGATTGGCGATGCTTTCGGCGATGCCGCGTTCTTTGCAGCCCTCCACAAATTTCTTGCGCTGCTCGGCCATCAACTCCGCAATCTTTTTTCCCATCGCGCGCCGCAGCAAATCCGCGCCGCCGAGCGTGAAGCCGGCCAGCTCGCTGGCGATGCGCATAACTTGCTCCTGATAAACGATGACGCCGTAGGTCTCGCGCAAAACCGGTTCGAGCTTCGGGTGCAAATACTCCATTTTTTTCGTGCCATGCTTGCGCGAAATAAAATCGTCGATCATGTCCATCGGGCCGGGGCGATATAGCGCGTTCATGGCAGTGAGATCTTCCACCGATTGCGGCTTGAGCTTTTTGAGATACTCGCGCATGCCGGAGCTTTCAAATTGAAACAGGCCGATGGTCTCGCCGTTGCCAAAAATATCGTACGTGCGCTTGTCGTCGTAAGGAATATGGTCGAGATCGATCTCAATGCCTTTTTTCTTGAGCATCTTCACAGTTTTGTCCATCACCGTCAGCGTGCGCAGGCCGAGAAAATCCATCTTCAGCACGCCGATGCTTTCGAGCGATTTCATGTCGTATTGCGTCGTCACGTCGCCGGTGTTGGATTTGTACAGCGGGGCGTAATTCGTCAACTCATCCGGCGTGATCACCACGCCTGCTGCGTGCGTCGAAGCGTGGCGGGCGAGGCCCTCCAGCACTTGCGAGTAGTCCATGAGCTGCTTGTAAATCGCTTCGCCGTTGATTAGATTGCGCAACTCGGCAGTGTTTTCCATCGCTTCTTCAAGCGTGATGCCGATGGTCGCCGGAATGGTTTTGGCAATTTTGTCGACGTCGGTGTAACGCACTTTCAACACGCGCCCGACGTCGCGAATCACGGCGCGCGCGGCCATCGTGCCAAAGGTGATAATCTGAGTGACGTTGCTATCACCGTATTTTTGCCGAACGTATTCGATAATCTCTTCACGCCGTTCGTAGCAAAAATCAATGTCAATATCCGGCATGGTGACGCGCTCGGGATTGAGGAAGCGCTCGAAGATGAGATTATATTTGATTGGATCGATGTTGGTGATGCCGATGCAATAACTCGCGAGGCTGCCGGCAGCGGAACCACGGCCAGGGCCCACCGGAATGCCGCGGTCGCGCGCGGCCTGGATAAAATCCTGCGTAATCAAAAAATATCCGGCGTAACCGGTTTGCTTGATCACCGCCAGCTCGTGGCGCAGGCGTTGTTCGATTTCCGGCGTGATTTCTTTGTAACGTTTTTTGAGGCCTTCCCACGCGAGTTTTTCGAGAAAATCGTCGAGCGAAAGGTTGTTGTTGGGTGCGGGGACTTGGTAGGTGGGCAGATAAACTTTTTTGAAATCGATTTTGAGATCACACTTTGCCGCAATATCCGCCGTGAGTTTAAGCGCGTCTTCATTGGCGGGAAAAGTTTTCTGCATTTCCTCGGCGGTTTTGAAATAAATCTCATCGGTGGTGTAGCGGAGCCGCGACGGGTCGTCGCGATCTTTGCCGGTTTGCAAACAAATCAGCACGTCATGCGGCATCGAATGCTCGCGCTTGAGATAATGCGTATCGTTCGTCGCCACCACTGGAATGCTCAATTCTTTGCTGAGCTGGAGCACGCCCTCACGCGCTTGATCTTCTTCGGGAATGCCGTGGTTGTGAATTTCGAGATAATAATCGTCGCCAAAAATTTCGCGATATTCCAGCGCGACTTTACGGGAAGCCTCGTAGCCTTCGTGAACCATTTTGTAGGCGACTTCGCCCTTCAAACAAGCGGAGAGGGCGATGATGCCGTCATGATATTTTTGCAAGACTTCGCGATCAATGCGCGGGCGATAATAAAAGCCTTCGAGAAAGCCGATGGAGACGAGGCGCATCAAATTTTGATAGCCGGCAAAATTTTTCGCGAGCAGCACGAGATGATACGAAGCGTCGGAAATATTGCCTTTTTGCGCGCCTTTCTCTTTGCGGCTGCGCGGAGCCATGTACGCCTCGACGCCGATAATCGGCTTGATGCCGGCCTTTGAGCAGGTTTTGTAAAACTCAATCGCGCCGAACATGTTGCCGTGATCGGTGAGCGCCAACGCCGGCATGTTGCACTTCTTCGCCGCGTCGACGAGATCATCGATGCGGCACGCGCCATCCAACAGGCTGTAGTGAGAATGATTGTGGAGGTGAATGAACCCGAGCATGAGTATGAATGCGATTAGATAAAGGGAGTCAGAACAGTTTTAAACAACTGCTGATAAAATTAAAAAAGATTTTACGCATTTGCAACAA
>CAYZFF010000476.1:0-3616 GCA_964477305.1 uncultured Cytophagia bacterium
CAATTGAATCGTTTTGCCCATCTCGGCTTCGAGGCTTTTATTGATATTCGCGAAAAGGCGGCCCAGATAAATGGACATGGAAAGCAGCACTCCAAAGACGCCGAAGAACCAGAAGCTAGCGGGAAATATGGCTTTTTGCGGCAAGATGCCGGTGAGAAATAAACCCAACACGGCTCCGGTTATAATGAAGGCTAAAAAGCCGAGACCTATCATCCACGCGCCGTCTTTTTTCCTCAAAACTGCGAGCAGAACCACTCGCAACATTTCTAAGATTGTGAACAGAAGCATGATGGGAAAAACGAAGGTGTCCAGGCCGCTGTACCAAGACCAAACTGTCAGGCCAATGCCCAGCGCCGTGAATACCCAAAATGGTTTCGGCAGCGCGGGATAGAAGAGTGAGTACAAAAATCGCAAACCGGCAAGACACATCGCGATCAATAAAACTCTCACAAAGTGGATGAGATAAATGACATTCTGCGTATCCGTTAAAAAGCCAAAAACTTCCTCATGAACCGCAAAACCAATCATAAACAGGCTGGCGGTAAAAATTGCGAAGTAAAGATTCGCTTTAAGACGGGGATAAAATGCAAAAAGCAGCAGATGTAATATGGCAAAAACCGCGGGCACCGCGGTTACGACGGCCTGAAGGCTCGCACGGAATCGGGTGTTATCGGCGCTGAGCGTGGTCCAGCGGTTCAGATCACCCACAGCCATGTTAAAGCCCAACTTGCCCGTTTCCAGTAAATCTTTGAGAATGAAATTGGAATAGCGCACCGCAATCAGATGATTAGAGCGTTTGCCGAAGAGAATAAATTTTGGCGGAAAAATAACATTCGTTCCCGTGCTAAATCCGCGCTCGTCTTTTTTTGACGAGCCGACCGAGCCGAATTGATAAAGCCGTTTTCCGTCCAAATAAATCTCCGAAGCGCCGTCATGATACAAATGCAACGCCAACGGCATTTCCCATAACGTTGAATCAACGTGGAGATGCAGCCGGAACCAACCAATGCCGTTCTTGGAAAAATTGTCCGGCAAAAGCTGTGTGCTAACAACCGTTTCCCAGGCACTATCGTTAAGCTCGGGTCTGGCCCACGCCGAATCATCGCCGGGATGATATTTCCAATTTGCGGTGATGAAGAGGCGTTCGTGTTTTTTGATGCTGTCGGCGGAGAGGAAAAACGTACTCTGCCCCTGCGCGGCAAGTTGAGAACTCAATAAAAAAAACACTCCCGGAAGTATTTGAGCGATTCTTTTGATCATATTGGATTCGCGTGTTAAGCTTTCACCGGCTGAACGACAACCAGCGTCATATCGTCATTTTGTGCTTGACCATTGCGCTGGGCAACAACTTCAGCTAAAATTTGCTCGCAGGCCGAGGCCGGCGCTATTTGCGCGTGACGGGCAAAAATCATTTTCAAGGTTGGCAATCCCAATTCATCCGCTTGCGAGGATAACTGCTCGAAAAGGCCGTCGGTGTAAAGCAACAGCATATCACCGGCGGCGAGTTTGCACTGTTGCGATTGTACAGATAATTTTTCGCCGAAGCCCAAAGCCGTGTTGACGGTGCGAATCTCTTCAACGCTGCGGCTGGCGGCGCGGTAATGCAACACCGGCGGATGCCCGACCGTAATCACTTCCGCTTCATGCGACGGGTGCAAAATCACATACGCGGCGGTGACGAACATATTTTTCGGCGCGAGTTTGCGCACGCTGCGATTGAGCTGGGAGAACAGTTGTTGCGGATCACCAACCGTTGCGTTGAGCAATTGGCTCTTGAGCATCGCCATCATCAGCCCCGCCGACACGCCGTGACCGGAAGCATCCGCGACGAGCACGCCAAGCCGGTTATTCGACAATTCAATGTAGTCAAAATAGTCGCCAGCCACTTCACTCGCCGGTTGCACGGTGCCGTAAAGATGCCAGCCGTGTGCTTTTCTCTCTGGAGACGGCAGCAAACTCTCCTGAATCTTGCGCGCCACTTTCAATTCCGCCTCGATGGGCACCCGCAATTGTAATTCTTTCTGTAACGCGCGCGCCACGAAAAACCAACCCAAGGCCATCATGGCCATGGTTATCAGCAAATCGCGGGTCAGCGCCGGGCGAATGTGGGCGCGGTATTCTTGCACCGCATTCTCTTGCTCCGGTGATAGCCGTACTATTTCGGTTTGCGCGGATAAAGCGCGGCTGCGGAAGGCTTCCCATTCCGAAAACAAAAAACTAATCGCGAAAAATGCAATGAATATGCCGAATATGATCAGAGGCCGGTCAAAATAAAAAACCATGCCCGCGGCTAACGAGCCGGAAAGCAACAATGAGGGTAAAACGTAAGCCCAATCCGGCGGAGTCGCCGGCAGATCAAACCAGGTGTTGAGCACACCGATGATTGAGAAAAGGCAAAATCCGGCGGCGGCAAATCCCAACCGTTCACGCCGCGGACGCTGCAACCACGGATTGCTCCGCAGCAACCGCGCCCGGCGCGCCGCTTTTTTCGCTTCGCGTTCCGCTTTCGTGGCCATGTGTTTTCACATTTAATTGATTCAATATTTCGGTAATAGTGAAATATTAAAATGGGTATTCTCTTTTTAAAAGTCAAGTTATGGTTAAATATTTTTTGCGGAGAGTCGTCGCCATTACAGCCATCAGGAAGGCAACAATTGGAAGTTGGGAGAGGTGTTTCTGCCCCACATTAGTGCGGTGAACGCTGCGGCCGCGCAGAGCCGGTTAAGAACCCGACGCCCCTAAAAATACCCACGACTGCAGGCGGCCAACGGACTGATCACACAAAATTTTTGTCCGTTGGCATCCTTTTATCCGTAGATAATTTTTTGCCGTTCGGTTATTTCTTAACCTGAAACCCGAGCAGGTTTTCCACCACTTTCACTTTTTCCTCCGGCAAGCGCGCGCCGTCTTTGGTATCATCCACTTTAATACGCGTCATCACGCGATCCGACATTTGCCGTACGGCCTCGTGGCATTGGCGAATAACGGCCAGGGCTGGCTCCCACTCGCCAATAATAATCGTTCCCATCGGCGTCAACCGATATTCCAGGCCGCTTTCATGCACGATCTTCACTGCGGCGGCGATGTATTTTCCGAGGTGGGCATCTTCGTTAATCGGTAGGATACTAAATTCAATCATCATATACTAAGGTTCTCCTTCCTCAAATTTTTCTTGTTCAAACTCTTTCTCTTACTCATTCACCTATTTTTACTCACTTCGATAATCTTGAAAAGCGAGTAAGATGATGAGTAAAAGTAGGAGTAAGAGATAATTCTTTTTGATTCAGTTGGTAATTTCAATCGGCACGCCCTCCACCCAAAAACTGCCATCCGGGCGAAACTCTTTTTTCCAGATCGGCACGGTTTTCTTTAAAGTGTCAATGGCAAAGCGGCAAGCCTCAAACGCTTCGCCGCGATGGGCAGCGGCAACGGCAATGGCAACGCTGATTTCGCCGACTTGCAAATAGCCGGTTCGATGCACAATCGCGATGGCGCGTATCGGCCAGCGTTGGCGCGCTTCGGCGGCGATTTTCTCCATTTGCTTCAACGCCAAACTCTCGTAGGCTTCATACTCGAGACCGACGACTTTTTCGCCGCGCGAATGATCGCGCGTTTG
>CAYZFF010000477.1:0-3585 GCA_964477305.1 uncultured Cytophagia bacterium
TTTTCGACATGGCGGGCCGCGAAGTCGCGACGCTTGTCGATCAATATCAAACCGCCGGCGAATTTACGGTGAATTTCAATGCCACCCAATTGGCAACGGGGCTTTACTTCTATCGCTTGAATGTCGGCGATTATAACGAGGTCAAAAGGATGACTTTCGTAAAATAGACCGTTCGTACTCTTACTCTCACTCATACTCGTACTCTTGCTCGCCTTCAGGATGAAAAATGCGGGTAAGAGTACGAGAAAGAGTAGGAGCAAGAGTATACAAGAATTTAATCTTTAAATGAGAGAGAGTACGTATGAAAAACTTGTTTAAAACTTCCATCTTTGCCATCGTGATGCTGATGGCTGCAAGCCTCTTCGCGCAAAACACCGGGCAAATTTCCGGCAAAGTAACGGATGCAAACAATGGTGAAGCACTGATTGGCGCGAATGCGCTCATCGAGGGCACGGCGCTCGGTGCGGCAGTCGATGTTGACGGCAATTATCTAATTCGCAACGTTCCAGCCGGAACCTGCACGGTGAAGTTTTCATTAGTCGGTTATGCAGCGAAAACCGTCAACACCGTCGTCGTCGCCGCCGGCCAAACGGCAAAGCTCGACGTCGTTTTAAAAGAAGAAACGATTCAAGGCGAAGCTGTCGTGGTCGAAGCGACGGCGATCTTGAATTCAGAAAATTCCGTGTTGCAACAACAGCGCAAAGCCGCGACCATCGGCGATGCGGTGGCCGCCGAGCAGATCAAGCGCGCGCCGGACGCCACGACGGGCGATGCGCTGCGCCGCGTCACCGGTGTTTCCATCGTCGATAACAAATACGTTTATGTGCGCGGCACCAGTGAGCGCTATAACAACACGTTACTGAACGGCGCGCAGCTTTCAAGCACGGAGCCGGATAAAAAAGCGTATGCGTTCGACACATTGCCCTCGAACCTGCTGGAAAATACCGTGATCTCCAAATCGTTCACGCCCGATCTGCCCGGCAATTTCTCCGGCGGTCTCGTGCAAATCAACACGATTGATTTTCCGGAAAAACTGACGATTCGTTTCAGCGCGACCGGCGCGTACAACTCGGCCTCGACGGGGAGCGATTTCAGAACCTACGAAGGCAGCAAGTGGGATGTGATCGGCATCGACGACGGCACGCGCGAATTGCCCAACGCCGTCAATGGCCAGAAAGTGATCTCCTCGAATTACTCCAAAAGCGAATTGCAAAATATCGGGCGTTCCTTCAACAACACTTGGGGCGTCAGCAACCAAAAAGCCGCGCCGAATAGCAGCTACATGCTCTCAATCGGCAGCAGTATGCCGTTGTTTGGCCGCACGCTGGGTTACATCGGCGCGTTGTCTTATCGCAACACGTTTGATCGCGTCACGATCACGCGCAATGATTATAATTTCGACGGCACACCGCAATTTGAGTATCGCGGCGATGAATATCGCAACTCGGTGTTGTGGGGCGGCATGATGAACCTGAGCTACAAGCTCGGCGATTTTCACAAGCTCAGCTTGAAAAATTTATACAATCGCGCCGCGGATGACGAAGTGGTGCAACTGCGCGGCAATTATTACGATGCCGGCAGTGAGCGGATCAATACCGGCCTGCGTTTTGTCGCGCGTTCAACGTACTCCGGCCAGTTCATCGGCGAGCATGCATTTCCTCGCTTGGCGGGCCTGCAATGGGATTGGCGCGCCACCTACTCGGTTTCCGAGCGTGATGAGCCGGATTATCGCCGCGTCATCTATTCGCGCGGCATGGGCGCGCCCGACGAACCTTTTGTCGCCAATCTCTCGTTCGTTGCCAATCCAGCCAGCGGCGGCCGTTTCTTCGCCAAGCTGAATGACGACAACAAAGGCCTGGCTTCGGATTTTAGCTTGCAAGTGTCACAGGCGAAAATAAAAATGGGCGGCGCCTTCAATCGCGTCGACCGTGATTTCACGGCGCGGCTCTTCGCGTTCAAAACCACCAGCCAGACGGATTCGCGGCTGCTTTATTCCGGCCTCGACACGTTGTTTGCGTCCAATCATATCGGCGGCAACGGTTTTGAAATCGATGAGATCACCAACAAATCGGATAAATACGACGCGAGCGAAAGACTCACCGCTGGTTATTTTATGATCGATGTGCCGTTCCAGTTGTGGCAAAGAAGCCTCCGTCTCATTGCCGGGGCGCGGGTGGAGAGCAACGATCAGAAACTTAACTCTTTTGACTTGCAGGATCGCCCCATCCACGTCAATCTCAATAACACCGATGTTCTGCCGTCCGTGAATTTGACTTACAATTTGAGCGACGCCACGAATATCCGCGCCGCTTTCAGCCAGACCGTGTCGCGTCCGGAGTTCCGCGAACTGGCGCCGTTCGCGTTCTACGATTTTTCGACGGTCAGCGTGGTTTACGGCAATCCGGACTTGCGGCGCGCGCTGATTAGAAATTTTGACGTGCGCTTCGAGATGTTCCCGAACGTCGGCGAGATTTTGTCGGCCAGCATTTTCTACAAAAATTTTACCGATGCAATTGAGGAAGTGATCGTGCCGACGACGGAACTGACACGCAGCTTCGGCAACGCGGACAAAGCCCGCAACTATGGCTTCGAAGTGGAAATGCGCAAATCGCTCAAATTCGTCAGCGGGACGCTCACGAACCTTTCTCTCACCGGCAACTACTCGTGGATTCAATCGGAAGTGGATTTGCAAGGCTCCTCGACGGCAATCGCCAAAACCCATCGCCGCTTGCAAGGTCAATCGCCGTACACGATCAATCTCGGATTGCTTTATAATAACGTTCGCGGCTCCTCGGTGAGCGTGCTTTACAATCGCTTCGGTAAGCGCATCGCGCAAGTCGGATCGCTGTACGATGACGACATTATCGAAATGCCGCGCGATCTGATCGACTTCACGGTCGCGCAAAATCTCGGCGAGCGTTATGAGCTGAAGCTGACGGCCAAAGACATTCTGCGCCACGAACAGGAGTTTTTTCAGGCCGACCATAAAGTCAAGGGCAATCAAAAAGGCTCGACGTATTCGCTGGGCCTATCGATGAAGTTTTGACGGCGTTTAATGTTTCATTACTTAATGAGGTGCTTTATGAAAAGGAAAATTTTCTTACTGGCATTGGCTATCCCCCTCGCCCTCTCCGCAGCGCTTCGTTACGCGCAGAGGCCGCTGGTGCTGACTGCGGAAGATTGCGCGCTGGTTTTTCCGGAAGCCAATTCCTGCGAAAAAATGCGCGTGCTCGAAACCGGTGAATTATTCGGCGAGGCGTGGTCGAATGGCGCAGAAAGCGCCAATAAGCTTTTGGGTTATGTTTTCCTCAAATCGGTAACGCACGAAGGCAAAACGTTTAACCTGGTCGTGGGCGTGAACAAGTCCGGCGCTATTGCTGGCGTCAGGGTGAAAGGCGCCGATGAGATGCCGGAAGAATTTCTCGCACAATTTCACGGCAAGACGGAACGCTATAATTTTGAAGTAGCCTGCACCGCTGACGACATCATGTATGTTCCGCTCAAAATCAAAGCCATGCGCGACAACATTCCACTGTCTGAAAGTATCGCGCAGGGCGTGAAAGCCATCGCGACGTTAGCGCCGGC
>CAYZFF010000478.1:0-3573 GCA_964477305.1 uncultured Cytophagia bacterium
TTTTCCCCTTGCATTTCCCCTTCTCGCTTTTTATACTATAGCCACAACAAAGTTCATTATGCAAGCAACCTCCACAACTGACCGCCTTTGGGAGCTCGAACACCGGGTTTTCCAATTGAGTACATTATTCGAAGTGGCACAGACACTGGCGGCCTGCCGCGAGAGTGAAGCCATTTTCACCAGTGTTTTGGCGATTTTGGCGGGAACCTTTGGCGCCGGTCGCGCCGCAGCTTTTGCGCGTGACCCCGAGACCAATCACTGGCGGTGCGTCATCAGTCGTGGGGAATATTCCAGCGAAAGCATTAACGCCCGCCTACAAGAAAACGGATTGCACAGCTTAGAGCAGATCACGCAAAAACTCCAAACCCTTTTTGAGGTTTCTTCAAAAGATTTTCTGGCGTCGGCGGCACTCACGAGCCAAGAACAAAGCGTCGGCGCATTTTTTCTCGGACCCAAACTTTCCGGCGAGCCGTATCGCGACGTCGATATCGAATTGTTGAATGCCACTGCGAACTATACGGCGCAAGCGTTGGAAAATCTCCGGCTCTATGAAGCGTTGCGCGAGGCGCAGGAGAAACTGCGTTTGGAAAACCTCACGCTGCGCGAAGCCGTTAAAAAAGAATTTGCCGCCAATGCCATTCTCGGACAGAGCGCCGCCATTCAAAAAGTTTTAGCGCAACTGCGCAATTTTTCCAAAAGCGAAGCCAATGTATTGATTTATGGCGAAACCGGCACCGGTAAAGAGCTGGTGGCGCGTGCCATTCATTATAACTCGAAGCGCGCCGACGGCCCGTTTCTCGCCATCAACTGCACCGCGATACCGGAAAATTTGGTCGAGTCGGAATTTTTCGGCATCGAACCCGGCACCGCGACCGGCGTCAAGAAACGTATCGGCCTGTTCGAGCAAGCGAACGGCGGTACCTTATTTATTGACGAAGTCGGCGATATGCCCGCCAACATGCAGGCCAAATTGTTGCGCGCGTTGCAGGAACGCTCGTTGCGGCGCGTCGGCGGCGACCGGGAGATCATTGTCGATGTGCGCGTCGTTGCCGCCACCAACAAAAGCTTGGCGAACGCCATTCGCGAAAACCGTTTTCGCGAGGATCTCTATTATCGTCTGGCGGTTTTGGAGTTGCACATTCCGCCACTGCGTGAGCGCCGCGATGATATAGCGCTGCTCGCCAAAACTTTTCTCGCGCAATTTGAAAAACGCGTTGGGCGGCAAATGGCCGGGCTTTCTCCTGAAATTATGCTCGCGTTAGAAGCTTACGATTGGCCGGGCAATGTGCGCGAATTGGAAAACGAAATCGAACGTCTCGTTACGCTGGCCGAGGACGGGCAAACATTGCAACGGGAGCAGTTGTCGGGTAAATTTTCCCGAACACGCGAAGCGTCGCCGATTACCGCGCCCAAAACCTTTACTAAATTGCGCGAAGCAATGGATGATTTGGAGAAACGGATGATCGCCTCGGCTTTGACACAATTTCACGGCAACAAAAGCCAGATGGCGCGCGGGCTGGGATTGAGCCGGCTCGGCTTGCAACGCAAAATGGAGCGCCTCGGTCTTTCCGGAAAAGGCGATGAGACATGACCCTGCGCGCAAAATTCTTTTTGATGGGCCTGCTCGAAATTGCGTTGACTATTTCCATTGTCGGCGCAGTAATTTACCATGAGTCGCGCAAAGAAATCGAAAGTCTCGCGCGTGATCTGCTCCGCGCCCGCACCGACTTTGCCTATACGCTTTGCGAACGTTACGATGAACTTTATCATCAACCGACGCCCGAACTCAAAGAAGAAATTCTGCGTGTGCGCATTGCCACCGACGGCTATATTGCGGTGATTCAAAATGAACCGGTGGAAAAAAAAGGCGTGCTCATCATTCATCCCACGAGCGAAGGCAAGAACATCAACACGCCGGAATTTCCCCACATTCAAGAAATCATCCGCAATGTCGATGCTTCCGGCCCGCAAGACGGTTATGCCGGTTATAAGGACTTCGAACAAAAAACTGAAGCGCGCGGCCGGCAGGGCGAACAGAAGATCGGCTACTACGAATATTACAAACCGTGGGGTTGGATTCTTCTTTCAACCGCGTATGAGAGCGATATTTTTGGGCGCGCCGAGGCCGTTAAAGAGAGAACGATTATTGCTATTGCTTTTATCGGCTTGTTGGCAATTTTTTTAGTGACGCTGTCGATACGTAAAATGTTCGGCCCGCTGCAGCAACTCACGGAACTGACGCACAAAGTCGCCGAAGGGAATTTAGACGCCAGCATCATCGTCGAATCGCGCGATGAAATCGGCGCGCTGGCAAAATCGTTCAATTTTATGCTGCGCTCGCTCAAACAGAATATGCGCATCACGCAGGAGTTCGACATCGCCCGCCGCATGCAGGCGGAGATGCTCCCCAAAGCCGCGCCGCAAATCTCCGGTTTAGCCATCGAAAGCCTGTCGTTGCCCGCCACTGAAGTCGGCGGCGATTTTTATGATTTTCTGCCGCTGAACGGCAACCGGCTCGGTATCGTCATCGGCGATGTTTCCGGCAAGGGCGTTTCCGGCGCGATGGTAATGACTGGCGCGCTCTCGGCGATTCGTTTTGCCGCTGAAGAGCGTGACACCCCGAACGAAATTTTAGAGCGCAGCAATCGCCGCTTGGTGAACGATATCCAGGTGAATATGTTCGTTGCCGCTTTTTGTGGAATTTTTGATCTGGCGCGAAACGTTTTGTATTATGCCAATGCCGGTCAGCCCATGCCGTTGCTCTATCGCAACGGGGAAGTGAGCTTTTTGCCGCAATCCGAAAACGGCGACCGTTTCCCGCTTGGCATTCGCCGGCAGGTGAAATTCGAGCAAATGCAAATGGCGCTGCAACCGGGCGATTTGCTGGTATTTTACACCGACGGCATTGTCGACATGGTGAATGAAGCCGTCGAGCCGTTTGGCTTCGAGCGCTTGCAGGAAGCAATCAAAAAACATGCACGGGTGGCCTTGCAGGAATTGCCGCGCCGGCTTACTGTCGAAGCAGAAAATTATACTGGGGTGCGTGAACATATCGACGACTTGACGCTGATGGTCGTTCGAGTGGAAAAAATCGTTGGGCATGTCACGAATAAAATAGAAATTGTCGATCATACGGCGATCGCAGGCCATGAAACACCCGGCGAAGTTCGTCTTTCATTGCCATCTTACATCGGTTACGAGCGCATGGCGATGGATGCCGCAGCAGCGATGGCAAAGATGATGGGATTCTCAGTGGCGCGTGTCGAAGATCTGCGCACCGCGGTTTCCGAAACCTGTATCAACGCCATCGAGCACGGGAATAAACTTAATGCGGCCAACCGTGTCGATGTGCTCGTTCGTGCAGAAGCCCAAACGTTAACGGTGCAGGTTTTTGATAATGGTTCCGGTTTTACTGATGCTGCGCCTACCGTGCCTCAACTGGATGAAAAAATTCATCACAACGGCAACCCACGCGGGTGGGGGTTGTTTTTAATTGAAAAACTCGTCGATCAGGTTGAGTTTAAAACGATGCCAGAGCTTGGGCATGTTACGACGTTGACGATGCGATTGTAA
>CAYZFF010000479.1:0-3564 GCA_964477305.1 uncultured Cytophagia bacterium
TTCGGGTCGGGGCGAGAGGATTTGAACCTCCGACCCCTTGACCCCCAGTCAAGTGCGCTAACCGGACTGCGCTACGCCCCGACGTACAACGAAACAATTTACTCACAAATGCCGTTTTTTGCAAGGCTTTTGTCAAGAATTTTCTTGCGCTTGCGGCGTTATAAATTGCAGACAACGCTATTCTGTGAGGCGTTTATTTCCGTTTAGATCAACCGCCTCGACGGAAGGCACAAAACATCACGCGTAAATTTTTTGCCTTCCGTCTCACGCGGTGGCCGTTTATTTCAGAAAAAGGATACAATCATGCCAGCCATGCCGACATTCGATATTGTTAGCCAGGTCGAGATGCAGGAAATCGACAATGCAATTAACAACACCAAAAAGGAATTGCAAGGCCGTTACGATTTCCGCGGCTCCAAAACGACGATTGAGCTGAACAAGAAAGAAAACCTGATTACCCTGCACACGGAAGACGAGATGAAAGTGCGCGCTTTGCGCGAGATGCTCTCGAACCATCTGGCCAAGCGTAAAATCGACCCGCGCGCATTGGAATTTGGCGAGGTGCAGCCGGCGCTCGGCAGCAACGTCAAAGTTGAAGTAAAAATTCATCAGGGTATCGCGGCTGAGGTTGCCCGCGAAATCGTCAGGCTCATCAAAGACTCCAAACTCAAAGTGCAGGCCGCCATTCAAGACGAACAGGTGCGCGTCAGCGGCAAACAAATCGATGATCTGCAAGCCGTCATCACCATTTTGCGCAACAGTTCGATCAAAATTCCGTTGCAATTCGTGAACATGAAGAGTTAAACGCTGCTCGCCGAAATGAAAAATCCCGCGGCCATGCTGATCGCATGATCGCGGGATTTCTTTTTATCCGGTAAAATGCACTGCCCGGCAAAGCTAAAATTTTGCGCGCCGTTTATAAAAACGAATAACTCAAACCCACGGCCAGGGTTTGTTTCGCCTGAATCTTGCCGCTCCGGCGTGGAGCCACCGGCAGGTTCTGCTCTCTAAGCAACTGCACGTTAAAATTAACGGTTACATATTTACTCACCTTCGCCGCGAAAGTGTTATCAGAACGCATGATAATAATATCGAAATTTTTAAATGCGTCAAAGAGCTCCACTTTGCCGGTGAACAACAGATTCGAATGCATTTGCCATGCAACCTCGGTGACGGATTCCAAACCCCCTTCAACTTTGGTTTTTTCAACGACGGTTTGGGTGGCCGGATCATCGGCGTAGGCGTTAAAGTCCGAGGTGATGATCTCGCGCAACGCCGCGCCGAGACGCGTTTTAATCTGGGGAATGGGTTGATAGCCGAGGCCCACGCTTTGGGTCAGATAACCGGGATCGAAAAACTTTGAAACTTGCACAAATTTTCCGGTGCGGGGATCCTTCGTCGCATAATCAAATCCGTTCGCAAACTGTGTCTTCAAGGTCGCGGCAATATAAGGATTGATGTAAGTTCCCACCTTATAGGTTAAATTGCTCTCGAGATCAATTTTATCTTCCGTTTTGCGAACCCCCTGGCTGCCCAGCTTGGTTTGGCCAAACGCCAACTTGTACGAAGTTATCCAGTCGGTTTTCGGCAGTTCGTTCGCGGATTTGCCGTTCAACGAGATTGCATACGCCAGCGCATTCTCGCCACCCTGTGACCAGTTGTCGTTAAACGACACCTGCGTTAAATTTAAACCGCCGACCAGATTATGGATCCACGTCTTTTTAACCTTAGCAGTATCGGCCGGCTGCGCGCTGGCATTGACCGCGAAGAGGGTAACAACCATCACGAATGCTTTTCGCATGATTTTCTTTCTTCAACTAAATGACAGACAGATTTTATTTTTTAATAGACAATCGCGCGCGGCATTTTTTTCGCTTGCTTGACCCAATTGTTCACTTGCGTGTGATTGGGCAATTTCCGCACGAGTTTCTTTTCGTCGTTGGTGGCCACCAGATGTTTGTGCAAATTTTCCGCGTTGCGCTGCGCCAACTCGACGACGGTATCAACGCCGGCAGCTTCCAAGAGCTCGGCATATTGGCCGCCAACGCCTTTGATCCGCGATAAATCGGCGTGATTTACCCAGCGCAAGATGGACGACTCCTCAATGCCCGCTTGCGCCGCCATCTCTTTGCGGCCCTGCGGCGTGGCGCCTTTTTCCAGCAGCGCTTGCACTGATTTTATACCGATATCCTGTAGCTTCTCGACGTAAGCATCTCCGACGCCCTCGATTTTTATTAAACTTCGCATTTGCGTCACCTCCACAATTTTACAGCCAGCCCGTTACGAAAAGACAGAAAAAAGGCTCGACAATTTCTTGCCGAGCCTGGAGCTTGCCAAAAGATCGAAGCTCGCGCGCCTGAAGATGAACACTTCTCAGGTCGTGGCTTTGGCAGGGATTTTCAGTTTCTGCCCGACTTTGATTAAATCCGGGTTGGTGAGAATATCTTTATTGAGGTTAAAAATTTCCATATAGCGCTTGGCGTCGCCAAAATGGCCTTTGGCAATCTTGGATAACGTATCGCCGGCTTTAACCGTATAAACGCCGTAGATATCCGTTTTCTCGACTTTGATGTCGGCGGCAATTTCGTTTTCCCAGCCGGAATACGATTTGATCTTGTCCCACAATTGATCTTTATCGTATTGATACATCGCGGTGCCCTTGATATTAAGCTTACCGCCGGCTTCCTGCACGTCGCCGTTTTTCACCTGCAGCTTAATGCCGAGTTCGAGCAGATCCTTGTACTTTTCTTTCAACATGGTCCTGACTCCTTTCGATTTAAAATAATGAACGATCAAATAAAACGACCGTCTGCGTCAGCTTTAATAAAAAATGTAGCTTTTTTAATATAATCGTGTAAATTAAAAAAACAACATTCTTTTTAATTAACCTGCTGTGCTATCACTATTAACCTCGTGAGTTTTACGATGCCAAATATTATTGAAGAGTTAATGGGGGCCGTTGGGCCCGAAGTAACAAAAAATCTTTCTTCAACACTCGGCCTGGACCAAAACACGGCCATGCAAATTTTACCGCAAGTCGCGCCGATGATTCTTGGCGGTCTGAAGCGCCAAATGGAGCAACGCGGCGGCGCGCCGCGCGTCGATCACATTTTAAATAAGTATGGCAACGCCGATGTGCTGGATGATATCGGCGGCTTGTTCGGCATGCACGCGCAAAATCAAAATGCCGATCCGCGGCTCGGCGGCCTGCTCGGCGATTCCGGCGTCAATGCCGCTAATCTACTGTCGCAACAATTCAATCTCGATAAAAATACGGCGATGAAAATTATTCCGATGCTCGCGCCGATCATTCTCGGATTTCTCACCCAGCGCCGCGACGCCGGCGGCATGGGGGCGCAGGGTGTTGCGGCGTTGATCGATCAAAACGGTGATGGCAATATCTTAGACGATGTCGCCGGATTTTTCATGCGCGGCCTGGGTGGTGCACAAGGTGGTGGTGCCTCTCAAGGCGGCGGCCTCCTGGGCGGTCTGCTCGGTGCCGTGCTTGGCGGCAATCGCCGTTAGTTTCAAAGAACGTAATATCGGTGGCCCGAGCCTAGTAAT
>CAYZFF010000480.1:0-3556 GCA_964477305.1 uncultured Cytophagia bacterium
GATAAATAAACAGCACGCCTTTTCTCAATCGAATTTCCACTTCGCTGGCCGTCGCTTCATTGCTCAGTCCATCGCGCACCGCCCATTCGAGCGCTTCCTCGTGCAATGGATATTTCAATCCGGCCGTCACAATGCCCTCGGCGCGACGAAAAGCCAACAACGAAATCTGTTGGCCGAAAAATGTTTCAAAGCGCTGGCTCACCTCGCGTAGTGCCGCATTTAAGAAAGTGCCGACTCCAAAATCATCATGTATTTCAATTTCAAGCCGGTCACAAAATTTTTCGGCAATGTTGAGATTGCAAATCTGATGATCGAAGCGCAAGCCCGTAATGCCCACCAATAAAACTTTTTGCATTCCCTGTTCAATGGCAAATTGCAGCGTTTTCTCCAAATCCGTCGCATCCTGGCTGGGGCGATGAATATATTGCGTCTGCGGAAAAGCGGCGCGCGTTTCCGGGAGAATGGAATCGAGATCGCCGACAATAAAATCCGGAACGATGCCGCGTTCGCGCGCGCGATTGGCGCCGCCGTCCGCGCAGAGAATAACGTCGGCACGTTTTCGGCATTCTTCTAAAATAGCGGCGGCCGGTAGAAAACTATTGGCGATGATTAGAGCGATTGATTTTGGCATATGCTTGTGGTAACATCTTCAGGCGTAAAGTGCCATGAATTAAAAAAATGTCTTTGTCCAATAAGTTAATGCCGGAAGGCATCACTACGAACAATAAATTTCAACGTTCATATTTCAAGTTAATAAAAACCTGCCGTTCCGCCGCCGGGAAAAAGCCGTCACCTTCCCCGTGAGCAATATAAAGCTTGTCAAATAAATTTTGCACGTGCACCTGCAAAGTCAAACCAGCCAGCGTCGAATGACGACTGCAGCGGTATCCTGCTTCTCCGTTAAACACCGTGTAGGCCTCCACCACATTCTGCTCGTTCTTAAAATTATCCGTATACTTCTTACCGACATATTGCATCGCCACCGATGCCGTCAATGGCATCGTCGTCAAAGAAAGGCGCATATTCGCGATCATTTCAGGAAAACCGGCAATCGGATTGCCATCTAAAACCTGGCGCGTACCGGCGCTTGTATAAATTGCATATTTTTTAAGTTTATTTTGACTGTGCATGAAGTTACCGCTGAGATGCAATGTTGGATAAATTTTCGCGCTGCCTCCCAGTTCAATTCCTGTATGCAATGTCCGCTCGGCATTTCCCGTCACCGGCTGGCCAAAACGGTCGAGTTGGCCGCTTTTGATAATCTCATTTTTAAAATCCATATAAAAAAAATTCATGCTGGCGCGCCAATCTTTTTGGTTATAAATCAAACCAAGTTCATAATCATTCAGTGTTTCCGGTTGCACCAACGGTTTATTAAAGTCAAACTCGCCTACAGGGTTAATTTCGAATTGCGGCAACACCGCGCCCCAACTTACCGGCGTGCTGGCTTCGGCGGCATCATAAAAACTTTTCAACCGCGGCTCGCGGCTTGTACGCGAAAAGCTCGCAAACGCGTCGAAATTTTGATGCAATCGGTAATAAATTCCCGAGCGCGGATTCAAGAAATAATAAGGCCGCGTGAAATCAGTCCCAATAAATTTTTCATCATGCAGCCGATAACGCAAATAAGCCAACTGCAAATCAAACTGCAAACTCAAATTCGGCTGTAGTGAATAAGTGGCGTGCAAATAAGGCGAGAGCATCGTTTTGGCGCCGCGATATTCGTAGTACCGGCGTTGTCCAATATAATTCAGGCCGTGATATTCTCCAGTGACCGCAAGCGGTAAATCACTATCGCCTTTTTGAATACGGCCCCAGTGCAGTGAGCGATGTTGCCGGAATTCGCTGCCCACG
Source organism: uncultured Cytophagia bacterium (assembly GCA_964477305.1). GTDB lineage: Bacteria > Zhuqueibacterota > Zhuqueibacteria > Zhuqueibacterales > Zhuqueibacteraceae > Zhuqueibacter. The sequence goes on from CAYZFF010000480.1 coordinate 1,855, forward strand.
ATCAACTCGCCACGATCATGCGTCCAGGTGATCTGCGGCAGCCAGCCGAATTGGCGATTGTCGACATAGGCGCGGATGAGCAGGCTATCAACATAAATTTCTTCGGGGTTGCCGATGACGGCGAAACCGTCCGGGGCCGTGAGGCGAAAGTACGACAACGGGGCCCATGAACCATCATAATCAAAGAAGCCGTAACCGCGCACTCCGAACAGCGTGTTGGTGAACCGCAGCCGGTTGTTGAGGCGATAGTCGTTGATCAATTCGAGATGCGGCTGATTGAAATTCTCAATTTCATCCGGACGGCGAATGGGGTTGCGGCGGCGGGTGTTACGTTGTAGTGCCTGGGCTTTGGAAATGCCGGCATACGCGAGATGATCTTCAATTGGGCCACCGTAGAAATTGAGCCGGGTGGTCGAATTTTTCCCCAACCGCGCGGCGCTGATAAAATAATTTTTCAAATCCACCCAGGCTTGCTCGCGATAGCCGTCGCTTTGAATGCGCGATACGCGCGCCGAGAGCGTATATTGCTTTCTCCAGAGCGGGCTTTGCAAGGCGAGTGAAAATTTTTGGGTGTTGTAACTACCGCCGCCAATTGCGGCCGCGATCGTTTGATCGCTGGTAAAACTTGAAGTGACAATATTTACTGAGCCGCCAATGGCCGGCGGCCCGTAAAAAGCATTGCCGGCGCCGCGCTGTACTTGAACATCCACTACATTCGCCAGTAAATCGGGGAAGTCGATCCAATAAACAAAATGATCTTCCGGATCATTTTGTGGAATGCCGTTAACCAGCACGGAAATGCGGCGTTGATCGAAACCGCGAATCGAGAGATGATTATAGCCGATACCGTTGCCGTTCTCCGAATAAAACGTGGTCGAAGGCAGCTCACTCAACAGCGCCGGAATATCCTGGGCAAAATAGCGCGCCTTAATCTCTTGATTGGATAATGTGGCAAAGGCCGCCGGGGTTTCTCCGGGTTTGGCGCGAGTGGCGACCACCAACATGCCGGGGCCGGACAAAATTTGCGGTGACAAACGGAAATCAACCCGTGTCATGGGTTGCGAAATTTTTAACGCGATCTTTTGTTCATGATAGCCGACATGATGCGCGGTTACAGTAATTTCCCCATACGGAATATTGAGGAGTTTGAAATTCCCTTGCGCATCCGTCGTTGTTCCCAGCGCCGTATTTTCCAGCACAATATTACAGGCCGGCAGCGGCTCGCCATTTTCCAAATTCCAGACAGTGCCAGTCACCATCCCCGTTTCCTGCGAAAACGCGCCGCCCATGCTGCAGCCCATCATGAGCAATGCCGAGTATAATTTGGTTTTCATCCTTGCCTCTTCTAAAAATAAAAAAGCCAGTTCTCTACTTTTATCACGTAGTGAAATGGCCATTTAAAGGCAAAGTATGAAAAAATTTTTCTCACACCAAAGCCGCGACCGTTTCCTACGCTGGTATCATCCAGTTCAGGTTCCGAGGGTATTGTCTCAGTCCCGTTTTGCGGGACACCCCTACGGTCTATTTTAATATAATGCTGGTGGATTGAAAAATCAAGGAAGGAAAATAAAAAAACAAAAGGCAAACGGCAAAAAGCAAGTTCGGTTTTTCCTCAACGCGCGGCTGCTACGCCACACCAAGTTTTTGCCGTTTGCTTTTTGCTCTTCAAAAATCCCACCGCAAACATCAGGTCTTTTCCAAC
>CAYZFF010000481.1:0-3541 GCA_964477305.1 uncultured Cytophagia bacterium
TTACATTAATACACGAAGAACTTGCACTACAACTTTGGACTGACCAATTAGGATGAAACGAAATCTTAACACTCTCGCCGATACGAATTTCGACGTGCTCATTGTCGGCGGTGGCATTTACGGTGCATGGACAGCGTGGGATGCCGCCCAACGCGGCTTATCGGTGGCGCTCATTGAAAAAGGCGACTTTGGCGGCGCAACCTCGTCGAACAGTTTGAAAATCATGCACGGCGGTTTGCGCTATTTGCAGCACGCTGATTTCAAGCGTATGCGCGAGTCGATTCGCGAACGGAGCATTCTCATGCGCGTCGCGCCACATCTCGTGCATCCGCTGCCTTGTTTGATGCCAACCTACGGCCACGGCATGAAAGGCCGGGAGGCGCTCGGCGTCGCGATGTTGATGAACGATGTGATGAGCTTTGACCGCAACGCCCAACTTGATGATCCGCAGAAACATATTCCACCCGGGCGCATGCTTTCGCCGGAAGAGGTGCAGCGCCTTGTGCCGCATGTCGAAACCCAAAACCTTACCGGCGGCGCCATGTGGCATGATTGCCAAACGTATAATACCGAACGCCTGCTTTTCTCCATTTTGCATTCCGCCGCCCATGCCGGCGCCCAAATGGCGAATTATGTCGAAGCGGTTGGTTTTGAAAAACAGGCAAACCGCATCGTGGCGGCAAACGTACAAGATACGTTGACCGGCGACCGCTTTCCGATTCGCGCGAAACTCATCGTCAACACTTGCGGGCCGTGGGTCGATTTATTACTCAATCGTTTAGACGGCAGGAAAACGAAGCAGCAAAAATTTCTGCCCTCGAAAACGATGAACCTCGTGATCAAACGGCAATTGATTCCCGAATACGCCGTCGGCGTTTCGAGCAAGTTTGAGTTTAAAGACAAAGACGCCATCATCAGCAAAGGTTCCCGCGCGTTGTTCATCGTGCCGTGGCGAAATTATACGATGGTCGGCACGACGCATTTGCCGTTTACCGGCGATGCGAGTAATTTCCAAATTACGGAAGATGACGTTCTCACCTTCATGAAAGAATTGAACGAGGCGTATCCGGCAGCCAATTTGAAACGTGAAGACATTGCCTTTTTCTACGGCGGCTTATTGCCGATGATGCCGAGCGCCGGCTCACACGGCGACGTACGGCTGGTGAAACATTACACCCTTTGTGATCATCAGCAAGATGATGGCCTGGAAGGTTTCGTCAGCGTTGTCGGCGTGAAATATACGACCGCGCGTGATGTCGCCGAGAAAACGATTGATCTCGTTTTTAAAAAACTGGGCAAGCAACCGCCGCCCTGCCGGACGCATGTCACACCGGTGCACGGCGGCAACATCACACGATTCAATGAATTTGTGGCGCAGGAAACACGCCAACCGCCGCATCAATTGCGTGACCTTGTCATTAAAAATTTAGTGTGGAATTATGGGACCGCGTATACGGAAATATTGAAATACATTTCCAGCGATCCCTCAGCGGTTTTGCCGGTGACGGCGGAAGCCGCTGTTCTTAAAGCCGAGGTGCTTTATAACATTCGCGACGAGATGGCGCAAAAACTGGCAGATGTCATTCGCCGGCGCACTGAGCTGGGTTCTGCCGGTTATCCCGGCGATGCGGCGGTGCAAGCGAGTGCCGGCCTCATGGCAACGGAATTAGGCTGGAGCGCCGAAAAAACCCAACAGGAAATTCGTGACGTGCAAGCAGTCTATAAAACGGTCAATTGAGATGAACACTGCGTTAGCTCCGGCAACCCCCGATTTCGACGATTCGCGCCCGGACGTTATGTTTGATAGCACCACTTCCTTGCGTCCCGCGCTTTTGCCGGGTGAACGTTTTTTGAATCGCGAATTAAGCTGGCTGGCGTTTAACGATCGCGTACTGGCGGAAGCCAATAATCCGGCGGTGCCCGTCATCGAGCGTCTCAAGTTTCTCGCGATTTATGCCTCCAATCTCGACGAATTTTTTATGGTGCGCGTCGCGGCGCTGCGGCGGCAAATTGAGGCGGGCATCACCAAACCCGGCCCGGATGGGCTGCCGCCCACCGAGGCGCTACACTTAATCATTGCTCGCGTCAATCAATCACAGGAAAACATTGGCCATTGTTTTCGCGAAAATATCCTGCCCGATCTCGAAGCCGCTGAAATTGTTTTGTTAGATGAAAAAAAAGTGAACGACGCGCAGCGCCAGCATCTCGTTGAGTATTTCAATAAATCACTCAAGCCCGTCTTGACGCCGCTGGCCATTGATCCGGCGCACCCCTTCCCTCGCCTCGAAAACAAAGCCCTGTATTTTTGCATCGAGTTGGCGCGCAAACGCAAACCGGCCAACAAACCGCGCGCCCGACTCGTGCTGCTGCATATTCCGACAAATCTTTTCGGCCGTTTTGTGCGCTTGCCGTCGGCAGATGGCACCCTGCCGTTCATTCGCATCGATGATGTCATCCGGCTCAACCTCGCGCCGCTGTTTCCCGGCGATATCGTGATGGGCTGCTATCAAATTAAAGTCATTCGTGATGCGGAATTGGAATTTGATGAAGAAGCGGCGGATTTGTTGGAGAGCATCACCAAAACTTTGGAGCAGCGTCGCATTGCTCCGGCCACGCGTTTTTTGTATGACGCCGAAATGCCGCAGCGCGTAATCGGCATGTTTTGCGAACAACTCAAACTTTTGCCGGACCATCTCTTTCCCGGCGCGCGCTATCATTCCTTCTCGGATTTTTTCCAGTTTCCCGGCGTTGAGATTCCCCGCCTGCAATATCCCCCGCTGCCGCCGCTGCCCATCCCCGCTTTGGAAACGAGCGCCTCCCTGTTTGCTGCAATGCGTGAGCGCGATCATTTGTTGCATCATCCGTATCAAAAATTTGATTACGTCATTCGCCTGCTCAACGAAGCGGCCAACGATCCGAATGTCGTTTCCATCAAGATGACCCTGTATCGCGTTTCATCGAAATCGCAGGTGGCGGAAGCATTAGCGCGCGCCGCGAAAAGCGGCAAGCAAATCACCGTGTTGGTGGAATTGAAAGCCCGCTTCGATGAAAAAGCGAATATTGACTGGTCGCGCAAGCTCAAAGACGCCGGCGCGCACGTTATCTTTGGTTTGCAAGGTTTGAAAACGCACGGCAAGCTTTGCCTCATCGTGCGGCGCGAAGAGAAAACGCTGCAGCGTTATTGCCATTTGAGCACCGGCAATTACAATGACCGCACCGCGCAAATTTATGGCGATCTGGGTTTGCTCACCTGCCGCGAAGAAATTTGCGCCGAAGTTGAAGGCGTGTTCAATTTGCTGACCGGTTATGCCGCGCCGGAACGTTACCAGCATTTACTCGTCGCGCCGGCACATCTGCGCAAAAGTATACTCTCTCGCATTCGTCGCGAAGCTGAAAACGCGCAAACCGGCAAGCCGGCCGCTATCATTGCCAAAATGAACTCGCTCGTCGATCCGGAGATTATTGATGAGCTTTATCTCGCCAGCCGCGCCGGCGTGCAAATTCAATTGATCATTCGCGGCATCTGCTGCCTGCGCCCCGG
>CAYZFF010000482.1:0-3531 GCA_964477305.1 uncultured Cytophagia bacterium
AGAATCATGGAGACGATTCCTCAAACGCGCTTGACCCAACTCACGAAGGCCGATTTGCGTACTGCGGCGACGCCGGCGATTTTTCGGCAGAGTGAGCGTTTTCACCAACAACAAGCGGTTACTATTCTGAATTTTGATTATGTCTCGGTGAAAGCCAATGTGCAGGAGCAATATTATTCTTATCACGTCTCCATCAAGGAAACTTCCAATGGGCAATTGAATGCCCAATGTTCCTGCTATGCGCGCCAAATGCCGTGTGTGCACACGTACGCCACTTTGCTCGCGGTTTTGGATGAGCTTCAGAAACTCCATGCCGCGCCGGCACAACCGCCTTCGTGGGAAGATTATCTCAACGACCTGCCGAAGCTGCGCGAGGCCGACGCGCTGAATCGCGACGTGCAAACGATGAAGCTGCTCTTTTATCTCGAGCTGAAGCCGAAAAAATGGCAGTTGCATCCCGCGCCGACGTACATTAAAAAATCCGGCGAGTTAGGCCGGCGCAGCCGCCTCCAGTTTGATTATGACGGCGAGCTACGCGGCGCCGAAGCCAGCGCCGCCGAAATTAAAGCGATTCAAACCATCAAGCAGCGCCTGCGCGCCTCGGGGTATTCCTACTCGGCTTACAATTCTTACAACTCCAGCGAACAATTTGAATTTGACTACGGCGAAGAGGCCGGTTATATTTTCGACATGCTGGCCGACAGCGCGCTGTATCTCGAAACGCCCGGCGCGGCGCCGCGGCCGTTGCGCATCATCAATTCGCCGGCGCAACTTTTTTTTGAATTGCGCAATGGCGTGACCGGCGCCGACGGCCAGCCCGCGTATCAATTCTTCCCGCAAATTCAACTCAACGGCCAACCCGAAAAATTTGATGAAAATTATCGCGTGCTCACTTCGCGGCCGTTTTGGGTGTTGAAAAATGAAAAACTGCTGCGCCTGCAAGACTCGTTTCCGGCCAACTATTTGATGCCGTTCACCCGCAAAGGCTATGAACTGCAAATTCCGCAGGAGCACGTCAGCAATTTTCTGCAGAACTTCGCCCCCCATCTCAAACACAACATCAAGCTCGTGCTGCCGGAAAATCTTTCCCTGCAAACAGCGCGCGAGTTGACCGGTCGCCGGCTGTATTTGAGCGAGAAAAACGAAACGCTGTGCGTCGAGTTGCGCTTCGTTTACGGTGAAGTTGAAATCGCGGCGCTGAGCCGGCAGGACAGCTCGCTGACCAACGGCAACGCGACCGACGGGCAAACCAACACGTTGTGGCGCGTCGAGCGCGACTATCCCGCCGAGGCCGCCGTGCACGAAGCGATGGTGGCGTCCGGTTTAAAATTGGATGAGAGTTTGGATTTTTATACCCCGGTCAAGGAACCGCTCGCTTGGATTTTCGACGAGTTGCCGAAGCTGGCCGCGACGGATTTTGAAATTTTCGGCGAAGAGGCGCTCAAGACGCATCGGGTCAATCGCAACCAGCTCAATGTAAAAGTTGCGGTGGCGTCGGACATCGATTGGTTTGATTTGAAGATGGAAATTGATTTCGGCGGTGTCATGCTGTCGCTGGCGAATTTGAAGCAGGCGGTGCGCCATCAAAATAGTTTTGTGAAACTCGCCGATGGCAGTCTCGCGCGCTTGCCGGAAGAATGGGAAAAACGCTTCCGCCACTTTTTCAATTTTGCCGAAGTCGATGGCGAAAAAGGCGGCGCGCAAATCGCCTCGGCGCACGCGATGCTCATTGACGCGCTGTTTGACGAGGTGCAGGAGAAACAATACGACGATCAGTTCAAAAAACGCGTGATGAAATTGCGCGACTTCAAAGGCATTGCCGAAGTGCCGGCGCCGGCCAATCTACAGGGCACGTTGCGCCCCTATCAACAGGCCGGCTTGAACTGGATGGGATTTTTGCAGGAATATGGTTTCAACGGCTGTCTCGCCGACGACATGGGACTTGGCAAGACGATTCAAACCTTGGCGTTTTTGTTGCGGGAGAAATCTTTGAATGGACACGCGGCGCCCCGGCCCGAAGGGAAAAAAGAGGAAAAAAGCAAAACCAGCTTAATTGTGGCGCCGCTGTCCGTTCTTTTTAATTGGGAAAAAGAAACCGCGAAATTTGCGCCGGATTTGAAACTGCTCATTCATCACGGCCTCGAGCGCGAGAAATCCGCCGCGCATTTTAGCGAATACGACATCATTCTCACTTCCTACGCCACGATGCGGCTCGATATCGAGTTCTTCAAGGATTTTAGGTTTCATTATGTCATTCTCGATGAGTCGCAAAACATCAAAAATCCGATTTCGCAAACCGCGAAGGCGGCGACGATTTTGCAGGGTAAACATCGTCTCGTGCTCACCGGCACCCCGGTGGAAAACAACACTTCTGAATTGTGGTCGCAATTCTCGTTTTTGAATCCCGGCATGTTGGGCACTTTGCATTATTTTCAGAACGCCTTCAGCGTGCCGATCGAGCGCTACAACGACGAGGCCGCCGCCAACCTGCTGCGCAAAATGATCGCGCCGTTCCTGCTCCGCCGCACCAAAGATGAAGTGGTGAAAGAACTGCCGCCGAAAAGCGAGCAGATTTATTACTGCGAAATGACCGACGGCCAGAAAAAATATTACAATCAGGTGCGCGATCAATACCGCGCCGAGATCATGAATGTGATCGACACCACCGGCCTGCAGGATGCCCGCTTCAAAGTGTTGCAGGGGCTTACCAAGCTCCGTCAACTCGCCTGCCACCCGCGTTTGATCGACGAAACCAGCCGCCGCGACTCCGGCAAATTCGAGGCGTTTCTCGAGTCGCTGCGCGAAATCGTCGCCGGCGGCCACAAAGTGCTGGTGTTCTCGCAGTTTGTGAAAATGCTGAAGCTCATCGCCGAGGAGTTGAAAAAAGAAAAAATCAAATTCGAAGTGCTCACCGGCGCCACCCGCGACCGTGAGACCTGCGTGAAAAATTTCCAGGAAGATCCGGCCACCAAAGTTTTTCTGATCAGCCTGAAAGCCGGCGGCCTCGGCCTGAACCTCACCGCCGCCGACTACGTGATGATTTACGATCCGTGGTGGAACCCGGCCGCCGAGCGCCAAGCCACCGACCGCGCCCATCGCATCGGGCAAACAAAAAATGTTTTCGTCTATAAAATGATCACCCGCGACACCGTCGAAGAAAAAATTCTCGAGCTGCAAAAACGCAAAGAGAATTTGGTCTCGCAACTCATCACCACCGACGCCGGCGTCTTCAAACACCTCACCGCTGATGATATTCGCGGATTGTTCAGTTGAAAAAAAATTTCAAATTGTAAATTTTCAATTTAAAATTCTCTATCCGCTCCCCATACCCTAACTCATATAAAAAACGCTGCGACATTACGTCGTGGCGTTTTTATTTTTAGGAGGATGCGGAAAATTTCATTTTTAATGCCATGTCCGCGAAGGCGGGCATCCAAAAACTCAAAAAATTTATGGATTCTCGCTTTCGCTGGAATGACGATTTTCCGCAGCTTGTTAGAAAACTTCTTGCATTTGCAGACAAAGGCATTA
>CAYZFF010000483.1:0-3527 GCA_964477305.1 uncultured Cytophagia bacterium
CCCGCCGGCCAAATCGCGCGGCACAAACGTCACGGCATGATTTCCTGCTTTGAGATCGCCGTCCACCAACGTCGCGACTTCACGGCCATTCACGTCGAACACTATCAGCGTTGCGTGACTGCTTACTGCTAATTGAAAATGGATCACCGTCGTCGGATTAAAGGGATTGGGGTAATTCTGTTCGAGACGGAATTGCAACGGCGGCGGCGAAGCCCTTGCATCGACAGTCACCGTGTTTTCATAAACCGAATCACGCATCGCTGTGATTTTCACAAACGCGTTGCCACCGTCCGTGCTTTTGTAGAGAAAATAGCCTTTCGCGCACGCCCACACGATGTTCGGGTTGGATTCAGCAATTTCAATGTCGAGCATTTGCTGCGCGGAGTTTAAAGTCGAATCATCATAAACCGTACGCGAATTGAGTAAGCCGTCGGTAGATTTGCGGATGCCGTGAAAGCTTGTTGTAAAAATAATCGAGCTATCAGCCGGATGAAGGCGAATCGTGCCGAAGAAACTGGCGTTGGGCACCATTGTCCACGTGGCGCCGCCGTCGCTGGATTTGTAAGCTCGCCGTTGCGCGCTGTCATCATGGCCGTAAATGAGATTGGGATTTTTCTTGTACACGTCAAAACCGTAAATCGTCGTGCCCGGCGGATTAGCGAAACTCCACGTCGCGCCGCCGTCAAGACTTTTGATGAGGCCGTACGCCGCGGGAGCATCATCGCGGTGCAACTGGCCGGAAGCATAAATAGTTTTCTGCTCCGCGCCGCGAATGACCATATCGACCCAAGTGTTGGTGTTGACTCCGGCGGGCAAACTCAGCGGCGACCACGTTTCGCCCGCGTCGTTGCTCACTAAAATACCGCCCTCGTAAAAAATATCCCGCGTCAAGGGAAATGTGGATTTCACGCCGCCAATGCCGGCATAGATGCGATTGGTGTTGGTCGAATCGATCAACACGTAAATCGTGTACGTGTTGGTGAAGCCCCGCACTTTTTGCCGCCACGTTTTGCCGCCGTCCGTGCTTTTGTACACGCCGCCGGAATTGCTCGGATACAACACGTTGCCGGTCGGGCCCGGGCCATTCACGGTCGCCGCATATAAAATTTGCGGATTCTTGGGATCAACGGCGACGTCGAAAATTTGCGAATAGCCGGTTTGGTTGATCGTGCACTTCAAGCCCTTGCGCAAGCGCGACCACGTTTTGCCGCCGTCTGTGGTTTTGAACATGCCGTTGGCCTCGGTGCCGGCATAAACGACGTTTTCATTTTGCGGATCGATAGCGAGCGAATGAAACATATTGTCCTGCACGTTCCCCGGCTCGCCTTTTTTCGCGCCGTTGACCTCCGTGAGGCAACTGTCGGTTTGCGCGAGCGCTATTGCGCCTATCGGCATTGAACAAAGCCATAAAAATAATGCTACGCGTTTCATAATCCTCCGCAATGCGTGAAGTCGGACTCGGGCAGTGAAAATTTGCTAACTTAGAAAACTCGCTGCGCCCAAGTCCGACTTCGCTATGTTCACTTCATCAAGATCGCCTTTCGCGTTTGCGAAAATTTACCCGCAGTAATTTTATAAAAATAGATGCCGCCGGCTAAATCGCGCGGCGCAAATGGCACAACATGCTTTCCCGCAACCATTTCACCATCCACCAACGTCGCGATTTCGCGGCCATTCACATCGAACACTTTCAGCGTCACGTGACTGCTCACCGGCAACTGAAAACTGATTAATGTGCTGGGGTTAAACGGATTCGGATAATTTTGTTCGAGCCGAAAAAATTTAGGACGCTGCTGCAAAGCTGCCTCGATGCCGGTCGTATTCTTTTTGAGAAACCACGAAGTGGCCGTAGCCTCCGTTTTAAAAAAAGCCAACAAGAGATTCGCGACTTTGGCGCGGCCTGTCGGCATGGGATGCGTGCCGTCGGCTTGAAAATCGCGGCATTCCCAAATCAAGCCATCCGCGCGAGGTTTCATGCCATCCGCCCACAAGTATGGCCCCCACGCCAGCCACGGCGCTTTGGGTTTCGTGCCCGCAAACGCCAGCGTGGTGTCGCCGTTGATTTGTTTTTCGATCAACCATTTCACCGCAAACCCGCTTTCGTAAGCAAACGGTTCGGGGTTCAAATTTGTTGTCGCGTAGCCCGCGTAAATCCGGCTCGACCAATAGGCGATTTTGAGATTCGGATATTTCGCTTTCAAAATTCTTGCGATAGTTTCCATCTCGCTTGACAAGATCTGCGCATGCACCGGAAAAGCTCGCGTTGGTCCTGCATCCGCTTCTTTGACCCACGCGACTTGCACTTGGCTACGCGCAACGTTGGCATTGCGCAAGCGCTGATCGATGACGCTCCAAAAATTCGCGGTGGAATCGGAAATGATCGCCGCGGTTTGGCCGCCCTGCGCGCCGTCTACAATCACTAACTTCGGGTTCTTCGCGGCGTCCACATCGGCAATGCTTTTGAAGGTAGAAAATTCTTGCGTCGCATTTGACATGCCGATGGAGAGTAAAACGATTTTGCCATTAGTAGAGTCAACCGCTCCCGAGGAATTTCTCGGCAAAATCTGCGTTGCGAATAATAAACCCGTCGCAAGATGCGCTGGTGGCGCAAGATTGCTGCCTTGTGGATAAAGGCCGCCAGCATGATTTTTGTAAACACCGGCGCCCAACTCCGTTAGCGGCGTGAAGCCGACCGTGGTCTGGGAGCAGTTCTGACTCAGCGCGTCCGTGGCGGCCAGCCCAAACACGCAAACAAAAATTAAAGAATATCGACGATTCATAATCGCACCGTACTCGTTATTCACTTCAGTATTTTGCTGGGTTCTAAAAAAAGCCGGGCTTGCTTTTATAATTTACAAGTCCGGCTTTGCAGTTTACCGCGGGCCACTTCAAAGCTATAATTCATCACCAACAAAAATATCAAAAAACTTCGACGCCCGCCATTTCTTGATCAATCGGATAACGCAAGGCTTCACCGTTTTCTTAAACATGCTCACATCGTCCACGCCGCCGCCGAAGCCGCCGACACTGACTTGTTGCACATGGCGAGCTTCATCAGCCCAAACGATTTCGCCGGTGCTGGTGTCAATCAACTTGCCCTGCAAAGCCACCGCCAAGGGTTTCTTTTTTCCGACGTTTTTGCCTTTATTCGTGACACCGTATTCGGTGACGGCGCCGGTCAAAAGGTAATTGACGCCTAAGACTTTGCCCGCTCTTACGGCAGTGGATGGATCGACGTCACCCGAGAGCGTGAGCTGGTTCTCTTTCAGCATCGCCTCCAGTTGCTCGCGTTCAACGACGTTAAATCTTTTGGCATTCCTCAGCTCGGTGACAAAAACGTCCTGCATCGCCTTCATCAATTCGGTAACGAAAACATCTTGCGCCGCTTCGGCCCCACCGTGATACCACCACGAATTGCCGGCTTTATTCTGAAAAGGCAGCACAGCAAGCTTGGGTTTGGTTTTGGCAGTCTCTTGCGCCTGCGCCGCCAGCGCGAAACACAGCGCCGTCAGCAGCAAACAAATTTG
>CAYZFF010000484.1:0-3526 GCA_964477305.1 uncultured Cytophagia bacterium
GAAAATGAATACTCTCTACAAGAATCTCGAAAACGAGTTAACGCTTGGGTTGCGGGCTTGGCAGCGCAGCCGTTTGCAGCGTGGGCTGGCGATCTCGTTGCTTGGATTGCTGTTTTTGTTTGGGCTGATTTTTTTAGCAACACCAGCATTAAGCGCATTTCCGATGCTGTGGTGGATTTTGCTCGGTGCCGGCGCACTCGGTTGGTTGGGGTTGACCGCGCAGTATCTGATTTTGCCCTTGCGTCATCGCCCCAACTTAACCCAAATCGCGCGGCATATTGAAGAACAGAATCCGGATTTGGAAGATCGTCTTGCTACAGCGGTGGAGTTTGGGCGCAACGCGCCGGTATTTTCGGCAAAAGTAAAAAATGAAACGAACGAGTCGCCGGCCAATCCCAATGCGTTGCTGCAGCGGCTCTTGCAGGATGCGATCAAGCACACCACGAAGATTGATTTTCCGCAACAGTTGGAAATTCGTTTTGCACAATGGTGGCGCACACTCGCCGCCGTTGCTGCCGTGCTGACGATTGTCGCTTTCTTCGGTTGGAGCGGCGCATTGCGGCTGCGGCTGAATCAATTTTATACCACGGTAAAAAATGCGCCCAAAGTTTTATTGGGGTTGCAAGTTTCACCCGGTGATGCGCGCGTGCGACTTGGCGAGACTGTGGAGATTGTGGCGCAAACGCCGGACGAGGCGGCGGTAAAAGCTTCCATTTACTTAGCCACCGGCAAACAAGCGGCGCTGGCTGCCAACCGTGAGCTGCAAGCGGCATGGTCGACAAATGAAATGGAAGCGACGACGACGCTCGGGAAATTTTTGTATCGTTTTTTTGATGTGCGCGATACCGTGAAATATTATGTGCGCGTCGGCGAAGAGTTTTCGGCGATTTACACGATCATCCCGCTGGCCGCGCCGGAAGTGAATGACGTAAGGATCACCTATCATTTCCCGGCGGAAGTCGGGTTGCCCTCGCGGCGTGAAACCGGCAATGGGGATGTATATGCGCCGGCGGGAACACGCGTTGATCTGGAAATCCTCGCTTCACAACCTTTGGCTAAAGCCGAATGGCGGTTTGAAGAAAAACTCGTAAAGCCGATGCAGCTTGTTGCCGACACGTTGGCGCGCGTGACGTTTGCGGTGGAAAAAGATGGTTACTACATTGTGCAACTCACAAACGCTGACGGAATGAGTAATGCGCCGGTTGAATATTTTGTGCACCTCATGCCGGATGAAGCGCCGCAGATTACGCTGGAGCGGCCCGGTCGCGATACGCGGCCAACGATGCTTGAAGAAGTGCCGATGGCGGCGCAAGTCAATGATGATTACGGATTAAAACGGTTCGAGTTGATTTATTCCATTAACGAGCACGCGCCGAAGCGGCAGGATTTGCTGGCAACGACCAAGCGCCAGCGCGATGGGGAGAATAGCCGGATGAACTATCATGCAGCCACGCAGCTTTTTCTGGAAGAACTTGGCGTGCAACCCGGCGATTTTGTTTCCTATTATTATGAAGCCGGCGACGCCAAACAAAAAGCCGAATCCGATCTTTATTTTTTAGAAGTACGGCCGTTTGATGAAGAGTTTTATCGCGCGCTCAGTCAGGGCGGCGGAGGTGAAAGCTCGCCCGGGCTTGCGGTGTCGGAGAAGGAAATTATTACGGCGACGTGGAAACTTGAACGCGCGCGACAAAGATTTCCGAATGAAGAATTAGAAAAAAGCAGCAAGGCATTGGCAGAAACGCAGGCGGGCCTGCAAGAATCGGTTACGCGCATGATGGAAGCGGCAAAAATGCGCGGCGGTTTCGGTGACGATGCTGGAAAACTCCTCGAGTATCTTGAGCAGGCGGTGGAAATGATGCAAGCTGCGGTGCCGCCGTTGCAAGATACTAAGCTCGCGGAGGCGTTGGATCCCGAACGGCGAGCTTATCAGTTTTTACTGAAATTCGACGCTGAAATGCGGCGGCACGAGTTGGCGATGGGCGGTAACGGCAGCGCCAGTTTTGGCCAATTGCAAAGCAGCGAGGAATTTTCCCGGCTCTTTCAGGAGGAGATGAATAAGATTCAATCGAAATATGAAACGCTGCAAAATCAGCAGCAACAACAGCAGCAAGCGCAACTCAGCGAAGCGCAGCAAAAAGTGAAAGAGCTGGCGCAACGTCAAGAACGGTTGAATGAATTGAATCGCATGTTGCAACGCGACAATCAATCCGCCGAAGAGAAGAAACGGCAGATCGAGCGTTTGCGCCGGCAGCAGGATGAGTTGAATCGCGAGACGCAAAATCTTGCGCGGCAAATGCAGCAACTCGGGCAATCTTCCGGGGCCAATCAGCAATCGACGCAACAACTTGAAGAAACGTTGCGGCAGGTTGCGGATGATATGAAACGCACGACGGACAATTTGCGGCGCGATAATCTGGCGAATGCCGGCGCTGAAGGCAATCGCGCGCTCGATCGTCTGCGCCGGTTGGAAGAACAGTTGCAGCAACAGCGTTCCAATTCGTTGCGAGAAAATATGACGCAACTTCGCGAAGAGTTGCAGCGTCTTGCCGACGCACAATCGCAGTTGAGCGATGATCTGGAGCGGCAGGGCAGCGCTTCCGGTACAGAACAGAAATCGCGTTGGCATGAGCGCCAGCAGGATTTGCAACGCCGCGCCGAACAAGCGCGTGAAAACTTACAAAAAACGCAACAGACGGCGGCTGGCACGGGAGAGGGCGAAAGGGAAAATGCGCGTGAAAAACGCGAATTGGCGCAAGATCTCCGCAAGCTGACGCAGGAATTTGATCAACGCAAAATTTCCGAACGGATGGCGGAAGCCGGCGACGCGATTCAGCAGGAGCGCTTTGACGAGGCCGAACGCATGCAGCGCGAAACTGCACAAAATTTAAAACGCCTTGAAGCGAAACTTGGGGAGAGTCTGTCGCAATTGGCGGAGGCACCGGATGAAAAATTGGATGTGGCCCTGCAGGAAACGCAACGCTTGCGCCGTGAGTTGGAAGAAAGTTTGCGGGAGCGCGCCGAGGCGAATGCTTCTGGAAACGCTGATTCGCCTGCGACTCAGCCCAATCAAGGACGCGGCGGCCAACAAGGCCAGAATCCGCAGTTTACTCCGAATGGCGCACCCTCGGGTACCGCGCCGTCGGATCAAAAATTACGTCCGGAAGAGATGAACTGGTGGTCAGAGCAGGCGTGGCAGGGCATTCGCGATTTGGAGAAGATCAATCCATTTTTGCGCGCCGATACTGCGCTGGCCGATGATTACAGCCGGCTCCTGCAAAATTATCGCGGCGCGGTGCGCTCGTTTCGCGGCGGCGATCCACTGAAACGCGAGCAAATAGAAAAACAATTGCTCGACCCGCTGCGCCGTTTCGAAGCGGAATTGGCGAACCGGCTCGCGGTGCTGCAGAATCAACAACAAATTCTCACCGTGCGGGACGAGCCGGTGCCGCCGCAATATCGCGAGATGGTGGATAAGTATTTTGAGACGTTGTCGAAGAAGAAATAACGTTGGGTGAAGTCGGACTTG
>CAYZFF010000485.1:0-3518 GCA_964477305.1 uncultured Cytophagia bacterium
ACTACCCTATTTCCAAAAACTGAAAATGCCGCTGCGATTTGCGAATCCACAACACGCTAATCGCCAACAGGATGACTGTGCCGAGTGGCATATAAAACCAGAACAGAATCATCAACCCCAACAAAATGTTTAACAGCACGCCGCAAAATTTGATATTGGGAAACAGCCCGAAACCGGCATTGCAATACACTGCTGCAAAAACCCCCGGAAGAATTAACCCCAAGCCGATAAAAAAAACGAAGCCCATTTCAATCTTAAAGAAAACTGGAATAACGAGAACAATGCCCATCACCGGCGCGGCCATGAACCCGCTTGCCAGCAACCAGCGCGCTTTCCAATAGGTCGAGGCGCTAACCGGCAAACTTCGTTGCAGCGCCGAGGTTTTGAGGTCATGCTCGAATAAAACCAATAACGTATTGATCAGCATAAAGCCAAATATTCCCTCAAGCACAATGCTACTGGCGTAAGCCTCGGCGGCGCTGGATTGTGCGAGTCCAGCCAGCAGAATGATAATCGTGGCCAATACCACTAAAATGAAAACCGAGCGTTTTTCTGCTCTTAAAAATTTTAAATCACGCCAAATCATGGCGCTTGTTATTCCCCTCTTGAAACCGGGTTGATTGAACGCTGGGGTTGACTGGACTGTTTGAGACTTGAGGGAAGGCTGACTCTCGATGACCTCCGGCGCATATTTGCGCCGAAGGTCATAAAATAAGCCGGAGGCCAAAGCCCATCCGGCTGGCCAGACGAAAAGTATTTTATCGCTCGAGTCAGCTACGAGAGGCTGGAGTTGCGAAACGCCGAAAATAAGGATACAGAGAATGATCGCCTCAGTCGGCAGCCAGTGAAGAATTCTTTTCGGCAAGGTTCTCTCGGTGTTGCGTAAACTAAATGCCTGCTTGAATCCTGCAAGTTGCAAAGCCAACAATGTTCCCAAGGCGAAACAACAACGCGCGAGTTTTTCAATAACGCCATTGTCACCGGCAAAAAACGGGGTCGTGCCGATGAAAAGTAATCCGATCGTTTTGCCGCAGTGACGCAATAAATGATAATTGGTGATGGTCGGTTGGGCAATCGGCAGCGTGCCGAGAATCCGCCATTCGCCGGTTGGCCGTAAAGTTATAAACGCCAGCGCTTCTGCGATAAGATAAAAGACGGGCAACAGCGCGATCCATTGCGCGGCATATTTTGCCGAAAAATCTTTTTTCAGCAAAAAATCTAAGCTATAACCAATATCGGCAGGGGAACGTCCGGTGAGATACAGTAAAATAAAAACAATAAACCCAATTTCAAACCACACCACCCGATCAAAATGGTGGCGAAGATAATTGCGGTAGTAACGCAGACGGGTGCGGAAAAGCAGAAGCAGCATGAACGAAAGTTTGATAAAACCGCAGCTTTAATTTCACCAAATTTCACTGGCGATTAAAACAGCCGAACCACCAGTTTTGAGCATGACAAACTTCACGGCGTGGTTTCGTTTGTGTCCCCGTTGCCATTTTTGCGATCCTTTCCCCACAAGGATTGCACGAGATCGTATTGTTCGTTAACAATGTCTGTGCGATCCACCATGGCCGCGCCGCCGATGGCAATGGCAATGGCGATGGCCTCACCCACTTCCTCTTGCGTGGCGCCGGCCCGCACGGCTTTGAGCACATGTCCGCGAAAACAGCCTTTGCAATCCATCGCTACCGAAGCGGCAATCGCAATCAATTCCTTGGTTTTGAGATCAATGGCGCTGCGTTCGGGATGATAAAGCTCGTCGTAAAAATCGAGATAACGTTTCTTAATGCGATCCGGTATCATTTCGTATGATTTCATGCGTTGCTTCGGTTGTTCAGACATATTTGACTCCTGTATCGGCGATTTTTATGCGAGCATTAAATGTCGCTGGTGAAAATTTGGTCTGGCTTTATATAATAGAAGATAGCAGCGTTAAAACGTTGCACATTTTTTAAGTATATCAGATTATGCTAAAATAATTTACAAAGGATTTATTACAATTTCAAGGTATGTTATGATAATTGCGGGTTGACTTTCTGCGCAAACCACTGTATCTTTTTTATAATATTTTTGCAGATGACATCACTACAGGAGAAAACGTTTTCATGGAGGCAATTCAAAAATTTCTGCAAGGCGATTCGACGAAGTTGATCATCCCGATTGTCGTTCTGATTGCAGTTTTATTGGCCGGCTACATCGCCCGCCGGCTGCTGTTTCGCGCGCTGCGCCGTTGGGCGCTCAACACCAAAACGCACGCCGATGACCTCGTGATTCATGCCTTCAGCGGGCCGTTTATGATTTGGGTGGTGATTCTGGGAATTTTTGCGGCGACGCAACTATCCGAATTGCGCGACAGCACCGCGGTGAAAATCAGCAAGACGCTGCTCATCCTCTGGATCAGCTCGCTGACCATCGTCGCGTCACGGTTGGCGGGTAATTTGATCAAATACTATGGCAACCGCATGCAGGGCGCGTTGCCGATGACCAGCCTCACGCAGAATTTAGCGCGCATTGTTATTTTTACCATCGGCTTTTTAATCATTCTCAATCAGTTTGGGCTTTCGATCGCACCGATTCTCACCGCGCTCGGGGTCGGCGGAATCGCCGTGGCACTCGCGCTACAGGATACGCTGTCCAATCTTTTCGCGGGTTTTTACATTAGCCTCGCCGGCCACATTCGCCCCGGTGATTACATCAAGCTGGACAGCGGCGGCGAAGGTTACGTTGCCGACATCACCTGGCGCAGCACCACGGTCAAAACCGGAGCGAATAATTTGATCGTCGTTCCCAATGCCAAACTCGCGCAGGCCATTGTCACAAATTATCACCTGCCCGAAAAGAAAATGACGGCGCGCTTGCCGATCAGCGTGAGCTATGACAGCGCCCCGGAGCAGGTTGAGAAAATTCTGCTTGAAGAAGCACAGGCCTTATCGCGCGAACGGCCGGATTTGGTGACGGCGCAACCACCGGTGGTGCGCCTGCTTCCCGGCTTTGGCGATTCGTCGCTAGATTTTACCTTGTATTATGAAGTGCCGGATTTCGAGCAACAAGCTCCAGCGCAACATGAATTGCACCGGCGCATCTTCCAGCGTTTTCGTGATACCGGTATTGAAATTCCATTTCCGGTTCGCACGGTGTACTGGCGCGGCGATTCCGGCAAAAGCGTGGATAACCGCGAGAGGAACAATTCTTCTCAATCCCCGCCGTTTTAACCAAAGGCTAAAACGTTTGCCGCATAAAATCCTCACACTTTTTTCGAGACGAATTTAACCTCTTAATCCGCCAAATATTGTCATAGCCTTCACTCAACAACCAGGAGCCTGGCGCGGCAGGTTTAATGCGCATTTCTTTAAAACATGATTCTGGCAAACCGGCTTTGGTTAAAAGATACGGCACAATATTCGAATGCGAAACAAGCATGACACTTTTTTCCGGGCCAAAACGCTGCGATAAATTTTTGTAGAAAGCAGCTATCGCTGTCGTATCCATACAGGCTTCAACCACTTCAACCGGCA
>CAYZFF010000486.1:0-3517 GCA_964477305.1 uncultured Cytophagia bacterium
TTGTTTTCAAAGAGATCGCTTCGCTGAGAAACGCTCGCGATGACAATATCAACCTAACTTAATAACATTGCCAAGTTAGGATCGCCGAATAAATAACTTGCTCATTTCATCAGCTTGTCTTTCCCGCGCGCTTTTGGCGGGAATCCAGTTTTTAAAAGCATGGATTGCCCGATTAAAGCGTTCGGGGATGACCTCAGTTGGGTAAGTTATATAATCGCTATTCCTTAGTGGGTCAAATCCTGCTCAGGTTTGTCCACATTTGTTTCAGCTCCAAAAAAAGAAAGGGAATCTTGGGGGATTCCCTTTCTGCGTAAAAGCATGCGTTATTTTTTCGGTGAGCGATGAGCCAGTGGCGTTTCTATTTTCGGCTTGAGTTGTGTGCAATCCTGCTGCGCCTGCATGGTTGCACCGGTGGATAGATTATTCCGTACGCAATGCCTCAACAATTTTCAATCGCGAGGCGCGCACGGCCGGCAAGAAACCGCCGACAATGCCCATGATGAGCGCGAAGGTTAATGCCGCGAACACGATCCCCCACGAAAGATTAAAACCAAAGGCCAATTCGGAGAATGTGGTCCAATTGGTGGTGGAAATGGTCACTGATTGCAGCGTCGCAGAAGCAATCACGCCGAGCGCACCGCCGATGAACGCCAGCAACAAGGCCTCGACTAAAAATGCGCCCAACACGCTGCGCCGGCGAAAACCCAGCGAACGCAAGGTGCCGATTTCCTGGGTACGATTGGAAACTGCGGCGTACATCGTGATCATCGCGCCGATCATTGCGCCGAAGCTGAAGATGAACGTGACGGTGGCGCCGATGAACGTAATGAAAGCCGAGGTGCCCTGGGATTGTTCGTCGTAATATTGTTTTTCGCGTTTGAGATCCACGGTCATGCGGGGGTCATGCTCCAGCCGCGCTTTCAATGCTTTAAACGAGCTGGTATCTTGCAAGCGCACCGTCACGGAAGAAAAAGCCGGACGACGAATGGCGGGTAGCATGATCTCGACATCGCCCCAAGCTTCGGAATCGAAGCCGGTGCCGTGACCGTCAAAGATGCCGACAATCGTCCACACCGTGCCGGCCATACGGAACGTGCCGCCGAGATCAAAACCTTGAAAACGCTCATGCACGGCCTTCCCAATAATGACTTCCTGCAGGCCTGCCTGATACAGGCGTCCGCTAACCAGTGTCACCTGGTGTTTGCGAATTTCCAACGCCTGGCTGGACACGCCGCGAATGATCAAATTGGTCAGCCCATTGCTGCCGCGCTTGGGAACGTTGATCGACACCACCACGTCGCTCGTGGCCATCGGTGTGCCGTCGCCCAGGGTTACAATTTCGGGTTGCGTTTTGACGATATTCGCTTGCTCGCGACTAACAAAGCTTTGCCCTTCGGAAAGAGCCGATTTTCGAATGACGATGACATTCTCATCCGCGCCGGTGGAAACCATCGCCTCGCGCAGCCCATTGGAGAGCATCAACGTGGCCGCAAACACGAAGACGACAAGCGCAATGCCTAAGACCGTAAGACCGGTGGTCAAGCGCCGCGTCCATAAATTCCGAAAACTATAACTGAGAGGGATTTTCATACGATGATTGAAAGTTTGAGAAATTACGTTTTAGGCGACTCGATGCAATCCATCGGCAATGCGCATGCGCACGGCGCGCCATGTTGGGAAGATCGCAGCAATAATGCCCACCATCAAGGCCGAGGCGAAAGTCAAGGCGATGGTGTTGTCGGTTAAATTGAAGATGCCAAAAAATCCGTTCGAGAGCTTGGTAATGACGACCGAGAAGTTTTTGAAGATGAACAGCAGCGTGCCGAGGCCGACGGCGAAACCGGCCATCGCGATGAACAGCGATTCGCCGCCGATCAAACCGACGAGGTGAAACGGCCGGAACCCCAGGGTTTTGAGCACCGCATATTCCGCCATACGCTCGCGTGCCGTCATCGCCATCGTGTTGGCCAGAACCAAAAGGATAATGAGCACCACGACGATCGAGATGACTTCCATGGCCGTCATGATCGTGCCGGCCATGGCGATGAAGCTGAGATTGAACGCGCGCTCGGTTTCAGTTTTGGTTTCCGCCGGACTGTTTTTAAAATTGCCGTCAATCATCTCGCCGATGGCAACGGGATCAGCGCCGTCGGCGATTTGAATCACGAACCAGCCGGGATAATCTGCCAGCTCCGGGCTTTCCTGTTTCAAACGCTCGTTGACGTATTCCCAATGAAACAGGAACGCCGTTTCATCGGTTGTGGCTTGCGCGCCGTCGTAAATGCCGCGCACCACAAATTCCCATTGCCCGTAGTAAATCGTGCCGGTGAGCTGCACGGCGTCGCCGAGCTTCCAGCCAAAACGGTTCGCCAGCTTGCGCCCGATAACACAGGCATTACGCTCTTGCTGATAAGCGGCCAATTGCTCCGGCGGCAGGACGAACTCTGAATACATCGCCAGATACTTCTCGTCAACCGCGAAGTTGGCAAAAAAATCTTTGGGATCCTTGTAATAAGCGCCGAACCAGTTGCCGATGCCGACGCTTTGCACGCCGGGAATTTGCGCAATTTTTTCGCGATAAGAGAGCGGCAACGGAAACGTCAGCGACGTGGCGTTGAGCACGACCATGCGGTTTTGTGCCGAAGCCTCCACGCCGGCATACCACGCGCTAATGGCGGTGCGAATAAACCCAAAAGCAAATGTGACGATGGCAATGCCGAGAAAAGTCAGGATCGTGCGCAATGGATGGCGCAAGGTGTTTTTTAAAATCAGTTTGAGAATTTTCATACCAATTCTCCTTTATCCAGATGGCGAACCGTGTGCGCTTTGTCGGCAGCGCGTTGATCGTGCGTCACCATGATGATGGATTTTTTGAACTCATGATTCAAGCGCTCGAGCAACGTGAGAATTTCCGTGGCGGAAGTTTTATCCAAATCGCCGGTTGGTTCGTCGGCAACGATCAGCGTCGGATCCGTGACAATGGCGCGGGCGATGGCCACGCGTTGCTGCTGGCCGCCGGAAAGCTGTTTGGGATAATGCTTCATACGATCGCTCAACCCGACCACGGAGAGCGCCGTCTTCACATGCTCGACACGATCTTGCTTCGAGAGTTTCGTCAACAACAGCGGCAATTCGACATTCTCAAAGGCGGTCAACACCGGCATGAGATTGTAGAATTGAAAAATGAAGCCGACATGCCGCGCGCGCCAAACCGCCAGTTGTGATTCGGAAAGTTTGGTCACTTCATCGTTTGCCACGGTAATTGTGCCGGTATCCGGACGATCAATGCCCGCGATGAGATTCAGCAGCGTCGATTTGCCCGAGCCGGAAGGCCCCATCAGCGCGAGAAACTCGCCAGCGGGCACCGCAAGATTGATGTTTTCGAGCACGGGTATTTTTATGCTGTCTCGCCGGTAGGATTTCGAGACGTTGTTCACAGCCACAATTTGATTTGCCATATTTCCTTTCCTGTAGAGTTATTGCAAAAACTATATTGACCGTTTACATCAGATAGTCG
>CAYZFF010000487.1:0-3504 GCA_964477305.1 uncultured Cytophagia bacterium
GGTTTAGCCGGTTTATGGGATTGACGATAATAACCAATGGCCAAAATAGTCAGAAAAAAAAGCAGGGAGGCCCAAAAGACTACAGTGACAAGCGTATTCATTTTAGAGGCATTCCCCCGCTTGTTGCGGTTAAAAAAGGCGCGCTTCATTTGACTATCCTCAGTCAATATCTCTTCATATCATCCTGACAGGTTACCAAAATCTTCTTGTCGATGATTTTACAGATTCCAATTTAAAATAAATACCATCCAATTCGTGGCATTGCCGAGTCCATCCGGGAAAGAAATCGCGCCTTCTATTTGAAAATAAGAAAACTATTCAGCTATTGTTTTTGTAAGCAGATTGAACGGATAAAGCGGATTTCACGAACTTATCGGTCAAAATCGAAATCCGTTCAATCTGCTTTATCCGTTTACAGCTTTAGTTTTTTGTGAAAATCTGAGCTGAATAGTTACAAAATAAGGCTCCACATTTCGCTCATTTTTGATACCGGTTTTTTAAGCGCCGAACTTTCTCGCGATAAAACGCCGCAAACTCCGGCCGCGGGTTGCGGCACAAATAAACCTGTAAACCGTTTTCGCGAAAATAAGCATTATCGACTTTGCCGGCCAGCGCAATATCCGCAAAAAGCGATTGGATATCTTCGCCCAATTCGTCGTTAACGTAAATCAACGTTGGCTGCTTTGCCACACTGTCCGGCGCCCACAAGACAAAGGTTTCGTTGAAACAAACCGGCTCCGGCAAGCCATATTTCCTGCCATGATATTTGATTGCGCCGGCTTGCCCGTAATTTTCGGCATAGATCGCGCAATTCGCTTTCTCCGTTTCATTCAAATTTTGATAAGTTTTGATCACGATTTCCGCCAACGCCCGCCAACCCGTCATGTCGGCATAATCTTGCGGCAGTTGGTGGGCGCGTCCGTCTTCCCACACCAGTACGCCTTCCGCTCCAAATTTTTTGGAGGCCTCGGCATACGCCGCCATTTTATCAAACGACAACACCGGCAGACTGTACGGCAGCAGCGGCAGGAAAATGAAAATCATGGCGCCCAGAACCACGGGGCGTAAAAAGCGCCAGTGTCTTGCAAAGTTTTTTTCAATCGCCACGCCGCCGGCCGCGAAGAGCATCGGGTACACACCAAGTGTGTAATAAGCTTTGCCGCTCAACAACAACAAAATGCCGACAGTAAATAAAAACGTCAAACCTAAAACACGCCAACGCCGCCCTTCTTTTGAGAAGAGCAGAAAAACCAGTCCCGCCAACCAAACAATTGCTGCGTGAAAATTCATTAACAGTTGCAGCATTAAAAAATCGCCCGGATGCACATTCACCAATTGCGTGCGCCGCAGCTCTTCCATGTGCCCGATCACCGGCCAATTGTGATTGTATTGCCAAACAAGATTCGGCAAAATGATCAGCCCGCCGAGAAGAAAACCGAGACCAAAATAGCGGGAACGCAACAGGTTGCGCTGCGGAGTAAGCAGCAGCGCGAGCAAAAACGCCACCACCAAAAAAACGATGGCGTATTTATTCAAAAAAGCAATCCCCCAGAGAATACCGAGGTGGATCCAGTATTTGGGCTCTTGCTTCTGCACCAATTTAAAGATAAAATATCCGCTCAACAGCCACGCAAATTGATCAAACGCCACCGGCATGAGAAATGTGTTGCTACGCAGAAACGACGGCGAGAGAATAAATGCCATACCTGCGAGTACCAGCGCCCACGTTGTTCCACCCAGTTCTTTGACCAGCAGAGCAATAACGATCACTGAAATGGCGCCGCTCAACGCCGGAAAAAATCCGACGGCAATCGCCGAACTGCCGAACAATGCCATCGCCAATTTGCCGATCATCGGCGTGAGCGGCGGGACGGAAATATATCCCCAAGCCGGGTGCTCGGCCAGCGCGAGGTACAAATAAACATCGCGGTGCAATTCGTAATTGGCATTCGTCAAAAGGTGAGCAATGAGTTTAAAAAATGCCAGCCCTGCAATCAGCACGAGTTCACTTGCCAACCATGGTTGCAGCCTCTTATTCTCCATAATATGCAGATCATTATTTTTGCTCATATCGTCCTTTGTGGTCGTTGTAAATTTTTTTCGATTAACCAACGCTTTCTCTGCTTCGCCGTCTTGTAAAATAAAGATCAGTTTCAAATTCTTTTAAACCCAAATAATTGGGCCGGTGTGGGATTTTTACTGGCAAGAATGCCTTGACGGGCAGAATGCGGTATCACGGTGAGCATTTTCAGCTTGACTGCAATGCAAATTTGTTTATCTTATACACAACTTTAAAGGCAAATGTTTCAAAGCATGGCGAATTCAAGTCGGTTGGGTTTGTTTGTTCTTTTACTTGCTATTCTGCTGCTCGGTTTGACGGACGTGCAAATCATCGCGCCAATTTTATCGAAGTTGGCGCAGGATTTTAGCGTTACGCCGGCGGTGATGGGGACAGCGGTGAGCGCATATGCTTTTGCCGCGGCAGCGTGGGCATTGGTGGTCGGGCCACTCTCGGATCGGATCGGGCGTTTGATTTTTTTACGCAGCGCCGCGTTCGTTTTTGCCGGCGCCGCGCTCGGCGCTTATTTCGCGCAACAATTTGAGCATTACGTGATCGCGCGGATTTTCGCCGGACTGGCCGGAGGCACGATCTCGGCGTGTGTGATTTCTCAGGTGGCGGATTTATTTGAATACTCGGCGCGCGGGCGCGCGATGGGGCGGCTGGGCGCCGTTTATTTCATTGCGCCGGTGATGGCGGTGCCGCTAGGCGCGTGGATGGCCGCAAGTTGGGGCTGGCGCAGTCTTTATCTATTGCTCGCCGTGCTTGGCGCCATAATCGGCCTGTTCATTCGTCCGACGCTGTTAACGCACAACGTTAAAGCCAATGTCGGCGGCGGGCTTGCGAATTTGACGCGGCAGTTTAAAACCTATCCACGTTATTTTACGCGCCCGCTAACTCTCGGCGGTTTGCTGCTGGCCATTGCAATTTCCACGGCGATCGCCGGGTTGATCACTTACCTCGGCGCCTGGCTCACCTCTGCATTCCAGATGTCGATCAACATGATCGGCGCGGTTTTTATGGCCACCGGCGTGGCTTCCGTGCTCGGAGCATTGGCCGGCGGCTGGTTGGCCGACCGCATCGGGAAGCGACGCATGATTGCGCTCGGCAGTTTTTTGCTGGCGTTCATTTTGGCGAATGTTGAATTGGTGCAAAACCTCACGGGCGTTTATCTTTTTTGCGCTGCCGGCGGCCTGGCCATGGCGTTGCGGGAAGGCCCCTTTCAAGCCTTGATCAGCCAACTCGCGCCGGCCAGTGAGCGCGGCGCTTACATCGCGCTGCGTAATGCCATGTCGCAACTCGCTATTGCCGGAACGGCCGCCATCTGTGGACTACTGTTTACGCGTATCGGCTTTCACAGCGTGGCATATTTTGCCGCAGGTTGCAGTCTCGTCGCCGGCGCGCTGGCGCTATGGATTAAAGAGCCACCGACGCAGGATTGAGGT
>CAYZFF010000488.1:0-3502 GCA_964477305.1 uncultured Cytophagia bacterium
TTTTTTCTGGAATAAATATACATAAAAATGGGCGGCAAATGCATCAGCCGAAAGTATGATTTAGTGAGAAGAAAGACATTCACTCGAAAGTTTAGTTGCGCTTTTGTACTCATCAGGCGGCGTTAGCATGTCGCGCAATTTGCATTGGTTTTTGACAGGGTTGGAGGGCTGAATTGGCGTCAATGGGTGAACAAAAGTATCGAGCATTACCTTAAGAATCACCGAATAAATAACTTGCTCATTTCATAGGCTTGTCATTCCCGCGCGTTTTTGGCGGTTTTAAAAGCGTGGATGCCCGATTAAAGCGTTCGAGCATGACGATCATTTGGGTAAGTTATTTAATCGGCATTCCTAAGCAAAAACGCGTTGTATCAAAAAAAGTTAATCACGCTCGGAATTGGTTATGTCCGTAGGAATCGGCTCACAGAAATGAAATTCATAAAGTCCTTACTTCGACATGGGTAATTCATTTCCGAGGGCCAGATTCCTTTTATATATATAATATAGCGGCGAATGTCAACTGTTTTATCAAGGATCACATTTGTTTCGGCTACCGGCAGGACATTACGAAGTTTGCGATAGTTGGCAGCGAGTACCCCGGCATGATTCACATCAACAAACAAGCCTGTGGTCAGAAATAGGCGAGACCAAAACCGTGGAAAGCTTTGCAACTCGCGGGATTCGGGATGAAACCGCCGGCAGCGAGATATTAATCGGGCGGCAAGTCCGGTTACGGAAGTTATCAGTGAACGCCTGACAGATCGGGATCGTACGCCGAGTCAGATCGGCCAAAACGGAAAAGCGGCGTCGAGTCGCGGTGAATTGGATTTAACCGGTAAATAAGAAGCAAAAATTGCTGCCCGGAAAAAGTTTTTTACGCAACATCGACGCCGCAAAGAGAAGATGTATAAACCCAATCTTACTGCACGCCGTTGCCGGCCAACGCTACCTCGAGATCGGTCAATGGCGAATCATTGTTGATCAATATTTTCGCCGTGCGATTGCCGAGGCTCGCCGGACGAAAAGCAACTTGCAGTGTGCAACTTGCCGCTACCGCAAGCTGTACGGGAACAGCACACCCGGGCGTTACGGAAAATTCCGCCGGGCCGCTAATCACGATGCTATTGATATTGACCGGAATGACGCCCGCATTGCTGACGATCACGGTCAACGTCGCACTGTTGTTGATTTGCACATTGCCAAAATTTAGCGCGGTTTTGTCGAGTTGCAGCGCCGGCAACACCAGCGCGAGATTATGGCCGCCACCGGCGGCAATCGCTTTTGCCCCGCGCAGTGTTTTAACGGCAGAAATGTTCTGTCCGTCAATCAAAGTTGAATCGCCCAGTTGGCCTTGATCATTGCGTCCCCACGCCCACACGCGCCCGTCTTCTGTCAACGCCAAACTATGATAAGTGCCGGCGGCGCCGGTAATGATTTTTCCCGGTATGCCTTGCAGTTGGAATGAGAATGACAGCAAAGTGCCGTCCGGCCCTATCGTTCCATAACCGCCGCCATATCCGGACGATTCAAAAAATTTGTCACTGCCCCACGCCAGAATTTGATTGCCGTTATCCAGAACCACATTGTGATCGCCGCCGGCCGCAATCGCAACAATATTGCTGAGATAATTGGGCGGCGAAGTTGGCAGCCCAAAGAGCACTCGAGTCGGCGTCCAACTCAACGCGGGAACGGTTCCGTCGCTCAATTGCAAATGCCGGCGGTCGCCCCACGCCCACACCGAGCCATCGCTTTTACGCGCCAGGCTATGCATGGCCCCGGCCGCGACTTGCACGACACCCGTCAATTGTTTCACCTTGACCGGCGTCGAGCGGCTGACCACGCTGCTGTCTCCCAATTGGCCAAAATCATTTTTGCCCCAGGCCCAAACGTCGCCGTTGCCGTCCACGGCCAAACTATGCTTCTCACCGGCGGCAATCGCCACAGCGCGAACCAAAGTAAACGCTTTGACTTGCACGGGACTGCTGGCGTCATTATTCGTCCCCTCGCCAAGTTGCCCGTCATCGTTTTCGCCCCAGGCCCAAACTGTGCCGTTATTTTTAAGCGCCAAGCTGTGAAGCCCGCCCGCAGCAATCGCGACGACATGATCGATCTGCGTCGTGAATGGTTGATTGACATTATTAGTGGTGCCGATGCCAAGCTGGCCGCGGCCATTTTCACCCCAGGCCCAAACCGTGCCGTCGGTTTTGAGCGCCAGAGAATGGCTGCCTCCCGCCGCGACCGCATGCCACGGGCCGGCTAAATTCAACGCGCCGACATAAGGCCGGTTGGATACGGCGCTGCCGTCACCAAGCTGGCCGCTGTGATGGTCACCCCAGGTCACAATACTCTTTCCCGTCTCGGATAAATTGACGGGTGTCGGCGTGGTTTGGCATCCCATCTGGCTGCCCGCCAACCACATCATCATCGCGATGGCCCCACAGATCGTACGAACGGCGTTGCGCATAATGGCTCTCCTTAAAAATGTAAAATGAAATCCTATCTTGAAAACGTAAATTTTGTGTAACTATTCAGCGCAAATTTTCACAAAAAACCAAAGCGGGAAGCGGATAAAACAGATTGAACTGATTTCGATTTTGCCCAATAAATTCCTGAAATCCGCTTTATCCGTTCAATCGGTTTACCAAAAAATAGCTGAATAGCTACAATTTTGCCGGCAATGGCGATGGGAAGTGCTGAAATTTCCAGCCAGCAATGGGTTTATTCTATCCACTCAATCTCCGTGTGGCCGACGCCCATTTTGATGTCGAAATCGAGATGGCCGGTGGCCTGGTCATAATTTTCGGAATAATGCAGGCCGCCGCGTTTCTCAAAACCGCGCAGGCGAATCGGCGAAAGAAAATTGCTCGGCGCATGCACTTTGGCGCCGATATGCCGCGCCAGCAATATTTCATTTTTGCCGACGCCGAGATGCATGGCGACGCGGGCGTCGTTTTTCCACTCGCCGTCAAACGACAGCCGCGAGGCGCCAACGCCGCCATTGAAATCAATGCGGCGAAAATTGGCGTTGCACAGGCCGCGCGCCGTAGTCTCCGCCGCGCCGGAGTTGATGCGAATGTCGGGATTTTCGGAATTCGGCTCGCGAAAATCCAGATCAAATTCGCCGGCGCCGGCGTTGATTTTTAAATCAGCAACTTTTAAGCCGGAAAAGTCCAATTTCCCGTCCAACGCGCCGCCATCGAGGTGAAACGCAATCGGAATTTTCGGACTGAGCTTGATTCGCCAGTCGTTCTCGCGCACGTGATTAAACGACAGGTTGACGCCGTGCCGGCGCGGGCTGCGAAGGCGCAACGTCGGCGCCGTGGCGGTCGAATCAAAATCGATGTACGGACGATTCTCTTCGCGGTCAAAATCGATTTTGAGATCGGCCAGCAGGCCGCTGTCATCGCGCTCGATGGACAAATAGCCGCCGTTGTATTCCACCTCGAGGCGTAACGAGGTTTGGTGGGTCAATCGAATCTGGCGGTGTTCCGATAATGCGCTG
>CAYZFF010000489.1:0-3500 GCA_964477305.1 uncultured Cytophagia bacterium
CTGGCATCTCGACGTGGCAACGATACATCGCACTTGCCAGTTGTGGGATGGGCTCAATAAAAAAGGCGCGCCTCATTGCAAAGAAGCGCGCCTTTTGAATTCACCGCCAACTTTCAACAACGCCTAATTTAAAAAATACCGCAAGCCAATCTGCGCTTGCCAGCGCGAGAAGAGGCCCGGGTCGTCGATAAAAGTTTCGGACGGGCCGGAGAAATTGAAAACCGGCGCGCCCTGCGCGTTGAAGCGCGTGAGCCGCAGCGGCGAAGTTGCAGCGACACTGGCAACTTTGCGCACGCCCCAATCCGAGTTGATGAAATTGGGCAGATTCAACAGATCGAAGCTCAATTGAAACGTGTGTTTTTGCCCGCCGGAATTGAGCGACAAATCTTGCAGCACACGGAGATCAATGTTGTAATACCACGGATTCACCGCGCCGTTGCGCTCGGCGATTTGGCCGCGATGCGAGCTGAGGTATTTATCCTGCGAGATGAAGGCCTCGAGCGCCGCCCACTGCTGCGCCGCGGTCGAAGTCACTTGCCCGGCGCTGTTGGTGATGGGGTCAAAATTAATTTCACTGGCGCTGGCCGGAATGTAAATCAAATCATTGCCGCCCTGGCCGTCGCCATTCACGTCACCGGAATAAAGATACGAGTAACGGTTGCCGCCCGCGCCCGCAAAGCGGTTGCCTTCGGCGATTTCCAGGAAAAGGCCGACGTGCGTGCCGAGATTCTTCGACCACGTTTTGCGATACGTCGCGCCGCCGGTAATACGATGCCGCTGGCCGAATTGCGAGAAGCCGATCTCCGGTTTGTTGGGATCGCCTTGAATCGGTTGCGACGACCACAACACGCTGGCAATTTCAGTCGATTGCAAGTTGTTTTTGGCGTCGGTGAAACTATACGCCAACGTCGTAAACAGCCCGGAGTCGAAATTTTTGCGCAACTGCGCGGTCACGTTGAGGCTGTGCCCTTCACCCGTGTTGTCAATCACATAAATGCCGGCGCCGCCATCAGCGTTCAATTCATTGGCGCCGGCGCCGCCGTAATAGGGCCGGCCATCCGGCAGCGTGCGCACCGGTTTCACCAAATCCGCGTTGCGCACAAAAACGGCGTTGAGATCCTTGCCGTAAAGCAATTCGACCGTGCCGAGCATATTCCACGGCAATTTGCGATCGACGGCAAAATCCGTTGTCCAAATTTGCGGCCATTTAAAATCTTCTGTCATCGCATTTAGATCAAACGACTGCCGGAGAATGGAGCCTTTTTTCGTGGGAATTTGCGTCACGTTGGGATTCGCAAACGGGTCGTACAAATTCGGGTTCGCGCCCGGATTGGAAATGACATTGCCAATCCACACAAAAGGCACGCGACCGGTGAAAATGCCGGTGCCGCCGCGCAATTGCATCGAGCGGTCGCCCTTCACATCGTAATTAAAACCGAGGCGCGGCGAGAACAACAGCTTCGCGCCGGCGAGCTTGCTTTGATCGACGGTTTCCGTCGCGCCGTTTTCATCCAGCGCCTTCAGCCCGCGTGAAAACGGGTTGTCGACCGGATCGGTAAAATACATCGGCACATCGACGCGCAAGCCGTAGGTCAGATTGAATTTTCCCGACACCTGCAATTCATCTTGCGCATAAATGCCGAGTTGGCCCAAACTAATATTTTCGCCTTTGAAGGGGCCGGAGCCGATCAGACCCCTGAAATTAATCGGCCCGCCTGCGCGCGCGGGGTCCGTTGCGGCGAGAAATTCCGCCAACGACGAGAACGTCGAGCCGATGCCCGTCACCGGCGGCAGAAAAAAGACGCCGTTGCGGAAAATGTTGAACGCGTTAAAAAACGAAAATTTCTCAAAGTTGGCGCCCACCGTAAAAACGTGCTTGCCGGAGAAAATGCTCAGATTGTTGGTGAACTGAAAAACGTCTTGATCCAAAATATTGTGAATCGAGAACGGCTCATGGCCGACGGTGGTGTACGTCGCGCCGTTTTCGCCGATTTCAATGGTGGGAAAATCCGCGCTGAACGGATCGCGGAAATCGCGGAAACGGTTATAGCTCGCAAAAAAACGATTGGCGAGTTTGCTCGAGCGGCTGTTCAATTCCAACGCGAAAGAGTTGAGATCGTTATTGATTTGATAGCCGGAATTTCTAAACGGCAAACTGCTTTCGTTCGGGCCGCGGCCGGTGTTATTGAAACTGAGCACAAAGGGATGCGGCGGCAAATCGCGGCGCGCATCCAAAAGATTATAGCGGAACGTCAAATTATGATGGTCGTTGAGATTCCAATCCAACTTGACCAGCAGCTTGTCGTTATTGGTTTCATGAATGTACCCTTCATACGGGCCGGTTTCATAACCGTAAACCTGGCGCATCCGCGCGCTGATTTGATCCATCACGGTGGCGCTGACGCGTGATTCGCCGAAGGACAATGTGGCGTCGCGATTGGCAACAAAGTTGGTGCCCGGATCATCGCGGCGTTCCAATTCGCCATTGATGAACAGAAACAGCTTGTCGCGAATCAGCGGGCCGCTCACCGTAAAACCGGATTGGTTGAATTTCAAATCCGGATTGGCAATGACGTCATTGCCGCGGACTTTATTGCCGAGAAAACTTTCATTGCGCACAAAGCTGTACAATGAAGCTTTGAATTCATTGGTGCCGCTTTTCGTTACCGTGTTAATACCAGCGCCGGTAAAACCGCCTTCGCGCACGTCAAATGGCGCAATCGAAACTTGCACTTGCTCGACGGCATCAAAAGGAACCGGCTCGGCATTCGCTTGGCCGCCGGGCGCCGGATCGTCGAGGCCGAACGGATTGTTGAAATACGAACCATCCAGCGAAATATTGTTGTACAACCAGTTGCGCCCGCCGAAGCTAAAATTGCCGTCGCTGCGCGGATCGAGCCGCGTCAAATCGCGCGTGCTGCGTTTGATCGACGGGAGTTCCGTCACCTGTTCCGGCCGGACGAAAGTGGCCGCGCCGGTGCGATCACTATTCAACACTTCATCTTTCTCAGCGGTGACTTGTACCTCTCCCAGACTGACGGCTTCTTCAATCATCTTGAAATTGAGACTGACGGTTTGGCCGAGATTCAGATAGACGCTTTGTTCTTCCTGCTTTTTGTAACCGACCAAACTCGCGGTCACCGTGTACGGGCCGCCAATCTTCATGTTGGGAATGTTGAACCCGCCGTTGACGCGCGAAGCCGCGCCGTAACGCGTGCCACTGGGTCCATGCACCGCAATCACGTTTGCGCCGGGCAAAGGTTGGCCTTTGCTGTCCATAACGATGCCGCTCATCGCTGCGGTCGTCACGCCTTGCGCAAAAAGCTGCGTGGTTAAACCGAACATCACCACTGAGAACAAGAGCAGCCATTTCAACGCGGCAGCGAAAACCTGCACAGTTTTTGGCTTCATCTTTCTCTCCTCCGATTGGGTTGTTGAACAATAATGAATTATGCAACAATTTGCAGAGAAGAAAACAATTTGTCAAGTAAAGTTTTTGA
>CAYZFF010000490.1:0-3499 GCA_964477305.1 uncultured Cytophagia bacterium
TCGCGCATGCTGCGATAAACCCAGGCTTGATTGCCCTCGACGCCCTCACTGCCGTGATCGAGATAAATTTTGAGATCCGGCGCGGGCGGTGTTTCCGTTTCGACAAAACGAATAGCCGCAGCATTATCCCACATCCACGTGCCGGACAAACAACCGGCCATACTGAAAATTTCGGGATGCCACCACGCGATATAAAATGAGATCAACCCGCCAAGCGACGAACCCCACACCGCGGTATGCTCGCGGCCGGGAAGGGTGCGATACGTTTTGTCGATAAACGGCTTCACTTCGTCGATAATGAATGCCGCGTATTTGCGGCCACGTTTCGTCGTATACTCTTCAAGACGCGCCATCGTGTTCGATAGCCCGACCATAATCATCGGCTCGATTTTTTTATCGCGAATCAGCGCCTCGGCAGCTTCGTCCAGTTGCCAATCGATGCCGGCAAAAGCGGTGGCAGGGTCAAAAAGATTTTGCCCATCATGCGCATAAATGACGGGATAACGCCGTGCCGGCTCTTTCTCATAATTCGGCGGCAACCACACGATGACATCGCGGTCGTAGCCGAGAATGGATGAAGGAAATTTTCGGTGATAGGTGAGACGCAATTGGCTATTTTAATATGAACCGCTATTTTTTCGAGGATAGAAAGGGTGGCAAATCTGCTTCTGCCGCATTCTCCTCCCATTTAATCCATTCAAATGGCGTGCGGCAGTGAAAGCAATAGAATTGGGCGTAGCCCAAGGTCGTGCCGAAATTCGCTTCGCGCCGCGTTTCCGCGGAACCGCAAAATGGGCAACACACGTCGTCCACCATATCGTCAAATTGCTTTTTGTGCTTGGCTTTTTGCATTTAGGTTTACGACTCGCCTAATTTAAAAATTGCATTCTTGCTGCCGCGCAAATGATAGAGAATTTTTTCATCCGGCTGTGTCGGTGTGCAGCGCCGCACGCTCGGATTCCATTGCGAAAAATCCAGCGGAAACGCCGGCGTCCAATGGCCGTTCATTTGTTCCAACCCAATTGCAATCTTTTGATCGTGCGCAAACGCGCCGACCCAATCGAGAAATTGCTGCCGCAGCGTTTCCCAGGGGGCGTTGATGATGCCGTATTTTTCCAACGTTTGCATCATCGCATGATGGGCAGGACCAAGCCATTCCAAAGTGGGGGAGAGGGCCCAGCGGCTTGCTTCTTCGAGCGCTGCTTTCGTTTGCGAATTGTAGGTCGCGAGGGTGCGAAACCAGCCCTGGGCATTGCGCAGATGATGTTTTTCTTCTTCAACCATCTTGTCAACGAAATTGGCCACCGGCAAAAAAGCCGATTTTTGCAAGCCGGTTAAAATGACGGTTAGCGCGCCATCGGTAAAGAGATTGATTGCGACAAAATCCGCCCATTTCACCAGCGGCCGATCAAGACAGGCCACATTGGCGAACTCATTTAACGGGCGTTTTTCCACCAAGGCGCTTGGGCTGTCACCGAACTGCGCGGTCAGGCAGCCATGCAGCAAACGCAAATGGCCGAACTCATCCTGCGACATACAACAAGCCGCGATGCCCGCTTCGAGGGCCGGAGTGCCAAAGGTCCATTCGCCGTAATGAAAACCGAGAAACATTTTGGTGTCTGCCGTTGCCAGCAGCAGCGCATGCACGGCGTCGCGGCCATCCGCCGGTAGGTTTTTTGCGGAAGCAAAACTCTGTGTATTCATTGTTTGTATTTTTACAATTATGATTTTCTTGTGCTGTGAAACGGCCTTTGAATCTAAGACGTTGCACGACTTGCGTTACACGAGTTAATTTCCCCAAATGGGCTTATCTTCCGAATTTAGTACGGGAATAATTTCACTGCGCCGGACGACACACATTTCCAGCCATTTTTCTTCATCGTAAGCCGTCCAAGCGTAGACTTTCGCCAATTCATCATTGGGCGCGTTGACGCTGCCGACATGCATGATCGGCTCTTCATGCGCTTTGCGGGCGAAGACTTCGTAAATGCGTTGCGATGCCATATTTTTTAAAGTTATTCTTACAGAAGAAATCACCAAAACCAAATAATTAAAATCTTACTTTACACGGCCACGCCGAAACTCTGTAAAATATCGCGGCCCCGTTCACTGAGCCGGCTTTTCGTCCACGGCGGATTCCACACGATATTCACTTGCACCGAGGGCGCGCCCGGCAATTCGTTAATCTTTTCTTTGACGTCGGAGATCAGCATCTCCATTGCCGGGCAAGCAATTGCCGTGAAGGTCATGTCGACTTCAACGTGACTGCCATTCACGCGCACATCGTAAATCATGCCCATGTCAACGATGCTGATTGGCATTTCCGGATCGGTGACTTCAGTGAGCGCGGATATTACTGTTTGGGTGTCGATCATAAAATTTGTAAATGCGCTCTTTCTCGTACTCTTTCTCATACTCTTACTCGCTTGAGATGTTTTCAGAAATGAGTACGATTAGGAGTAAGAGTACGAGTTTATGCCGACCAATGCAGGCCGCCGAACGTGCCGGTTTTGTCGCCCTGCAACATGTTCACATACGTTTGATTCATTGGCCCGCGTGCTTTCCAACGCTGGAAAACTTGATCCCACGAAATGGGTTCATTGAAGAGCCAGCGCTTCGCTTGCGGATCATATTGCACCGGAAATTCATAATCAATAATATATTCTTTTTTCTCCGCGTCAAAATGCGCCGGAACTTTGAGGCCACAGCTTTCGCTGAGGGGTACGGTCGCGCTCATCCACACCTGACGGAGCTGATCGTTGGTGAGGCCCTTCAATTTGTACTCGATCTGGTCGTTGTGTTTTTTCATGCTGTCCGGCAGGCCGAACCATTCAAGCGTCGTCGGGAACATCCAATCCACCGCGCGCTGCAACGCTTCTTTGGCGGCGCCGCCGGCTTTAGCGAGCCGCTTCATCCAGCTTTCACCATGACGCAGATGCAAAACTTCCTCGCGATCCACTTTGGTGAGCGAGCGCTGCCACGGCCCGTATGAACAATTTTTGTGCACATCCGCCAGCAGCGTGATTCCAGCGCGATCAAAAAAACCGTTCGCCACCACCATCTCGGCCCAATTCTCCAGCGGCTGGTCGAAGCCATACGGGTGCTTGAATTCATGCGGCTGGCGGCCGTACATCAGCCATTGTTTCGACACGCCGAGATCTTCGAGCAGGCGATAGGCAATGTTGGCGTGACCCAACTCGTCTTGAATGATGGCGTACACCGCGAGCCGGCTGTTGATCGTCGGCGCATCTTTAGAGGCAAAATAATACGCCGGCGCGCTCAACAACTCCGTATCGCCTTGCACGGTGAGAATCACTTCCAACGCTTTTTTATAGCCCGGCGTCATATCGTCTTCGGTTTCGACGATGAAGCCATTGGCAATTTTTTGCCGAAGCTCGGCGTCTTTTTCTTGCGGGAGCATCAAGTTCTCCGTAGATCGAAATTTAGATTATGGGTTACATAACTATCAGCAACGGGCAGACGACAATTAAAATGCATC
>CAYZFF010000491.1:0-3494 GCA_964477305.1 uncultured Cytophagia bacterium
ATGCCACGCAAAGAAAATAACGCCGCCAACAGCAATGCCGCGCCACCCGATCAGATCATCGATCGTCTGCCGCCGCAGGATCTCAACGCGGAAGTTGCCGTGCTCGGCGCGATGCTGCAGGAGAGCAACGCCGCGAGCCGGGCCTTTGAATTGCTCGAAGATTGGTGTTTTTACAAAAGCGGCCATCAGCATATTTACGAGGCGATGTCGGCGCTCTTTGAGCACAACGAGCCGCTGGATGTGTTGACCGTCGGCGCGGAGTTGCAACGGCGCGGCCAAATTGATGCGGTGGGCGGAAATTATTATCTGACCGAGTTGGTCGCGCGCGTGCCCTCGGCGGCCAATATCGAATATCATGCGCGCATCGTTTTGGAAAAAGCGATTCTGCGGCGTTTGATCGGCGTCGCCACCGAAATCGCCAATGAAGCCTTTGAAGAGCAGGATCGCGTCGATGATATTTTGGATAAAGCCGAGCAGCGCATCTTCAGCCTTTCCGAGCGCCGGTTGCGCCGCGGTTTTGAGTTTATCAATCCGATTCTGCACAAAACCTTCGATACCATTGAATCGTATCATCAGCGCCGCGGCTCGGTCACCGGTGTGCCGACGGGATTTACCGAGCTTGATGAAATGACCTCGGGACTGCAAAGATCGGATTTGATTATCGTCGCCGGCCGCCCTTCGATGGGCAAAACAGCGTTCTGTTTGAACATGGCGCGCAATGCAGCGGTGGACGGCAATGTCGGCGTCGGCATTTTTTCATTGGAAATGGCCAATTATCAACTCGCGCTGCGTTTGCTTTGCAGCGAGGCACGCGTGAATTCGCACGCCGTACGTACCGGCAGATTGCCGCGCGAACAGTTTTCTAAACTCGCGCTCGCGGTTGGCAAATTGGCCGAGGCGCCGATTTACATCGACGACACGCCGGCGCTGACCGTGATGGAAATTCGGGCGAAGGCCCGCCGTCTCGTGGCGGAAAAAAAAGTCGGATTGTTTATCGTCGATTACCTGCAACTTGTGCGCGGGCCGCGCAATGTGGAGAGCCGGCAGATCGAAATTTCGATGATCTCGCAATCTTTGAAAGCGCTGGCCAAAGAGTTGGATGTGCCGGTGATTGCCCTATCCCAATTGTCGCGCGCGGTGGAACAGCGCGGCGGTGATCGCCGCCCGATTCTTTCGGATTTGCGCGAGTCTGGCGCCATCGAACAAGATGCCGATGTGGTGATGTTCATCTATCGCCCGGAAGTTTACGATCGCGTCGAATTTGAAGGTGTGAGTGAGATTATCATCGGCAAACAGCGCAACGGCCCGATCGGCACGGCAAAAGTCATGTTCTTGAAAGATTATGTTTTATTTACCAATCTGGCCAAAGACCGCGCCGATTTTCCGGCGCTGGAATCCTCGCCATTTTGAGCAGATGCTGGTACTGATTAGTTTTAGGCATGACGTTTTAGAACGATGGCCTTGGCATAACATCCGTTAAGGCTCCGCCCGCAGGGATCGCGTGGCGCTATTGCTCAACATCTTTTGATTTGCTCCGGGGTGAGCGATGCCATGAACAAGTATGAAAAAACTTTTAGCTGGATTCTGCGTAAGCTGCAACGCTACAGCCATCATGCGGTCGATGCTGACCTGTTGACGCGGGCGTATCATTTCGCCGAGGAAGCGCATAAAGATCAACTGCGCAAGTCCGGTGCGCCTTATTTCGAGCATTGTGTCGAAGTGGCGAAGATTCTCTGTGACTTGCGGATGGATTACTTCACGATTGCCGGTGGTTTGCTGCACGACGTCGTCGAAGATACCGGCGTCTCTGTTGCCGAGGTCGAAGAAAAGTTTGGCCGTGAAGTGGCGGTTTTGGTGGACGGCGTCACTAAAATTTCCGGGTTGAAATTTGATAGTTTGGAAGCGCAGCAGGCGGAAAATTTTCGCAAAATGCTGCTGTCGATGGTTAAAGACATTCGCGTCATTTTGATCAAATTTGCCGACCGGCTGCATAACATGCGCACCATTGAATACCTGCCGGAGAAAAAGCGCGCACGCATTGCCATTGAAACCCGCGACGTGTATGCGCCGTTAGCCCACCGGCTCGGCATTGCCAAAGTCCGTTGGGAGTTGGAAGATTTGGCGTTAAAAACTTTATCGCCCAAAACCTATTGGGAACTCGTGCAGAAAATCTCCGAGAAACGGCAGGAACGCGAAGCTTACATCCGCCGGCTGACCACGCCGATACGCAAAGAGTTGAAGCAGGTCGGCGCCATCGCGAAGATCACCGGCCGGCCGAAACATTTTTACAGCATTTACCAAAAAATGCTGCGGCAGGAAAAATCGTTTGAAGAGGTTTACGATCTCTCGGCGATTCGTATCGTCACCAAAAAAGTGGAGGACTGTTATTTTGCGCTCGGCATCGTACATAGTTTATTTACGCCGATTCAGGAACGGTTCAAAGATTATATTGCGACGCCGAAAACCAACATGTACCAGTCACTGCACACCATGGTGATCGGGCCGGGCGGCAAGATGGTGGAAATTCAGATTCGCACGGAAGAGATGCATCGCACCGCAGAAGAAGGCATCGCCGCGCACTG
The DNA here is from genome assembly GCA_964477305.1 of uncultured Cytophagia bacterium. Lineage (GTDB taxonomy): Bacteria > Zhuqueibacterota > Zhuqueibacteria > Zhuqueibacterales > Zhuqueibacteraceae > Zhuqueibacter. Next base: position 2,583 of record CAYZFF010000491.1, read on the forward strand.
GCGTTACAAAGAAGGCAAGTCCAAAGAAGACGAGTTGGATAAGCATCTCGTGTGGCTGCGCCAGATGATCGACTGGCAGCACGACACCAGCGATCCGCAGGAATTTATGGAGAACCTGCGGATTGAGTTGTTTCAAGACGAGGCGTTCGTCTTCACGCCGAAAGGCGATCTGTTCCGGCTGCCGGTTAACAGTACGCCGGTTGATTTCGCTTTTGCCGTGCACACGAAGATCGGCATGCACTGTCTTGGCGCGAAAGTGAACGGCAAGATCGTGCCGTTGAATCACAAGCTCCACAGCGGCGATTCGGTCGAGATTATCACCGGCGTCAATCAAAAGCCGAATCCGGATTGGATCAAGTTTGTCCGCACCTCCAAAGCCCGCTCCAAAATTAAAAAATGGATCAAAGAATCCATGTTGGAGCAAAGCCAAAAGCTCGGCGAAGAGATTTTGCTGCGGCAGTTTAAGCAGTCCAACCTCAAAAAAGAAGACATTGATCTCAAGGCCATTGCTGCCAGCTTTGGTTTTAATGAGGCGCCGGAGTTGTTCAGCGCCATTGGCCGCGGCGATATTTCGACTCAGCAAGTCGTCAATCGGATCGCGCCGGAAAAACGGGAGAATGCGAAGCCGGATGAAAATTTTATCAAGAAATTTCTCACGCGCGCGCGCGGCTCCGCCAAAGGCGTGCGGGTGCAGGGCATCGATAATTTGTTGATTCATTTCGGCAAATGCTGCCAGCCGGTGCCGGGTGATCGCATTCTCGGCTTTGTGACGCAAGGGCAGGGCGTGGTGATTCATCGCAGCGACTGCAAAAATGTGCTGAAGCATATGGAGAATCCGGAGCGCAACATCGAAGTGGAATGGGACGTCGAGCAAAGCAAACGCTTCATGGTGCGCCTGCACATGCTCGGCGA
>CAYZFF010000492.1:0-2231 GCA_964477305.1 uncultured Cytophagia bacterium
CTCGAAGTCGACGCCGCGGCGCAGGCGCTGCTCAACAATTATCCACAATATCGCGTTTTGATCAAAGGCCACACGAGTCGCGGCAATGACGCCGAGGCCGACCGCAAGCTCTCGCAGGAACGCGCTGAGGCCGTGAAAAAATATCTCGAAGTCGTGCATGGCATTGATGCAGATCGCCTGCGCGCGATTGGCATTGGTTCCGCCGAGCCTCTCCCCCGCTTGGCAAATGAATCCGAGCGGGCGTATCAATATCGTTTACCGAGGGTGGAGTTTGTGTTGGTTGAGGAAAATGCGCTTTGATGAAATGTCATTGCGATGAGCGCTTTTTGCGACGAAGCAATCTGCAAATGGTGAAAAGATTGCTTCGTCCCGCTGGAAAACGCGGGACTCGCAATGACAATTTTAAATTTATAAAGCCGAGCCGCCGTGAATTCTGAGAATCAGACAACTTCGCCGCCGTTGAATTTGACGTCCGGCGCGATAGAAAAACATATTCTGAACGAGACCCTCCAAAATCCGCTGACGACGTTTTCTGCGGCGGTGGCGGTTTTGGCGGGATTGTACATGCTGGCGTTCGGTTTCAATCAAGCTTCCCTCCTGCTCGCGGCCGGCGCGGGATTTCTGAGCCTCGGCACGTTCATTTTCAACTATTTTATTCGCGGCGAAAAACTGGCGCAGGAATACGTGCGGGCGCAATTGGCCAAACAGCGCGCCGCGCGCGAGAATGAGATCGTCGGCATTTATAACGAGTTTAAAAAATTGGGCGCAATAGAAGGCGAGCAGGCGGCCACCGAGCTGGGCCAAGCGTATCAAAAAGTCAAAAATTTTTTACAGACACACACCGCCAAAGGCGCGTCGATGCAGACCATGCGGCTGCAAATTCTCGCGGAGGAAACCTATTTCAAAGGCGTGGATGTTTTGCAAAACACGCTTGCGATCACCAAGGCATTGCGCGAGATCGACGTCAACAAACTGGAGCGCGAACTGCAGGATTGGAAAAAACGGCAAGTTGAAAACCGCGAGTCAAGCGCGTTGGAACGGCGCATTGAATTGAATGAGAACCGCATCGCCTCCTATCGCCAGCGCGAGAGCGCTCTCGCCGAATTATTTGCCGAATGCGAAGCCTGTGAAGCGGCGCTGGAAGAAGCGTACATGCAATTCGCCGGCGCGGAGACGGCACAAGCCTTGCCCAAGCCAAACGTCGATGACGCCATCACCCGCTTGGAAACGGCGGTCGCGGCAGCGCGGCGTGTCGAAGCGCGATTGCGTAACGTCGATCGCGGCGATGAAGCTTATCTGGCTGCAGGCGAGAAAAAGTAAAGATAAAACTTGCGCAAGGAAAATTTTGAAAACTACAACCGGCGAGCCGACAGCGGACAAGCTTTTCGGGTGCAGCCGGGCAAGCAATAAAACGAATCGAAAGGAGCAACTTCAAAATGGAAGAACAACCTGGCATTATGCAAGCACTGTGGCGCTTTATTACTTTTTATCGCGTGCGCAAAGCACTCGGTCTGGTGCGCGCGGCCAATGAGCAATTCACCGGCTCGACCTCCGGCATTCGCGATGCGTTCGACATCGAAATGAATCAAAAAGTGCAAGAGTATAAACAACTCGAATCCGCGGTCGCCGAAGTCGAAAACGTCATCGAAACGAAGCGGCTCGAATTGGAGCGGTTGAACGCCGAAGAAAAGGATTTGCTAAAAAAACGTGAAGGGGCGCTGGCCCTCGCGGAGAAGGCGCAGGTCGAGGGCAACAACGACGGCTTTGCGCAACATCAGGCCGCGTTTACGCGCTTTCAAAGCCGCATCAACGAGATCGAAGAGCGGCAGAAATCTTTAGCCGAGCAAACTAAACAATATGAAGACAGCATGAAAAAATACATGCTGCAACTTACCAAAATGCAGGCGTATATTCAGACGCTGCCCGCCAAGAAAGCCGAGGCCATGGCAGATTTTGTCTCGGCGAAACGCATGATCGAATTGAATCATCGCCTCATGGGCATTAAAACGTCGTTTGAAGACGGCCCCGTTTCGCTGGTTTTAGAGGAGAACCGCAAACTCACGGCGCAAGCCCGGGTGAGCGAGAAAATGGCCGGCACCAATGTCGAAGTGCAAGACACGATCTACGCCGACGCCGGTCGCTCTTCCGAAGGTGGCGATGTTTTTGCAAAGATGCTTGCGGCGCGTAAAGCGCAGAAAGAAGCACAATCCGCACCGGCAGAGAAGGAAAAA
>CAYZFF010000492.1:2331-3461 GCA_964477305.1 uncultured Cytophagia bacterium
CGCAGGAAAATATTTTTTGGTGTGACTGCCGCGAGTTTAATTTTGATGCTGTTAATTGGCGCACTGATCAACTCACCGCAAACCAGCTTGGCGCAAGCGAAAAAACCGAAGTTCACTTTAATGTGGTCGATTTACGTCGGCTGGATGCCGTGGCCGTACGGAGCGGAAGCGGGCATTATTAAAAAATGGGCGAACAAATACGGCATTGAGATCGACGTGCGGCAGGCAGATTACATTCCGACCATCGAGGCGTATGTGGCCGGCAAAGCCGATGCGTGTGTGATGACGAACATGGAATGTCTCGACATGCCGGCCGCTTCGGGCATCGATAACACCGTCGTGGTGGTCGGCGATTTTTCCAATGGCAACGACGTGCTGTACACGCGCGATAATCTGCAAGTGCCGCAACTGCGCGGCAAAGACGTCACGCTCGTCGAGCTTTCAGTTTCGCATTATTTACTCGCGCGCGCGCTGGAGTTGAAAGGCAATGGCCTGACCGAAAAAGACGTCAAAATTCTCAACACCAGCGATGCCGACATCGCGCCGGTTTTCATTGCTAATCCCTCGCAAAAAGCGGTGGTGACGTGGAACCCGATGGCGCTGGAAATCGAGCAAACGCCCGGGGTGAAACGCGTGTTCGATTCCTCCGCAATTCCCGGCGAGATTCTTGATTTGCTGGTGATCAAAACCGACGTGCTGAAAAAAAATCCGGCGCTGGGCAAGGCGCTGACGGGTGCGTGGTTTGAAATGATGGCGACGATGTCGGGCCGCACCCCCGCCGCGGAAAAAATGATTACGCGCATGGCCGAGCTTTCCAACACCACGCCGGCATCGTTCAAGCAGCAGCTCAAAACCACGGCGATGTATTATCAGCCCAAAGAGGCGCTCGCTTTCACGCAATCGCCCGAGCTGCAACGCAACATGGATTTCGTGCGCAAGTTTTGCTTCAACCACAAACTGCTCGGCGAAAACGCCAAGTCGGTCGATGTCGTCGGCATTCAATTTCCCGATGGCAAAATTTTGGGCGATGCGAAAAACGTGAAGATGCGGTTCAACAACGAGTATGTGCAGATGGCGGCGGATGGGAAACTCTAAAACGTAATTGGTAAAACGTAAATTCGTGTAACGTG
>CAYZFF010000493.1:0-3451 GCA_964477305.1 uncultured Cytophagia bacterium
TTAGAGGATTGTGGGCCAACGCGTTCATACTTCTGCCACAGTATTTGACCGAAAGCGTTATATTTGATCGTGGCAAAATCGGCATGGTGGCTCGATCCGGTGACATAAACATTGCCGAAGCGATCAAGCGCAAGCGCGGTTGGGCGGCTATAACCTTCTTGTTCCGTGCTGTCAAAGGCCACGCTCCACAATTTCAGCCCGTCGCGATCATATTTAGCAAGGACACCGTACCGATAATAGAGGCGGGTCAAATCATATTGTGAGGCGATGAGATAAACACTGCCATCGGCATCAACTGCAATTTTTTCCGCCACATTCCTGAAATTTTTCACACTCGGCCCGTGGCTTTCCCAGTTGCTGGCTCCCGCCGCGCTATAATTAATGATTGTCGATACCGAGGACATCAGTACCTGACCGGGCGCGTTTTGGCTGGCGCCCACAATATAAACATTTCCATTCGAATCAAGTGACATCGACTTGGCAAGATCGAAAGAATTGCCCGGGCTTTCTTCACGCGCGACCCACTGGGTAACGCCGGCATCATTATATTTCACCGTTGCCCAATCTTTATCCTGATTTTGCATGCTCCAACCGGTGGTGTAAACATTGCCCATGTCATCAAGCAACGACGCGACGGCGATGTCTTCCGCTCCATCCCCACCATTGAAAGAGCTGACCCATTGCTGCTCTCCGTCGCGATCATATTTTAACGTTACAAAATCTTGTCGATCATATCCGGTGACCAGCACATGACCGGCGCGATCGATATTGACGGCGGCCGCATGGCTGCATCCATCAGCCGGTCCGTAACGCGCGCTCCATTGCATGACGCCAGCGCGGTTGTATTTAATCGTCGCGTAATCGATGTCTTCGCGTGTTATGCAGGAACCGTCCGCACACACTTCCTGAAACAGTCCGCTTTCACCGGTCACATAAACCTCGCCGGAATCATCAAGCGCCAGCGCCGTGGCGATATTCCAATTGCACGATTCCGAGCCGCGATACAATGCCGTCCACTCGCGCGCGCCTTCGCGGTTAAATCGAATCGTGAGATATTCCGGATAGCTGAGACCTTCATACATCCCCGTGGCATAAACTTCGCCATGCCGATCTACTTGCAGCGCCGTGGCGATGCCGCGCGAGCCGGTGAACTCAGAATAAATGTCGCTCCATTCTTTTTGCCCGGCGGAATTATATTTGACGATGATAAAAGCGTCATGATTTTGGCCGGCAAGATAAACATTACCGGATTGATCAACCGCCATCGCGCTCACCTCCGTGCTGCCGCTTCCCGGGAAACGCGCTTGCCATTGCTCGACGCCGGCGGCGTTATATTTCACCGTGGCAAAGTCATTTTCACTCCAGCCGGACACATACGCGTTGCCGCTGTCGTCAATCGCCAGCGCCGTGGCCGCGTCATACGATTTGTCGGCAGCACTCGGTGAATCGTACCGCGCCAGCCATTGCGTTGCGCCATTCGCATCGTATTTTATCGTGACATAATCCGAAGCGTTAGCTGCGGTCTTACTGCTGCCGGTGACATAAACATTGCCCTCGCCATCAACAGCGATAGCCGTGGCAAAATCGTCATTATCGCCGTCACCATCATAACGCACTTCCCAGAGTTTGCGACCGACGACATCATATTTCACGGTAAAATAATCCGTACCGAAAGGCTGATTCGTCAGATAACCCGTGACATAAACATTGCCGTCGCGGTCAACAGCAACATCGCTGGCCGCGTCGTCGCTTGGCAATAATTGCGAACCGAATTGCCGGGCCCAAGCCATTTGCACGTCGCCGGAGAGTGTGTGCTTTCCAGCAATTTCTTTTTGTGTTAATGCCCTTTTGAATAAATCAGTTTTATTGTCACGAAAGGAAGAAAACCAATTTTCCGTTAAAGAGTTTAACAAATTAGGCGGTGCCAAATCGTGTTGAGAAATTTTATTCGCAAAACGATGATGCCAAGCTCGCGACGCAGTACGTGGCCATGAGGCAAGTATTGTTGCGGCCGTGCTAGTGTTTTGCGCCCGCAAGTCCTGCAACAGAAATGGCGCGAGAAGAACGCTCCAACTTGTTAAAGTTTTAATCAGTAGTTTCATTTTTTACGAAATGGCTGCTCACGCCATCATGCTTACTTTTACACGGCGATTTGAATGCTGCTGCACGGAAAAATTCCCACGTGCGCGCCATCCGGATAACGTTGCTGCAGAAATTGTAGCGTTGCTTCCCACGTTTGAAAATGCGGATAGCCTTCCCAATAAACCTGATAAAACTCTTCAGCGCTAACGCCGGGCATAAAACCCGCGACGTGCCGCTGTCCTAAAAAACCTTTGCGCATCGGCTGGCGATGCAGCCGCTGTCCCGGTCCAAAGAGTCCGTGATGGCCCATTCCGAGCGAACAAGCACTGGTGAGTAAAATAAGCCCGTCATCTTTCAAGTAATTTGCCGGGGCAGTATGATGAAACATGAAGGCATTTTCGGCCTGCAATAACTCGTCATCTTTCGGATACACATTGCAAACCGCCACATCCAAAGGTGCAGCAGGCAACGTCGTGGCATAAATTTGCCGCGCGAACGCCGCGGCTCGGCGATGCGCCGCTTCGATATCGCCCGCAAACAACCCGGCAATCTCGCGCCGGCTGTTAACCACAACGTTAATGCTAAACTGCACGCCGACATGTCGCGCGACCCGCTCAAATTCGGCGCGAAAACGGTTGTCTTCCAACGTTCCCGCTTTGCCGCGCAAGCCCAACAGCACAGCTTTATGCGTCCACTCGATGCTCTCGATATTTGATAAACCCGGCAACACCATCTTCGCGCCGCCGCTGAATCCGGCAAAAGCATGCGGCACAACACTGCCGAGGAGAATTTTGAGATCGGCTTCGGCAAATGTACGGTTGAGCAACACCGGCGTTTGCCCGAGCTTGATGCCGGTGTCAATGAGATTCCGGTTGCAATCATGATTTTCCACGCGCACCCGTTGCGCCACTTCTTGACCAACCTTGAGCCTAATCTGTTCCGGCGTCAGCGCACTGTGGGAGCCGAGGCTGATGACGATGCTGATTTGCTCAAGCCGAATACCGTTCTCTTGTAGCCTCGCCAACAAAATTGGCAAAATTTCTCCGGACGGCGTTGGCCGGCTCAAATCGTCGATGGCGATAACCACACGACGCTTATTTTGCGCGAGCTGCGTCAGCGCGGGCGCCGCAATCGCGTGCGTGAGGGCTGTCGCGATCTCGCCTTTTGACAAAGCGGGCGCGTCCTGCATCGACAATTGCTCAATCTGCCACTGTTCCGGGAAAAAAATATTGATTTGTTCATCGCCAAACCAGGCGCGCCACGGCAAAGTAAAATTCTGCATTTTGCGCTTCACGCTTTATTCTTTAATCCGGTTCTCCACAAACCGCGTGATCGCGTCCACCGATTCAAAATTCTCCGGCATCAAATC
>CAYZFF010000494.1:0-3427 GCA_964477305.1 uncultured Cytophagia bacterium
TTTTAAAAATCCCATCCGAAGAAAAATTGATGATACGTGTGCGGATGCAATTTCAAATTGCTCAAGGCCAAGCCGTCGTCCACCTGCGACCACGTGAAGCGCTTGCCAAAATCATAGCGCAGCACCAAAAAACCGCCAAAGCGCAGCCGCGCGCCCAAGCCGGTGCTGCCAAGTAAATCTCGCAGCTTCGTGTCCCACGCGTTGCCGACGTCCATAAAAATGGCGCCGCGAATAGCGCTGAAGCCGAGTCCGCCAAAGGGAAAGGCGACAACGAATTGATCGATTGCCGGGAAACGCAATTCATGGCTGAACAAAACCGTTTTTTGCCCCCAAATCTGCCAGCGCGGATACAGTCGCAAATCCCAACTGCCGCCCATAAAAAATGGAAAGGCTTCTTTGCCTTGGTTGTAGCGCGTGGTTAAACGCACGGCGTAAGAAGTGCGCAAACTCGTGCGGAAATAACGGCGATAATCCGCGAGCACTGTATAAAAATTGACATTCGAATGCCGCACATCAATGGTGTTGCCGAGAGTTAGACTGACGCGCTCGCCATCCATTGGTCCCGACGGGCCCCACAACGAATTGTCTTTGGTGTACGAAACGAAATTCGAAACGAGCAATGCCTCACGCGACCGCAGGCCTTCCCAGGTTTTATCCGATTGCCGAACATTTAGACTCGCTTCCAGCCGCTGAAAAACACTGAGCGGATAGCTGATGGAGGCGAAGCCGCCGTAACGCCGCTCGTAAAAAAATCCTTCAGCAGTATTGTAGTAATTGCCGGCAAAATGATACGCGCCGAGCGCGTAATTCGTCCGCCGCGCCATATCGACGCGCGTGACGGCAACGTTGAAGCTTTCGAGAAACTCCGAGCGGCTCTGCGCATTGTTGAAAATCAAAAAATAATATTGCTGGTTGCCCAACATGTCAGACATCGCGAGTTGCGCGCCGCCGGCGGCGCCGAAAATGGGATCCTGCGTGATCTGGCTCTGCGCAATATCGAGACTGAATTTGCGATTGTAGCCCACGGTGGTGGGCGTCATTTCACCGGCCAGCTTGTGCACCGCCCACGGGCCGGTTTTGACCTTGACCGTATCCGCGACGGTAAGCGTAGCTTTGTTAAAAAACTCTTGTACGTTTTTCAATTCGCGAATTTGAAAACCGAACTTCTCGAACGCCGTGAACAACAGACTGCCGTTGTCCGTCCATTCCGGATCAAACGCGCCGGTGGTAAAATTCGTCAGCTTGCGCAAATCCGCGGCGCCGTTGATCGCACGCGGAAAAGTCGCGGTTGTGGACGGTGAGTGATTGTTATAACCATTGGCGGCCTGATTGACCGCCGCGAAAACCGGCGCCGGGTGGCCGCTATGACTCGCCACCGACATTTCGCTGCTGCGATTTTGCACCAGCCAGATGTTGAACGCGTCGTCGCGATCCGAAGTAAAAGCCAGCGCTTTGCCGTCGGGCGACCAGGCCGGCGCATAATCATGATGATTGCCAAAGGTGACGTAGTCGATCGCGCCGGTTTCCAGATGATAGACAAACAAATTATACGCGCCGGCTTTGCCGAACTCGGTGCGATCCGAGCTGAACGCAATGAGCTTGCCATCCGGCGACCAACTCGGGTCACGGTCGTCGTAAAAATCATTCGTCACTTTTTGAAGCTGCTGCGTGGCCAGATCCAAAATATAAAGATCGCGGGTGCCGCCAAAGCTGGTGCCCGAAAAAACAATTTTATCTTCTTGCGGCGACCAGTTTGGAGAATACAGCGTCACCAGATCGTCGAATTGGTGACGGCTTAAAACTTTTTTCTCCCGCAAAGAATAAACGTACAGCGCGTCTTTGCCTTCGCTCTTGGAAATAAAAGTGAGCCGCCCGGATTTATCCGCATCCAACTTGCTGCGCAACAGATTGAAGGATTCAAACTCCGAGGTACGTTCGCCAGCGATCAGCGTTTCCAGGCTTTGATGCTCGCCGCGCTCATCGCCGTACGGAATGCGATAAATGTTCGAATATCCCATGCGATTCGAGGTGAACACCACCTGTTGCTTGCCGTCGACTTCGGCAAAAGTCGGCTTGGTGTTGATGCCTTTATTGGTGATGTGTTTGGTAATCATGCCGGGGGCGTCGCTGTCTTCCAGCAGCGGGTATTTTTTCTTTTTTAAATGATACAGCCATTGCTCGTCAAATTTTTTGTAATTGACCCCCAGCGTAATTTCCATCACGTCGGAAAAACTATCCGCTTTCCAAACGTTCTCCATCAACTGCAAAATTTTTTCTTCGCCATACGTTTCCGCAATGAATTTGCAAATCGCCTGGCCTTCTTTATACATGAGAAACGTGCCGTAAATCTGGTACATCTCACTGACCGGCACCAGATAACCGGAGAGCACCGCATCGCGAATGAACATCTCGGCTTCTGAATCCCATCCCTCCGACCAATATTCCGCCAAGCCTTCGGTGAACCACAACGGCGGGCCGGCGTATTGCATGCGTTTGTGATCTTTGAGAATGCGATTGACTTTGGTGTGCATGAAAACGTGCACCAGCTCGTGATTGATCACATGCCGGAAAGCCGTAATGCTGCCGTCCGCCGGAATGACCACGCGCCCTTTTAGAAATTCAAAAAATCCGCCGACGCCTTCGGGAATGAGATACGGAATAGTGTTGGTTTCCTGAAAATGAAAATGGTTGGAATAGAAAATCAGCGGGATGCGATTGTTGACGTTGTGGTTGAATTGGTTTTCCAGCCGGCTGTAGGCTTCTTCGGCAAAGCTCGCGCCCATTTCCGCCAACTCGCGCATTTCCGGATAAAAATAAATGTCGAAATGTTTGGTTTTGAGAATCTGCCAGCGAAAATTATTGTAATGCACTTTGTTGCGGCCAAAATAATATTGCGCCGTCGCCGTGGTCGTGAAAATAAAGCTGGCCGTCAGCAGGAGCAGACCGGCTCCCAATATTCTGGTGCGCCGCCCGTGCGCTTTTCTCGCGTCCTGTGAAAAAAAAATGGTTGCGCTCATAACGAACTCCATATCGTGGCTTGATCTGAGAGGGGAAATATCACGTCGTGATAATTTAGGGATTACAACAACTTCGTCCAAATCAAATTTCTGCAAAATATCTCGCTCGCGAGGCGGGTAAAACATACCGAGCGAAACCTCAGTTAAGATAACCGGAAGTGCGTCGGAAAAATTTCATGCCCGGGGCTGCAGAAAATCCAACGCCGCCGGGAACGTGGAAACAGCATATCAAATTGATCGTTGCAAAAACGAAAAAGTTCCCGGCCGTTTGTGCGAAAAGACGGCATTTCCGGCAAAAGGTTCAAGCTGGGCTTTGCACACAAAAGCCCAACCCAGCGCAGTTTCCTTAGGAATATCGATTAAATAATTTACCCATGTGATCGTCATGCCCGAACGCTTTAATCGGGCAT
>CAYZFF010000495.1:0-1965 GCA_964477305.1 uncultured Cytophagia bacterium
TCCAAAACCGGAACGCCGGCCGCGCTTAGCGCGCGCTTCAACGACGCATCAAAAATGCCCGCCTTGCCAAATTGCGGAATCATCATCACTCCAAGTTGGATACTGTTTTCCCGGCAAAAATTCTCCAGCGTCGCCAGAGCTTCCACCGTTGGCCGCACGACTTGTTCCGTGCTGTCGCGCGCGAGGCTTTGAAAAACTTCGTTAAGCGCTTCTATCTTTTTTCGCCGCAGGGCCGTCTCGATGATGAGCCAGGCATAAGAACGGGTGCGGAGAAAATCTATTGGCGCGAGGGGCAGCCAACGGTCCGCCGGCAGGAGCAGGCCGTTTTCCACTTTGACGTTTTTATATTCTTGAAAGTAATCGCCCTTGACGTCATTGCCCGGATAAAGCGCCAACACGATCAGGTCCGGCCTGATCGTTTGGCTCAGCGCGATTCCGAAGCGGGCTTCCTGGCCGGCACAATATCCGGTTTGCCCGCCGTTGATGACGCCGACGCCTTCGGGGTTGAGTGCCTTTTGCAGGCGCGCCGCAAACGCGTCGTCTTCATCGACGCCGAGGCCGAACGCAAAGGAATCGCCGAGCAACAATACTCTTTTCGGATATTGCCGTTGCGCGTCGAAATTGGATTGGCGCAAACCGTTTTGATCGATATTGATCCGGCAAACAAAAGCGCCACGGCGATGCACCTCGCTCTGAAATCCGGGCGTATGGCGGTAACCGGCCAGATCATCCTGAACGTAGGCGCCGGCGCCGAAGTAGCTTCCAATCGCGTCTTGATCGCGGTAAAGCACGCGCAGCGCGATTTCTGTGACGGCGGCGGAAATCATGACGAACAACAAAAACAGTGTCAGCCAAAACCAAACTTTTTTCCGCTGCGCCAAAGGCGCGCTTAGAGTTGAAGTTTGTTGCGTCAACGTGTGCGATCCTATTATTAAATTCAGCGCTACGCTTCCAGCCTGTTGCCAAAACCCAGCCGTTGGACGATGGTTTCAATCATCGCGATTTCCGGCCGCGACAGCGCTTTTTGCCAGCCGCGAATTCGCTCTTCGGTTGAAACGCCCTGGCGTTGCGACGAGGTCGAAAAGCTGTCCTTGTTCGGGCTGGTAAGCTTTTCCTGTTGAATTTCTTTTATGCCCAACCTGGCAAGCAGCGCCGGCATCAGGTTTTCTTTTTCTCGATTCAATTTTTCATAACTCACGGCAATGAAACGGGCACGATCTCCAGCAAAAGCCTCTTGAATAAATTTTTCCGTAAGCGCCCAATACGCGGCAATTCTCGCGACTTTGTCGTGGCTAAATTCGCGGATCGCGCCGGCATAGCTGCCAAAAAATTCGGCGCGGCCGTCTTGCATCGTCAGCAGTTGTTCCGGCAAATCCAGATGATCGAAGAGCCAATACCAGTCGGTCATTTTCGCGCTGGCCACGACGGCGCGAGGGTCGCGATAAACGTGGATGATCGGCATCGCAAACGTGTGGTGCGCAGCATGCAGGGAAAATTGGCCGCGCGTGAATTTCACCACGACGCGCGGGCGATAACTTTCCGCCGCGTCTTTGCGCAAAACCCGCACGGCGCGCCCGGACAAATCCGCCCGCAACGCGCCGTCATAATAATAATAGAGCAGCGACTCCGGCGCGAACGGGCGATCCGCGGCATACGGTATGAACAATTCGCGAACCGCTTCCGGTTTTTTCGCGATACCGTAATGTTTGAAAAGTCTTTTTGACGCCGGCACCAGAAAATGAAACGGCTCGAATATCGTCTTGGCCTGCAGAATTTCCGCGAGATATTCCTGCAGCCACGTGGTGCCGCTGCGCCAGAAGCCCGAAATCACCACCGTCTCGCGCGGGTCGATTTGCGCGGCCATCGCATGATCGATGGCTTCGGCGCGTTTTTTAACTTGCCGTTTTTCATCATTCTCGCCGGCTGGCTCGTCTTCCGGCAAGCGTATTGATTGAATCATACTTC
>CAYZFF010000495.1:2065-3424 GCA_964477305.1 uncultured Cytophagia bacterium
GCAAAAGTTGGGAAATCACTTTGAGCGCCTTGCCCCGCGCGGTTTCGACCCACGATTTGTCGCCGGGTTTGCGAAGCTCTTTCACGCGCTCCATTTCGTAATAGCCTCTGGGATTGTCCTCATCCGCCGCGCGTTGTCGATCGCCGCAGATTTCAACGCCGCCGGCTTCGAGCATTTGCATGAGCATCGAGGTGCCGGAGCGCGGCAGACCGGACACAATAATGACCCCGGGATCTTTTTTCTGAACTGCTGCGATCACGAATTTTTCTCCAAAACAATGGGGCGGCGTTTGATCTGCTTTAATTTCTGCTGCACGGTTTCCTGATCGATTTTCTCGCGCGCGGCCTGCCGTTGTTGCTCTTCGCGGTCAAGAATCTCGACGAGCGTTTTGAGGCGCGCGTCGGGATCAGCAACGACGTGGTGCAGAAGAATTTCAAAATTTTCCACCAGACGCGCGACGGTAGCCGGCTCGAACAAATCGGCGCTGTATTCGAATGTGCCGACTAAGCTCTCCGGAAAATCCCAGAGAAAAACCGCCAGATCAAAGCGCGAAACGTTATACTCGAAGTCAAAAGACGTTAAGCGCAAGTTGGCGAACTCCAAAGTCTCCAACGCGCCGACGGACAAGCCATAGTCATAAACGGCCGGATTGTGATCCAGCGTGAGCAGATCAAAAACGATTTGATAGAGCGGGTTGCGGCTCGAATCTCGCTCCGGTTGCAGTTCCTGCACCAGCTTGGCCAGCGGCAGTTCTTGATGCGCGGCGGCGGCGTGCGCCGTTTCACGCACGCGTTGCAGCAATTCGCGAAAGCTGAGATCATCGGCGAGCCGGGTGCGCAACGGCAACGTGTTCACAAAAAAGCCGATCAAGTCTCGCAGCTCGCGGCGATTGCGGTTGGCGAAGGTCGAGCCGACAACGACGTCGTTCTGTCCGGTGCAACGATACAGCAAAACTTTGAACGCCGTGAGCAGGGTGATGAATAAAGTGGCTTCCTCGCGAACGGCCAACATGCGCAGCGCCGACGTCAACGGCTTCGAGAGTTTGATCGTTTGATGTCCGCCGCGAAATGACTGCGCCGGCGGACGCGGCCGATCTGCGGGCAATTGCAGCACAAGCGAGCTGCCGCTGAGCTGTTGCCGCCAATAAGCCAACTGCGCCTGAAAGTTTTCGCCGGACATTTGTTCGCGCTGCCAAACCGCAAAGTCGGCGTATTGAATCGGCAGCGCCGGCAGCGGCGAGGGCCTGCCATTCGAAAAAGCTTCGTACAAAGCGCGCAGCTCGTTGGTGAAAACGCTTATGGACCAGCCGTCGGCGACGATATGATGCACGTTAAAAATCAGCACGTGCTCATCAGCGCC
>CAYZFF010000496.1:0-3420 GCA_964477305.1 uncultured Cytophagia bacterium
TTCCAAACCTAAATTTAGCGCGGCGATAAACTCATTGGGATTCCAACCCTCCACCATTTTAGAAACTAAACGCCGATCCGCTAAAATCTCGGCAATGGATTTTTCGTAGAACAACGCCGCATTTTCACCGCCGTCTTTATGCCAGACCACAGAAGTTCCGGGCGGCACAAGCGCGCTTACTTGCAGTGTTTTCCGCTCAATCATCACCAGGCCATTGCCAACTTCGCGGCTTAATTCGAATTCATCGACTGTAGCCACATAAATCATTTCGTCGGTAACCATTAAATCCCGCACCGAATGATTGACGAGCGCCGGATGCCGCAAAACGCCGATGGCGCCGGTTTGGAGATCATAAAATCCGATGCCGCCATAACCTTTGTTGCGCTCGCCTTCATAAAAAGAAAAGCCCACCCAAATTTTATGATCTGCCAAAGTCGCGGCAGAAATGACGGATTCGATTTCGCCCAGCCCACTCCTGAATTCTTCATTATCCTCGTCATAACCAAAATGCTCGATAATCTGCGGACGATATCGCATCAACAGTTCAGCGGACGGCTTAGGAAAACGTGCCAGAGTTTTCGTCTCGCCGAGAGAATCACGCAGGATCGCATATTTTTCCAACTTGATCTCGACGGCCTCAATTTGCAAAACGTTCTTTCTGGCAACCGGCAGTTGTGCTTGTTCCCATTCATTCATTTTATAATGGCCGGGCCGCGATACCGTCATGTCCAACGCGCCAAGATGGTGATAACCTCGTTGCCTGAATTCGCGCATGACGGCAGCGAGGCCGTGCTCTTGCCATTGCAGAAAAATATAGACCAGCGTTTTATTGGGAAAAGTTGCTTCGAGATCAGCCAGCCGCGCGGCGCTGAAGGATTGCGCGCCTTGGGGATGATAGGTTTGATAATCATCGTAACTGCGCAAATCCAGCAGAATCGCCTTGCCGGCGTTCAGCCATTCCCAGGTTTGTTGCGCTTCAATGAAGGGCAGCGCCGCGGCGGATATCAGACTATCGTGGCCATTTCCGTTGAGGAATGCCGTCGATATATATTCGAGACCATATTGACTTTTTTCCGGCGCCGCGCTTGGTTCAAGAATGTAATGCCCATCATGATTGGATTGATTATTACGCGGCGCCACGCGGTAGCCCTCATGCTGATCGGCTCGTGAGCCGATTTTAAAAAATGCCGTCAACAGACCAATGCTGTACGCCACGCCAAGCCAATAACGGAAACGCGATTTCGTCATGAAAATGTCGCTCCAGGTATAGAGGAGGAAACGTCTTGACTACGGGTATCAAACCGGAAAATCGTTTTCGGTAAGTTTATTATACCGGCAAGGCGGCAAATTTGGTGAGACTTGAAAAAGGAAAATGGAGCGGACTCGCCGAGTTATTCAAGCGTAACGCCGCGCGTTTCCGGCAGCAACAAAATCATCATCGCGCCGATCAAGAAGAAAGCCGAAGTGAGCGCTAAAGCACTGCCGATGCCGTAAAGATCGGCGAGTTGGCCAATCGTGAAAGGCGCGAGAGCGCTGAACGCGCGACCGGCATTGTAGGCGAAGCCCTGTCCGGTAGCGCGAATGGAGGTGGGAAAAAGCTCTGCCAACATCGCGCCGAAAAGCGAGAAATAACCGGAGCCGAAAAAGCCAATGAACGGGCCGAGCAGCAACAGCACAGAATCACTGCGCGCCATCTGCCCGTAAATCGGGACGAGAACCGCGGCGGTGAGGAGATAAAAAATAAAAGTGGGTTTGCGGCCAAAACGATCGGAGATAAAACCAAACGAGAGATAACCGCAGAACGCGCCGATTTGCATCGGAATAATCCAACCGGAAGTTTTGACGATGCTCATGCCGGCGCCGCCTTGTAAAAGTGGTTTGGATAAAAATCCCGGCAGCCAGGTGAAAAGGCCCCAGTAGGCGAAGAGCACAAAGCTCGTCAGGAGCGTGGCGATGAGGGTACGTCGCAATAAAGCTGGCTGGAAAATGGCATTGAGTTTTTCTTTGAAAAACTGCGAGAGTTGCACACTTGAAGTCTGCGCGACGTTCCAGACGGCCGGTTCGGGAACGCGGCGGCGAATCCAGATGGTGAGTAAAGCAGGCATAACGCCGACGAGAAAAAGGACGCGCCAGCCGAAGCGGGGCAACACGAAAGCTGAAACGAGCGCGGCTAAAATATATCCGAGCGCCCAGCCGGATTGCATAATGCCGATGGCTTTGCCGCGATGCTCTGCAGGCCACGTTTCGGAAACCAGCACCGAGCCGGAGGACCATTCACCGCCCATACCGAGACCGAGCAAACTGCGCCAGAGAATCAATTGCAATAAGTTCTGAGCCGTCGCCGTGCCGGCAGAGCAGAAAGAATAAATTAAGATCGTGGCGATGAGCGCTTTCGTGCGGCCGAGGTAATCCGCGATGATGCCAAACAAAATGCCGCCGATGGCCGAGGCCAACAAGGTCACTGAAGCCAGCAGTCCTGCAGTGGCCGAGTCAAATTGAAATTCTTTTTGAATGGTGGTGAGCGCAAAGGTGTACAACAACACATCCATGGCGTCGAGCATCCAACCGGCCTGCGCGGCGAAGAGGGCATGCCATTGCGTCGAGGTGATGTCGCGTGACCACAGCGGGCGGAGGAAAAGCATTGATGTTCACTTTCAATCTTTCAACATCGACCAAATAACTTCGCCCCTTAAAATAATCGTATTATTGCTCTCAGCGATTTGCCGCGGCGATGGCTTCCAATAATGTTTTCAACTGTTGCGCCCATTGCATCAGATCAAAATTTTGTGGATCATCGTGAGCGTCCGGAATGCCCACATCCAATGCAGCGTGAAAGGCCGGAATCAGCCATTGTCCAGCTCTAACGCTGGCAGCGACGTAAAGCAATGCCAAGCGCTGTAACTGCGCCTCGGTAAAACCTGGCGTTGGCGCGATAGCGTCATTTTGTGCGCCGCCGTCCGGGTCACGACGCCGTGGCTGAACAAGCTCCACGTGCAAGAATAATCCCTTGCCGCGCAGTTTTAAAATTTTCGTTTCAAATTTTGTGGCGCGTCCAGCCGTTTTGAAATCCCACGCGGTGACTGACTTGCCCATGCGATTAACGTAAATATGAGCGCGCGAATCCTGCTTCCATTTATTCAAATCATTCCATCGCCATGCCGCTTCATTGATGTTGGCGGGGAAAGGGTTATTGAGATAGTTCGGCGTGCTGACGTCGTGAATAACAAAATAGCGCGCTGACGGCGAGTTCGGATTATTATTATTGGCACGCGACAGGGGATCGGTGAGTGAGCCGCCAATTTCTTCCGCACTTATGTCGTTTGCCGATAAATAGCGTTTTAGTGCATCGCGATCCAGCGCGACAGTTCGGCCGATGAGGGTATCCAGCGGCAATGGCAAGACTGACAACGCCGCACCTAA
>CAYZFF010000497.1:0-3399 GCA_964477305.1 uncultured Cytophagia bacterium
TCCTGTTGATGAAAGAGAAAATACAACTTCTCACGCCATTTTACAAGAAATTTTTGCTGAACATAGCGTGTAGGAATTGAGCGAGGAAAATAAATTTGGCAAAGCGCACGACCTCTGCCTGTTATGGATTTGGCGGATGAACATAAATCTTCCGCCGGCGGGGATAATTGGCAAGAAAGTGTTATTGGGCAATTTCAAGTTTATGGGGAACGGTCACGAACCATGCACCCAACCCAAGAACTGCGACGACTACAGCCAACGTGTAGAACATGGCGGCGTAGGAGCCGGTTCGCGTCACGCATTCCGCCAGCAATAGTGGCCCGACTGCCGATGCCACCACCGTGAGCGCTTGCGCCACGCCTTGAATTTTGCCGAGGTGCGCGCGACCAAAAGCGCAGCTCCAAAAGCTGAAAAAAATAACGACAACAAAACCACCGGCAAGTCCCATGACGAAAGCATAAGCCGTGACATGGGTTTGAGTTGTCACGTGAGGCAATGCGAACAGCGAACCTGCGAGCAGCGCCATCGCGAACGCCATGAGCCGGTTCATCGACCACTTCGACGCCAGCCAGCCGCCGAGGAAATTTCCTACCAGCGCCGTCAGTGCGCTGATCACCAGCGTGCGGTGATAAGTTGAAGCATCGAAGCCTCTTTCCGCCAAAATAGATTCGTTGAACAAACCGATGCCCGAAGCGGTGAGACCGTAAATCGAGCTGGCCAAGCCGAAAATCCAAAAGGCCGGCGTTGACAGCGCTTGCCGCAGCGTGTGACCAGCAGCTTTGTTCACGGCGCTGTTATCGACCGCGCGCTCGCCATCGAGTGCAAGGCCGCATGCTTCCGGCGTGCGTCGCACTAAAATACCAGCGAGCGGCGCCAATCCCAATAGCAGTGTGAAGCCGATGCCCGCCCATGCCGTGCGCCAGCCATAGTTGATAACCGTGGCGCCCACAAGTGGAAACGCCAACATAAACCCAATGCTCAACACAATGGTGTAAACGCCCATCGCCGTGCTGAGCCGGCGCACGAACCATTGGCCGACCATCGTGATGCTAATCACCGAAAGCGCGCTCTGCCCCAGCCCGCGCGTGAGCGTGATCAGCAGTGCGAGCGCCGCCACTGCCTTCGCGCCGCTCATCAACAGCACAACTGCCGCGAGTGCGGTGACAACAACAGTGAGCACGACGCGACTGCCGAAGCGGTCGATCATTCTGCCAATGCCGAAGCAAAAGAGCGAGCCGATCAGCGTTGCCCAAAGATTGAGGCGCGCGAAGAGAATGCGGTCGATGTGAAGATCAGCCAGCAGCGGCTCGGTGATCAAGCCAAGACCCTGCGTCCGCCCCGGCAACGTTCCGACCATTGCCAACGCCGCGATGGCAAGATTCACCCAGCCGTAATAAAATGGGAAAGCGATCGGGCCGATAGTCGGGCGGCGCAACTCGACGCGCACAGAGTCCATGTCAATTCTCCGGAACGGTGAGTTTGTGATCGTCCGGCTGGCGCGGCAAATTGGTTCGCACCGTCTGCCACCACACAACGCACAAGCCGCAACACAGAAACAGCCCGAGCCAGCGCGTGGGACCGGTCGCAAAAACGACCGTGCCGTTAAAGAAAATGAAAAGCAAAAACGCATGCCACGCGGCAACCAGCCGCCACGGCCGGCGGCGATAAGCCTCGAGCCCGCGCCACCACCAGATCACATCGATGATCCAGCCGGTGAGAAACGCGTAGTTGATATAAAGCCCGCCGCCCCAATCGAGACCGAACACTTCGGCGGTCTGGCGGGCCGTGTCGCGGTAGGCGGAACTTTGGCTCCACTCATGATAAAAATGGAAGGCGCAAATGACGTGAATGAATAGGCCGATGCAGGCAACAGTCCAAGCCAGCCTGGCGGCGGCATCCCATTTATATCTTTGGCGGGATAATGCAAAGAGGGTAGCGCCGGCAGCGTACCCGGCGATGGCGATCCAGATTGTGGCTCTGGTTAAAATTTCACCTGTGCGCATCAAAAATTTGAGTAGGCAGTTTTATTTTTAACTCCTCCGCGCGTTTGGTTTGGGCGAGATGCAAAACGGCACCAAGCCCGGCGCCCAAAAAGAGACCGTAAACGCCGCCCCACAGCAACATTCCAGCGCTGCCTTTGAACGCATTATTGAGTGCGGAGCCGAGAAAATATCCGAGAGCGTTTGCGACCAACAACACCGCAGAAAAGTTCAACGTGGCGCGAACCACGCCGAAGCCAGCGGCGAGAATTAAGCTCATCAGGATTGATCCGGCCAGTAAGCCCAGCCATTCGCCAACGCCATCACGCCAAATAAAATATGCCGTGACCCAGCCAACGGCATAAGCGAAAAAGGCTGCACCAAAGAGCAAGTAGAATTTGGGCAGCCGCCATTTGCCAAGGATGAGCGAACCCAAAACGCCACCGCCCAACAGAATAAACAGAGCGGTCCAAATCAGGTACGCGCCGAGCAAGCCGAGTTGCGCGTACATCCAACCTTCGGCAAAGGCAACCGTCGCGAACACGCACAAACTGACGAGGCCAAACCCGATGCCGCCCGTTAGCAGAGAGCGTCCGATGGACGGAAAATCTTTTGCTCTATCAGTTTCCATGACAATATGACGACCCAACAATGGCGAACGTTTCATCGTTGGGCAGCGATAAAATTTTCAGCCAACCTCTTTAGATGAAACAAAGGCAATCGCAGTTTTGAACAGCTTGAAATCCTTTTTGTATTCTTTTGGATCTTTATGTTTGATGACGGCCCATTCTTTCATTGCTCTTTTGCCCATCACCAAAAAGGAGGCGGTTTTTTTATCCACCAATGCCTTTATTTTTTCTTGCGGCAGCTTGATCACCACCCCACCTCTTTGTGTAAAGGCGAAAACTTTTTTCCCAATTAAGAATGAGAGGCGGTTCGCGCTCTTTTTGGCATTGACGCCGGGCAGGCTTTCCAACATTGCAGAAATCATGGCGCCAAGATCATTTTTGCCGTGTGCCGTTTTTTTAATTTTGTTGTCTGGTGCGGTTAGTGCATTCTGCAAAGTTTTAGGCGCAATCTGCCGCCAAGCTTGGCGCAGATGGAAATCCAACTCTTCGTCGTTGACACGTGCCAACTCGACGCCAACCCAGCCGCGCACGCCGACGTAAGGCGGCTTAAAGTATTTTTCCGGCGCAGTTGCGATCAACATTTCCTGGAGGCCAATCGGCGCGGGCAGCCAGACCGCAATATGGCCATCATCGTGATGATTGTTGGCAAACATGCAAAAAACTTTTTGGCGCACGAAGAATGTCGGTTCGCCGTGCGAAAGTTTTTCGGTTGATTCCGGCAGCGCGGCGCAGAGGCGCTGAACGCGTTGCAGTTGTTTTCGACTGTTTGCAGATTGAAGTTTTCTCATTTT
>CAYZFF010000498.1:0-3388 GCA_964477305.1 uncultured Cytophagia bacterium
TCGGCAATTTGCCGAAAGCTTAGAATTAAAAGCTTTGAACGCAAATGATGCGGATTGGGCGGATTGTCACAGATTTTTGTTTGGTATTTTATCCGTGCCCTCCGTGTTTAAAAATTTATCACGATTTCTTAATCCCAAATTTTTGCATGCGATAGCGGATGGTTTTTTCGTGCATCCCCAAATCGCGGGCCGCGGCGGATTGGTTCCAATTATTTTTGCTCAGCATTTCCAATAGCATTCTTTTCTCTTGCTCATCGCGTTTGTTGCGAATGCTAACGGTTGGCGAGGCGTTCGATTCTTGATCGAGCACGGCTGCAAGTTGGATTTCGGTAGGCAATAAATCGCGCGTGAGATACTCAACCTTCGGCTCGGCGAGAATGACCATGCGCTCAACCACGTTTTCCAATTCGCGCACGTTGCCGGGCCACGCATAATCTTCGAGATCGGCAATCACCTCCGCCGCGAAGCCTTTGAGCGATTTGCGATGCCGCTCCATCATCTTCGCCAAAAAATGAGCGGCGAGGCTCACGATGTCTTCCTTGCGCTCGCGCAGCGGCGGCAGTTGCACGTTCACGACGTTGAGGCGATAAAATAAATCCTGCCGGAATTTGCCTTCGCTCACCTGCGCGCGCAAATTTCCACTGGCCGCGGAAATAATGCGCACATCAACTTTGCGTAGCTGGGTTGCGCCGAGCGGCCGGAACTCGCCTTCCTGAATCACGCGCAAAAATTTAACCTGCACTTCTTGCGACATGTTGGCGATCTCATCGAGAAACAGCGTACCGCCGTTGGCTTCTTCAAACAGGCCTTTCTTATCCAGCGTCGCGCCGGTGAATGCGCCTTTCACATAACCGAACAACTCGCTCTCCAGCAGGTTGGCGGGAATCGCGCCACAATCCACGGCGACGAAAGATTGATTTTGGCGCGGGCCGTTGTAATGCAACAGGCGCGCAATGCGTTCTTTGCCCGTGCCGCTTTCGCCTTCGAGCAGCACGCGACCGTCGGTCGGGATGATTCGTTCGAGCAAATTAAACACGGCCTGCATTTTCGGGCTGTGGCCGATGATGCCGTCAAATTGATATTTGCCGCGAATTTCTTTGCGCAGGCGATTGGCTTCGGCAAAAATTTCTTCGTGCAATTTGGCATTGGCAATGAACTGGGCACACTGAGAAGCAAGAATCTTCATGAGCCGCAATTCGCGCTCGCCGAATTTATGATCGGTATCGAGCGCAAGCAGATTGATGACGCCGATGATTTCACCACGCCATTCAAGTGGAACGCTTATCGCGGAAGTGATGGCTTGATATTTCGCTTTGATCTGCTTCACGCCAAACGTCGCCGATAAATCATGCGTTAGTTGCGGCGTTTTGTGATCGAGCGTCCATCCCGACAATATCGTGTTGAGATAGTGATCGAGCAATTCTCCCTCGGCTTGATTTTGCCGAATAAGCGTCTTGGCCATCTCCTGGCTAGCGGGATCGAAAAGCATGATCGCGCCCTGCTGCGCATTGCACAAGCTCAACGCCGCCTCGATGATCTGGCGCAAGATGGTTTCAACTTCGAGCGAGGAGCCGAGACTCTGTAACACGTTGAGGAGCTTTTCATAATCGTCAAGTTGTTGATGGAGATTCTGGGTGTCGTTGTTGTTCATGCTAATTTTTCACTCCAACTTTATCCAATATCGCCGTCAACCGTGGATCCTGGCGTTGATAGTCGGCATAAGAGAAAATTTTGTCCCACAAAAGATAAACGCAGCGCTGCTCAAAGGCTGCTTCAAACCAGGGCAACGCCTCGTCTTTTTCACCCAGCGCAAAATGAATCATGAAAAAGAAGTAGGGCGGAACGTAACCTCTCGCGGCGCGCTGTTTTAATTCCAGCAGGATTCTCCGGGCCTCGTCAATCTTGCCTTGCCGCGCATAACAATGGCCGAGACTCGCCAGGGCTTCTGAAAATTCGCCTGCAAGTGCGCTGGCCTTCTCGTACTCCGCGCAGGCTTCGATAACTTGGCCCTTTCTCTCATAAACTCCGGCCAGTAGCAACCGAGCAAACCAAAAACCGGGATCCATCTCGAGCGCGCTGTTAAGTTGCGTCAGCGCAAGATCCTTTTCGCCCGCCAAACTGTAAATCCATCCCAAGTACGTATTGATCTCGACAGAGAGTGGCTCAATCTCATGCCCGCGTTTCATCACCGTCAGGGCTTCTTCAACTCGTCCGCGCGCCACCAAATACGGGCCGTAATGTTGGTAAGTTGTGGCATAATTCGGATTCAGCGCCATGGCACGCTTAAATTCCCGTTCTGCCGCCGGCCAATCCCACTCGTAATAAAAATAAACGGCGCCAAGCGAAGCATGCGCTTCTGCCAGCGCTTCTTCCAATGCCAAGGCTTTCAAGGCGGCCTCCTTGGCCCGAGGCAGAGCTTCACGCGGAGAGAACAACCACTCAAACGCGACAAGGTAACTATAGGCTAAACCGTCATAAGCCAGGGCGTAATTCGGATCTTTTAAGATGGCCTGTTGAAAATATGCGATGCCTTTTTCGATCCCTTCTTTCGTATACTTTGCGACATGAAACCGGCCTTTGAGATAAAACTGATGGGCCTCGAAATTTTGCGTGTAGCGTTTGGCCGCATGCTGCTTTTCTGCGTCGGTCAATTCGAGCCGCAATTGTTTTGAGATGGTTTCTGTAATCTCATCCTGCACCGTCAAAAGATCATTCAGTTTGCGTTGATATTGCTCGCCCCAAAGATGGCGATTGTCTTGCACGTCCACCAACTCGGTGCTGATGGAAAGCGTTTCGCCGCGCTGCGTGACGCGTCCGACCAGCACGGCCTGCACCTCAAGCTCCCGCCCAAGCTCTTGCACATTTTTTTCTTTTCCCTTGTAGCGTGAAACCGTATTGAACGACATCACTTTGAGACGGGGCAATCGTGAGAGGCTGCGAATCAGGCTTTCGCTGATGCCGTCGGCAAGATATTCAGTTTCAGGATCAGCGCCGGCATTGACAAAAGGGAGGACGGCAACGGAGTCAATCGCATGGCGTTGCGGCATGAAGACGTAGAAGCCAATCGCTGATAGCAAAATGAGAAGCCCGGCGACGCCGCGGTAAAGATAGGCGCGTTTTCTTTTCAGCGCGCGCAACGAAGTGGTCGAGCGTTTTTCGACGTGACCACGCTCAAGTTGCTGTTTGAGGATTTTAAGCTCCCCCAGCATTTCCTCCGCCCGCTGATAACGCTCATCGGCATCTTTGGCCATGGCGTGATTGCTTAGCTGTTCCAACGCAACCGGAGTTTCCTCGCGCCATTCGCTCACCGGCTTCGGTTCTTTGGTAAGAATTGCATAAACGACGGCCGGCTCTTTCTCGCCTTTGAAAGGCAAATGGCCGGTGAGCA
>CAYZFF010000499.1:0-3386 GCA_964477305.1 uncultured Cytophagia bacterium
ATCGCCGAGGTCGATTGCTCCGGCACGATTTGAAATTCTTCGGTGAGCGAGATGTTGATTCGCGCCGGATCGAGCAAACGGAAAAGCTGCGTTTGGTCTTCCAAATTCGGGCATGCGGGATAACCGAACGAATAGCGCGAGCCGCGATAGCCCTGCTGAAACAAGCGGCTGATTTCCTTGCTGTCGTCGCCAGCGATACCGAGATCGGCGCGCATTTTTTTGTGCCAATATTCCGCCAGCGCTTCAGCAGTTTCGACACTCAGGCCGTGGAAATAAAGATAATCCGCATACTTGTCGCTTTCAAACAGTTTTTTAGAAATCTCCGAAGCGTGATGGCCAACGGTGACGACCATCATGCCGATCACATCTTTTTTGCCGCTACTCACTGGTGCAAAGAAATCAGCGATGCAATGCAGGTTTCCATCGGGCTGGCGCGGAAAACGAAACCGCTCGATTTCGCGTTGGCTATGTTGATCATAAATGATCACGTTGTCGCCGTCACTGTTGCACGGAAAATAACCATACGCAACTTCCGGCAGCAAAAGCTTTTCATTTATACAGCGCTGTTTCAACTCGTTGAAAATCGGCACGAACTTCTCCTCCACCATCTGATTGTAATCCGCTATTTTCATCTTGCCACGGCGCACCTGCCACTGCCCGCGAAACAGCGCGATCGGATTGATGTAATCAAACACCGTCGCCAATGGAATATCGCGCGCGATCTGCGCGCCGAGAAACGGCGGGGTTGGAATCTCAATCGGCTGCCATTCCGGTTTGCGCGTTGCCGTCACCTTTTCCCTCTCGCTCGGTCTCCGCTTCGCCACTTCATGTTTTCTCCCACTCTCACTTTCTCCCGTTCTCCCATGCTTCTCTTTATTGCAAATTTCTTCCATGAAATGCAAACCGTCAAACGCATCATTCGCATACGACAACGGACCTTGATAAACGGCGCGCAAATTATCTTCAACGTAGCGTCGCGTCAGTGCCGCGCCACCTAACACGACGGGAAGCGTGATCGCGCGCTCGTTCATCACCTCGAGGTTTTCTTTCATAATCAATGTTGATTTTACTAACAGGCCGCTCATGCCGATTGCATCGGCTTTGTTCGCCTCGACGGCTTGCAGCATTTGCTCGATCGGCACTTTGATGCCGAGATTGACGACTTTGTAGCCGTTGTTGGTGAGAATGATATCGACGAGATTTTTGCCGATGTCATGCACGTCGCCTTTCACCGTCGCGAGCACCATCACACCTTTGCTCATGCCTTCGACGCGTTCCATGTGCGGCTCAAGAAATTTCACCGCGGCTTTCATCGTCTCGGCGGATTGCAACACAAACGGCAATTGCATTTGTCCGGAGCCAAACAGCTCGCCGACGGTTTTCATGCCGTCAAGTAGGACATTATTTATAATGTCAAGCGCCGGATATTTTGCCAACGCTTCATTGAGGTCAGTCTCGAGTCCCAATTTCTCGCCATCGACGATGCGGCGTTTGAGCCGATCTTCCACCGCCGTTGGCATGGCGACGACTTCTTTCTTTTGCGTTGATTTGCCGGCATAAAACGCCAGTATCTCTTGCAACGGATCGGAAACACACGTGCCGTTCGCGTCGAATTTGCGTTCATCAAAAATGAGACGGCGATGCAATTCGCGCTCTTCATCGGCAATTTTGTGCAGCGGCATGATTTTCGACGCATGCACAATCGCCATATCCAGACCGGCTTCGACCGCGTAATAAAGAAAAACCGAATTGAGCGCGTGTCGCGAATGCGGTGAAAGGCCGAACGACACGTTGCTCACGCCGAGAATCGTGTAGCAACCCGGCAAATCTTTTTTGAGGCGGCGAATCGCTTCAATCGTTTCGATGCCGCTGCGCCGAAATTCTTCATCGCCACTGCCCAGTGTGAACGTCAAGCAATCAAAAATCAAATCCTGTGAACGCATGCCGTATTTGTCAACCGCGAGATCATGAATACGTTTGGCAATCGCAAATTTCTTCTCCGCGGTTTTCGCCATGCCCTGCTCATCGATGGTCAGCGCAATCGTCGCGGCGCCGTACTTTTTGCACAACGGCAAAACTTTCGCCGTCCGCTCTTCGCCGTCTTCGAGATTGATGGAGTTGACCACGGCGCGGCCGGCGATACGCTGCAACGCGGCGTCGATCACCTGCCACTCGGTCGAGTCGATCACCAGCGGTACGGAAATTTGCGTGTTCAAACGCTCGATAAGCGGATTCATATCCGCGATCTCGTCGCGCCCGACATACGCCGAGCACACATCGAGCATATGCGCGCCTTCGCGAACCTGCTCTTTTGCCATCGACACCATCGCATCCCAATCCTGCTTCAGTAGCAGTTCGCGAAATTGTTTGGAGCCGTTGGCATTGAGGCGCTCGCCGATGAGCAACGGCGGCGGATCGAGATGCAACGGCGCGCTGTTGTAAAGACTCGCGGCAGACGGCACGAAATCAATTTGCCGCGCTTTCGGCGCAAGCTGTCCAACTGACTCGACGAGGCGTTGGATATGCTCCGGTCGCGTGCCGCAACAACCGCCGACGATTTGCACGCCAAGATCTTTCACGAAATGCGCAAGGAATTGACTCAGCTCTTCCGGCGACAATTTATAATGCGCGTGGCCGCCGACATTTTCGGGCAGGCCGGCATTGGGCATGCAAAAAATCGGGAATGGACTGTTTGTCGCGAGATAGCGAATATTTTCGGACATTTCTTTCGGGCCGGTCGCGCAGTTCATGCCGATGGCCGTCAGCGGAAATGGCTCCAACGCCGCGAGCGCCGCGCCGATATCGCTGCCGAGCAACATCGTGCCCATCGTTTCAACGGTGACGCTGGCGATTACCGGCACCCGCATTTTTTTCTGCGCAAAATATTCAAAAACCGCGGCGAGCGCGGCTTTGGTTTGCAACAAATCCTGGCAGGTTTCAACGCAGAGTAAATCCGCGCCGCCTTCGACGAGACCCGCGGCTTGCACGGCGAACGCCGCTTTCATATTTTCATACGAAATGTGGCCGAGACTCGGCAGTTTCGTGGTCGGCCCCATCGAGCCGGCGACGAAGCGCGGGTGGGTCGGCGTGGAAAATTGTTGCGTGACTTTTTTCGCAATTTCCGCGGCGCGGCGATTGTGTTCATACGCCTGATCGGCAAGATCGTATTCACCCAACACCAACGGCGTCGAGCCAAACGTGTTGGTTTCCACCACATCACAGCCGGTTGCAAAAAAATTCGCGTGCAAACGCTCGACCGCATCGGGTCGCGTAAAAACCAGATGCTCGTTGCAGCCGTTGAGCGCCTCGCCGCCAAAATCATCGGCGGTGAGATTCATCAATTGAAAATTCGTGCCGGTTGCGCCGTCAAAAACGATGATTTTTTC
>CAYZFF010000500.1:0-3379 GCA_964477305.1 uncultured Cytophagia bacterium
TAGTCTCTAAAGAGTGAAATCTGTGCAACAAAAGCAAAGATTTTTTGCAGAAGTTGTATTTGGCTCTTTATGCATAAGGATTTTGTGAAACTTTTAAAAGTCTCCAACTTCTTAGATTTTTATTTAAAAGCATTTACGCAAAGACGCGCAGCCGCTAAGACTGCGCAAAGAAAAGCAAAAAGCCTTTGCGGTAACTCTGCGTCTTTGCATGCGATTTTGCTTTTGGGGTTCCGGCTTGTCCGGGTTATGAATTCTATGTAATGGATCATCAAAATGGAAGCACCCCAGCATTAGCCGCTGCTGATAATTGCAGCGCTGCAGCCAATCCGGGATAAGTCACCCGCCCTTTTTCGTCGATCGCGATGATGCCGCGATCCAGCAAAGCCTGCACGACTTCTTCCGGCTTGATCTCTTTGCGCTTTTTAAATTTGGTTTTGATGCTGTTCAACAGTTTTGTTTTCTTTGTCGGTCGCGGCTTGCCGGTTTGTAATTGTTGGCGATAATAATCCTCTGCGAATTCTCCGGAGCTCCGTTTCTCGGCAGTGGAGACGGTTTGTTGGCGTGAGGCCGCAGCCGGCTTTCTGTCGGCAAGCTCGAGTTTTGAACTTTTGCCGTCGATACGTTCCACCTTGCGGCCCAAACTCCGCAAGAGATTCACCACATGATCCAAATCTCCATCTTGCGACAAAATCAAAAACTCCGTTTCCGGCGGCAATTCCGCGGTTAATTTTCCTGCCCAAAACGCCAGCCCGAAATCTGCTGCATTCTTCCCCGATTTCTCCATGCCGATAATTTCTAATTTGCCGGCGTTGATCGCCGCGGCCAGCAATGGCACCAGCCCGACTTGCACTTTAGGCTCCACGCTGCCGTAACAAGCCACCGCCCGTGTTATGCCGGCCAGCGCTTCGTGAATCAACTCGATTTGTTTCGGGCAATTGTCGAGATCAATGAGCAATGCCCGCGAACCCGATTTACTGAGAGAGTAGGTTTTCATGATGAGCAATCCATTTTGTTTGTGAGCATTCAATATAGCAGGAAATGGTAGAGATGCAACTGATCTTTTGAATGACTCTCGGTTAGTCGCCGTCAGTTGGCCCGACTGCTGCTGACCCCGCAAAACCGATTGACTTTCCAAGTTTTCTTTAGTATATTTCGCCAACCAGCCAATATCCCGAGTGTTTTCAAACAGGCGAATCAAAATCCTTTTCGCCAGCCGTCATTTTTTGCAGCGAATGATTTAGCTGAGAGGCTATTCGTATATGATCGTTGGGCAAAACATTCTCCGCCGCGAAGGCCGGAAAAAAGTCACCGGCGGCGCTTCCTATGTTGACGATCTGCCATTTTCCCCCGCACAGCCTTTTGAAAGCGCGAATGGAAAATCGGGTTTGTATGGCAAAACTATCCGCAGCACCATCCCGCACGGCAGCATTCGTGAAATCAAATTCGATCCGGCATTTGATTGGACGCGTATCACGGTTGCCGATTATCGCGATATTCCCGGCAAAAACGTCGTTGCCCTCATTGAATACGACCAACCGCTTTTAGTTGAATCGCAAGTCCGCCATCAACAAGAGCCGATTTTGCTGCTCGCGGCGGCAGATCGCGAACTGCTGGAAGAAGCCGCCGAGCATATTCAAATTTTTTATGATGAATTACCGGCGGTGTTGACGGTTGAAGAAGCCCTGGCCTGCAAACAAACGATCTATGCCGAGAACAATATCTTTAAAGACATTCTGATTTCGCGTGGCGATCTCGCGCAAGGTTTTGCGGCGGCGGATTTTGTGATTGAAGAAACTTATCGCACCGGCCATCAGGAACATATTTACATTGAAACGCAGGGCGTCATTGCGATTCCTGAAGACGACGGCGGCATCAAATTGATCGGCTCGATTCAATGCCCGTATTATGTTCACAAAGCGTTGAAAGCCGCGTTCGCTCTGCCCGATGAAAAAGTGCGCGTCATTCAATCCACCACTGGCGGTGGCTTTGGCGGCAAAGAAGAGTATCCCAGCATAATTGCCGGCCACGCCGCGATTCTCGCGCGCAAAGCCGGTCGCCCGGTGAAAATGATTTATTCGCGCGGTGAAGACATGGCCGCCACCACCAAACGCCATCCGGCCGTGATTCATCACAAAACCGGTGTCACCAAAGACGGCAAACTCGTCGCCGCGGAAATTGATATTGTGATGGATGGCGGCGCGTATTGCACGTTGAGTCCCGTTGTGGTTTCGCGCGCCTCGATTCACGCCCTCGGGCCCTACAATTGTCCCAATGTGAAAATTCGCGCGCGCAGTGTCGCCACCAACACGCCGCCGAATGGCGCGTTTCGCGGCTTCGGCGCGCCGCAGGTTTGCTTTGCGCACGAAATGCAAATGGAGAAAATCGCCAAAACCATCGGTATGAACTCGCTCGAATTGCGCCAGCGCAACATGCTGAAGTTGGGCGATACGACGATCACCGGACAAACGCTCAAATACAGCGTCGGCTCCGAAGAAGTTTTGCAAGCCGCTATCGAAGCTTCCAACTTTCTCGCCAAACATGAAAGTAATAACCAACAATCGACCTCGGACCTCGGACCAAAGACCTCGGACAAAAAACGCGGCATCGGCCTTTCATTCTTCTTCCACGGCGCGGGCTTTACCGGCAGCGGCGAAATCATCATGAAGGCAATGGCGGGCGTTGAATTGTTACCCAATGGCCGCGTACGCATTTTGACCGGCTCTACAGAAATCGGGCAGGGCACGAACACCATCTTTCCGCAAATCGTCGCCGAAGAGCTTGGTTTGAGTTTAGAAGATGTTGAAATGGAAGAAATCAACACCGCGAAAGTTCCGGACAGCGGCCCGACGGTGGCCTCGCGCACATGTATGGTGGTCGGTCGCGTGATTCAACAGGCCGCGCAAGATTTACGCAAGCAGTTGGAAGAATTTGTTGCGACGCAATTGCGCCAACAGTCGATTGAACTACGCCGCCAAGAATTTTTTGCCGGTGATCAACGCGTGATGTCTTTCGCCAAAGCCGCGCAAATGTATACACGAGAAAAAGGCGCGTTGCAAGTTTTTCGCCGCTACGAAAGCCCGCCGGGACATCAATGGGATGATAAACATTATGTCGGCGACGCGTATCCAGTTTACGGCTGGGGCTGTGATGTTGTCGAAGTTGAAGTCGATACCACAACGTTTGAAATTTTTGTCAAAAAAGTCGTGGCCGCAGCAGATGTCGGCAAAGCCATCAATCCGGTGTTGACGAAAGGCCAAATCGAGGGCGGCACGCTGCAAGCGCTCGGCTACGGCATGATGGAAGAAGTGATCATGAAAAACGGCAAGATGGCGAATGATCGTTTGACGAATTACATGCTGCCAACCTGTATGGATGCGCC
>CAYZFF010000501.1:0-3363 GCA_964477305.1 uncultured Cytophagia bacterium
GGAATCGCGTTCGCATCCGGCGCGCCGCCGGCATTGACCGAGATGAAACCGCCCGCGGCCATGATGCGATCGAACGCACCGCGATCCACCACCAAATCTTTGATGATCGGAAACGCTTTCGCGCGCCACGGCTCGACATAAATGTGATCGCCGTCTTTGAAACTGCGCATGTAAAGCTGGCACGTCGTGACCGCCTTCTCCGGGCCGTGCGCGATGCCGTTGATCATCAACGAGCACGTGCCGCAAATGCCCTCGCGGCAATCGTGATCGAACGCAATCGGATCTTCGCCTTTCAGCGTCAGCGATTCATTGAGCACATCTAACATTTCGAGAAATGACATGTCGCCGGTAATCTGCGGCGATTCATACGTCACCATCTTGCCTTTGGTCTGAGCATTCGGCTGTCGCCAAACGTGCAATGTCACCTTCATTATTTATAACTCCTCTCCGCCAAATGGACAAATTCAAAGTTCAACGCTTCTTTGTGCATTACGGGCTTCTTGCCCTCGCCTTGATATTCCCACGCGCTCACGTGGCAGTAATGTTTGTCGTCGCGCTGGGCTTCGCCTTCGCTGGTTTGATACTCCTCACGGAAATGGCCGCCGCACGATTCGTTGCGCTCGAGCGCGTCGTGACACATCAACTCGGCCAGTTCAAAGAAGTCCGCCACGCGCAATGCTTTTTCGAGCGACACATTGAACTCTTCGTTGTTGCCGAGCACCGCAACGTTCTTCCAATACTCATCATACAGCGCGGGAATCTCTTGCAGATTTTTTTTCAGACCCGCTTCGTTGCGCGCCATGCCGCAGCGTTCCCACATTTTCAAACCCAACTCGCGATGGAATGAATCCACCGTGCGCTTGCCTTTGATGTCGAGCAATTTTTTGATGCGCGCGGTCACGTCCTGCTCCGCTTGTTTGAACTCGGCGCGGTCGGTGCCGAGCTTCTTTGGTTTCGCGCTGGCGAAGTAATGGCCAATCGTGTAGGGCAAAACAAAATAACCGTCGGCCAAGCCTTGCATCAACGCGCTCGCGCCGAGACGATTCGCGCCGTGATCGGAGAAGTTCGCTTCGCCGATGACGAACAAGCCGGGAATGTTGCTCATCAAATTATAATCGACCCACAAACCGCCCATCGTATAATGCACGGCCGGGTAGATGCGCATCGGCGCTTTATACGGATTCTCGCCGGTGATCTCGTGATACATGTCAAAGAGATTGCCGTAACGCTCGCGAATCACGTTCTCGCCGAGACGTTTGATCGCGTCGGCAAAATCGAGATACACGCCGCGCTTGCTTTCGCCCACGCCGCGGCCGTCGTCGCAAGCTTCCTTTGCAGCGCGCGAAGAAATATCGCGCGGCGCGAGATTGCCGAAGCTCGGATATTTGCGTTCGAGATAATAATCGCGCTCGTCTTCGGGAATGTCCTGCGGCGCGCGCGCATCGCCTTTTTTCTTAGGCGCCCAAATGCGGCCGTCGTTGCGCAGCGATTCCGACATCAGTGTGAGCTTGGATTGATAATCGCCGCTCACCGGAATGCAGGTCGGATGAATCTGCGTGTAACACGGATTCGCGAAAGCCGCGCCGCGTTTGTGCGCGCGCCAAATCGCCGTGGTGTTGCAGCCCATCGCGTTGGTGGAGAGAAAGAACACGTTACTGTATCCGCCGGTGGCGAGCACAACCGCATCGGCGACATGCGCTTCGATTTTGCCCGTCACCAAACTGCGCGTGATGATGCCGCGCGCAACACCGTCGATCACCACGAGATCAAGCATCTCGGTGCGGGGAATCATTTCTACATTGCCCAAGCCGATTTGCCGCGAAAGGCCGGCATAGCAACCGAGCAAAAGTTGCTGGCCCGTTTGCCCGCGCGCGTAAAACGTGCGCGAAACCTGCGCGCCGCCGAACGAGCGATTCGCAAGCTGGCCGCCATATTCGCGTGCGAAGGGCACGCCCATCGCGACGCATTGGTCGATGATGTTCGCGCTCACTTCGGCGAGGCGATACACGTTCGCTTCGCGGCTGCGGAAATCGCCGCCTTTGATGGTGTCATAAAACAAGCGATACACACTGTCGCCGTCGTTTTGATAATTCTTCGCGGCGTTGATGCCGCCCTGCGCCGCAATGCTGTGTGCGCGCCGTGGGCTGTCTTGAAAACAAAACGCTTTGACTTTGTATCCGAGTTCCGCCAGCGAAGCCGCGGCTGAACCGCCCGCGAGTCCAGTGCCGACCATGATCACTTCAAATTTTCGCTTATTGGCCGGATTCACCAGCTTCGATTCGAATTTATGGTTTTCCCATTTCTTTTCCAAAGGTCCCGAAGGAGTTTTGGCATCGAGTTTCATTTTACATTCCTCCTACCGGTTTGAGAATGCCAAGCAGTACCGCAATTGGAATCGCTACAAATCCCAAGCAGACGATCCATGAAAGCACCGGGCCGATTTTTTGAATCAAACCATTATATTTGGGGTGATTCCAACCGAGCGATTGCATCCAACTCGACGCGCCGTGGCCCAAATGCGAGAAGAGCAGCACCATCGCGAGAATGTAGCCGCCGGAGATCAACGGATTTTTAAAACCGGCGATGACCATGTTATAAACATCGTGACGGCCCTGCGGATCATGCAAAGCAAAATTTTGGGGATCAGTAACGCCGAGGGTGAAATGCAGCAAATGATAAATCAAAAAGGTGAGAATAATGAGGCCGCTGATAATCATCGTGCGTGAGGAACGTGAAGCTTGCACCGTTTTCTCATGCGTGTAACGCGTGGGCCGCGCCGCGCGATTCGCCAGCTTGAGGCGAATGGAAATGATGACATGAAAAACCGCCAGGCCGAGCAATCCGAGGCGCGCGATCCACAGGAGCAACGGCATCTTGCGTAATGTGACGCCATAAGCATTCATGGCGTCCTGGCCGACAAACATTTGCAGGTTGCCGGCCATGTGAATGATGACGAAGAGCACGAGACCGAGTCCCGTCAACGCCATCACGACTTTGCTGCCGATTGAAGACTTCAGCGCAGCAGTGAATTGGCTCATCCACTTTCTCCTTCCGTAGTTGCAGTAATTATGAAGAGGTTAAATATTCGTTGTAATCCAGCCACTATGCAAAATAAAACTTTCCGCGAGATGCGCAAGAGGATTTTAGTGAGGAGATTGCGATTTTGGCAAGAATAATACTAACGTGAGGTTAAAAATAACCTCAGCGCAAATTTATCGATTATCAAATAATAAAACTCCTAACCTTTGCGGGGAAAGGAAGCTTGGTTAAGACCCGCCTGACCCATTTCGGTACCATCTACGGAAAAAATGATTTCCTGTGTGGTTAAGTGAATTTTATACTCTTTTCACCTTACTTCGACTT
>CAYZFF010000502.1:0-3360 GCA_964477305.1 uncultured Cytophagia bacterium
GCATAAACGACGGCCGGCTCTTTCTCGCCTTTGAAAGGCAAATGGCCGGTGAGCATTTCATAGATCACTACGCCCAGCGACCAGAGGTCGGTGCGATGATCGGTGTCTTCGCCGCGCGCTTGCTCGGGCGACATGTAAGCGGCCGTGCCCTTGGTCGTGCCTTCTTTGGTAAGCCGCGAGTGTCCGCTTAATTTCGCCAAGCCGAAATCAACGATCTTGGCGACGCCCTCTTTGGTGATGATTACGTTCTCCGGCTTGAGATCGCGATGCACGATGCCGTGCTCGTGTGCCTTTGCCAGGCCCAGTGCGATTTGAATGGCAAGCTCAATAACACTGTTGACTGATAACTGCTTGCCGGCGATTTTCTTTTTTAGCGTTTCGCCGTCATAATACGCCATCGCAATGAACATCTGCCCGTCCGCCGCCTCGTCGATTTCATAAATCGTGCAGATGTTCGGATGATCCAGCGCCGAAGCAGCTTGCGCTTCGTGAATGAAACGCTTCTTCTCCTCTGTATCAGCGCTCAAATGCGGCGGCAAAAATTTAAGCGCGACAAAACGCTCGAGTTTGAAATCTTGGGCTTTATAAACCACGCCCATGCCACCGCCGCCGATTTTTTCGAGAATTTTATAATGCGAGAGGGTTTGGCCAATCATGCAGTTTTATCCAATCACAAGTCCTTTGTTTAAAGGATAAAATCTTTGCTTGAAAAAACAAGGGGATTTTTATACCAGTGGCGGGGCTAAAAATAGTCAGGCCTGCGATCGTGATCCAGAAATCTCTGAACCACAACCGCAGGCCCGGTTGTAAAATCTTCGCCTGTTACTGCTGCGCTGAACTGCGAAACTTTTTACAAATTCTCCCTCCGGATGCCGCCGCTCAAGTCGGGGTGACCCAAGAACCGGCAACGCGGGTTCCGTCAAGAAAGTCTAATTCGTAGCAAAGAAGTAACCAGTCACGGTTAGCGCGAATTTCCTTTCTCGTCGCTCACTAACAAAGTCTTCAGCTCGGTGAGCGCTTCGTGATTGTTGCTCGCCTGGGCTGCGGCTTTGTTTTCCAACATAATGCGGTCGTAAATCTCGCCGCGATAAACGCTGACTTCGGTAGGTGCTTCGATGCCAACGCGAATTTGCTTGCCGTGGATATCGACAATCTTGATGACGATGTCGTCTCCGATGACAATCGTTTCACCTAACCTCCTTGTCAGGACCAGCATAAGATCTCCTTCCTCATGAGTGCACGTCTAGGTGTTGAGAATACGGTGCTTGGTTGAGTAGCGATCGTCAAGGAGCACCAATTGTTTACCGATTTTTTGTTCTCGGTTGATTAAAATAGGCCCACTCAAATTTGCAGTCGCTGAATGAGCATCTTGTTGTACTGTTATTATAGAATACATCTGCAAGCTTTGCGGATTTTCTGCTGAGATTTCGCTTAAATCCCGGCGCGTGATGTTGGGGGAATAGTCCGTGCAGAAACGTTTGGGATCAAGCAGGGGGAAAGTCAGGTCGGGGTTATCCACGCTCACCATCCAGACGAATGGCGAAGCGGGATCCTTTTGCAGCAGCAAATAGCGTTTAAACTTCAGAAATCCTAGCAAACCTAGCGGAAAGGTGATAACATCATCTTCGCTATATGCGAGGTTACCGAGATGTCGATGATGAATCTCCATACGCCTCCTTTTCTGTTATGGGTAATCCACAACTCGTGAGTATGTCTTTAAATTTATAAAAATCTATATAAGAATAGCAAGGGCTTTTTTCGCGTCATGATAATCTCTTAATATACAAAAATTTTTTATGAAAAGGTTAAAAAAAAGTAATATTAAAAATTTTATTGCGTTTACGATTTTTCGGCATAACAGTTGTTACCTGCCCTCAAAGGATACGCGACATTTAAAATATTGGGGTGTTACGGCGAACCTGCCAGCATAATTCGCAAATCCATGACGTTGGTATTCGTTGGACCGGTGATCATCAAATCACCAAGTTTTTCAAAAAAATGGTAAGAATCGTTTTCAGAAAGAAAGGTCTGCGGATTCATCCCCAACACCGCCGCGCGCGCCACCGTTTGGTGGTCACCAATCGCGCCTGCCGCTTCTGTGGGGCCGTCGGTGCCGTCCGTTCCTGCGCTTAAAATAACTGTGTCTGCCCATCCCGAAATCTCCGGCGCGGCGGCGAGCACAAATTCTTGATTCCGCCCGCCGAGTCCAGTGCCGCGTAAAGTAACGGTCGTTTCACCACCGGAAATGACACAGGCAGGAGGGGAGAGCGGATTTCCGGAAAGATGAATTTCTTTGGCAATGGCCGCATGCATCCGCGCGATCTCGCGAGTTTCACCCTCAATCAGCGTTGAAAGAATTAAAGTTTGATAACCGCGCTGTTGCGCTTCGGTTTTTGCCGCCGCAATCGCCTGACGATTCGAAGCGACGATCAAATTTTGCGTTTTATTAAAAATCGGATCAGCGATTTTCGGCGTCTCCGGCACGGCGCCGGCGAGGCCGTTGGCGATGTGTTTTTTAATCGAGGCCGGCAGCGCCGCCAGAATATTATATTTTTCAAAAATAAGTTGCACTTCTTTAAATGTGCTGGCATCCGGCGCGGTCGGCCCGGAAGCGATGACATCCAGCGGATCGCCAATCACATCCGAAAGCAGCAGGGTGATCAGCGTCGCCGGATAAACCGCGCGCGCCAATTGTCCGCCCTTCACCTGCGAGATATGTTTGCGCACTGCATTCAACTCGTTGATCGTCGCGCCGCAGGCCAGCAGCAATTTTGTAGCGGCCTGCTTATCTGCCAAACTGATGCCAGCAGCCGGCAGCGGCATTAACGCTGACCCGCCGCCGGAAATCACACCAATCACCAGATCATTTTCATTCGCTTGTTGGAGCAGCGTGAGAATTTTTTCAACCCCTCGCACGCCGGCTTCGTCGGGAACCGGATGGCCGGCTTCCTGAAGGTGAATTTTTTCTAACGGCGCCAGATGGCCGTATTTCACATTCACGTGGCCGCCGGTCAAACGTTCTGCTAAAATTTCTTCAAGCCCTGCCGCCATCGGGCATGCCGCTTTGCCCGCCCCAACGACAAAAATATTTTTGAACGCGCGCAAATCATAGCGCCGCTCGGCAACAAGTAAAAAATTCCCCTCGCGCTGCACGTGTCGCCGCACCGCCGCCCCGGGCTCAACAGCACGCAAACCGGCCTGAAAAATTGCTACCGCATCGGCGCGCATTTTTTTTCGTGTGATTTCCATAAGCTAAAACCCAAGGCAGAATGATTATTCGGCAAAATAATTTTAACATCCTGCCGAGGCATTATTCTGCCTTTCAATATAATTTCTCCGCGCCGAAAATCAAGCAGTTTT
>CAYZFF010000503.1:0-3354 GCA_964477305.1 uncultured Cytophagia bacterium
GCGAAATTTCTTGAAGACAAAGCTGAAATCAAAATTACGGATCAAGGCAAGGGATTTAATCACGAAAAATTGCCTAATCCCACCGCGCCGGAAAATTTGTACAAACCCCGCGGCCGGGGCATTTATATGATTCATCGGTTGATGGATGAAGTGCATTTCAATCGCAAGGGCAATGTCGTGCAGCTCGTCAAGTATCGGCGGCTGCCCAAACCCGCACCGGCATAACTTATCCTAACCACTCCTACTCTTACTTATACTCGTACTCTTACTCGTTTTAAAATTGATTAAAAGCGAGTGAGAGCAGGAGAAAGAGGACGAGTAAGAGCTGATCAAAAAATTGCAAACGTTAAGGAGGCAGGAAAATGTCATTTGTTGCTGAATTACAACCGCAAGAATTGTGGAAGCATTTTGACGAAATTTTAAAAATCCCGCGTGGCTCAAAAAATGAGCAGAAGATGCGGGAGTATGTGATTGGGGTGGCGCAGAAACACGGCTTGAGCTACCAACAAGACAAAGTTGGAAATGTCGTCGTGCGCAAACCGGCTACTGCCGGCCGCGAAGCCGCGCCGGCGGTGGTGTTGCAGAGTCATTTGGATATGGTGAATGATAAAAACACCGATGTGCAGCATGATTTCGACAAGGATCCGATCATTCCGCAGCGCGACGGCGATTATGTGAAAGCGACCGGCACGACGCTTGGCTCGGACAACGGCATCGGCGTGGCCTCTGCGCTGGCGTTGCTGGAAGCCAAAGATCTCACGCACGGCCCGCTCGAATTGCTTTTTACCATTGATGAAGAAACCGGGTTGAATGGCGCGACGGACCTGGCAAAAGATATGCTGACGGCGAAACGATTAATCAATTTGGACACCGAAGAAGAAGGCGCATTGTATGTTGGCTGTGCAGGCGGCGCCGGAACGGATATCACCCTTGCGCTCAATTCAACCAAACCGCCAAAAGAGTTAGCTGCTGTAGATGTGAAACTCACGGGCTTGCACGGCGGGCATTCCGGAGTCGATATTCATTTGCAGCGCGGCAACGCCACCAAGTTATTGGTTCGCGCGCTGTACCGGATTATGATTACGGGCGATTTCAAATTTCGCCTCGCCATTATTTCGGGCGGTAATAAGCACAACGCAATCCCGCGCGAAGCTTTTGCCACCGTCTTGTTGCCCAAAAAGCAGCAGAAGAAATTTACTGAAGCTTTGACCAAGCAGGTGACCGACATTCAGGCAGAGTACAAAACTGTTGAGCCGATTATTCAGTTAACGGTGGCGCCGACGAAGGCCAAGCGCATGTGGGACGGCAAGAGCACGAATAAAGCGCTTTCGCTTTTGCACGCGTTGCCGCACGGCGTAATGAGTATGAGCAACGATATTCCCGGCCTTGTGGAGACGAGCACTAATTTGGCTGTCGTGAGTAGCAGCAAAAATAAACTTACGATCCATTGCAGCACGCGCAGTTCGGTGGCGGCAGCTTTGCAAGCCACACGCGATCGCATTCGCGCGATAGCTGAGTTTGCCGGTGCGAAAGTGCAGGAGGGCGACGGCTACCCCGGCTGGAAACCTAATCTCGACTCCGAAGTTTTGAAGGCGAGCAAAAAAGTTCATCAAGAACTTTTCGGCTTTGAGCCTTCCGTCAAAGCGATTCACGCCGGTTTGGAATGCGGCATTATCGGCGAAAAGTATCCCGGCATGGACATGGTGTCGATGGGCCCACAAATCGAGTTTCCCCATTCGCCGAGTGAGCGCGTAAAAATCAGTTCGGTAGGGAGTTATTATCGGTTGTTGGTGAAGACGCTGGAAAGGTTGGCGGCGTGAGCGTAGCCCAGTCGGCCCGACTGGGTTTATAAAAATAAGCACGCGTCTTACATTACACAACACCGCCCGGACGGGCCGTTACGGCAACGGAGCTTGGTAATCCACACCAAGCTCTTTTCTTTTATACGCGGACGACCAACGCCAGTCGTTTGGTTCTTTGCACAAACCAATTTTCACTGGATTATTTTCAATATACTCGATAACACGCCAGAATTCTTGCTCATCGCGAATCCAATGATCATAAGATTCGATTTGCCAGAACGCGCCGCTGCGTTCGAGAATCTTGTTGGCTTGTTTTGAAGTATAGCTTTTAAGCGCGTGGTAAATGCGCGCGAGTGAGATGTAAGCTAAACTGCGATCTTGCTCGAATTCGCTCGGCGCGTAGCCCAGTCCACCGGACTGGGTTGTTGATTTCTTTGCAGCGTTTTCCAGACCGGCGGTCTGGGTTACGGCCAATGGTTGCAACGATGCGTGCACGTGATTCGACATCACAATATAAGCCCACAAGTGATACAATTTTTCGGTATGATGGTGCAAATTGTTCACAATGAGGTCCGCTATGCGCGGATCGGATAGCCAATGCGGTCCGCTTTTCTCATAATCCAGTGCCTCGTCGATGGCAATGATTCGCTTTTTGTTCAAAAGCCACCGTGCTTCCGAGTCAAGCTTATTCGCGGCTTTGGCATCACGCAGTTGTTGCTGGTGCTCGGCTTCGATTTTTTGCAGAACGTGTTTGGGAAGAGAATCAGCGAGGCGATACGTGATAAAGATGGTTGCGCCGGCCGGTTGCCAATGCGGCAAAAAGCGGCGATAGAATTCTTGGTATTCGAGAACATTACGGCCTGTTGCCATAAACCCTCCGCAACCCAGTCGGCCCGATTGGGTTTTTGAAAACACATACGAATCTTGACTTTTGCAAGGCAGCCCAGACGGGCCGTCTGGGCTACGCCAGCACTTCTGCCAAATGCAACACTTCCAATTTACTCTTCCGCATTTTCGCCTCCTGCCGCATTTGCATCACGCATCCCGGATCATTTGAAATGATCGCCTCAACGCCGAGTTGCTCAAAAATTTCCAAGCGGCTGCGCGTCATTGCATGAGAAATGGCTGCAAATTTGATTGAGAAAGTCCCACCGAAGCCGCAACACACCGGCTCGCCCGGCGGCACGACGAGTTCAAGCCCGCGCACGTTTTGCAGCAACTTGAGCGGCTCGTCGCTGATTCGCAACTCGCGATAACTGTGGCAGGAATTGTGAAATCCCGCTTTGCGTGCAAACGTGGCATTGACATCTATAACGCCGAGTTGTTTCACCAAAAATTCGGAAAATTCAAAAACACGTTTGCCGAGCGCTTGCGCCTCTTCTAATTTGGGGTGTCCCACAAACAAATGCGGATAAAAATTCCGTATCATTGCCACGCACGAGCCGGAAGGCGCAACGATGATTTCCGACTCGCGAAAAACTTCCAAACAATGTTCAGCGACTGACAACGCTTCGTCGCGATAGCCGGAATTGAACGCCGGTTGGCCGCAGCA
>CAYZFF010000504.1:0-3348 GCA_964477305.1 uncultured Cytophagia bacterium
GCTTCTCCCGCCAGCCCACCACCAAATCCACCACATCCGAATAATTCTCCGTGCCGCCTTTGACTTGGTTGGCGCGTAAATAAACATCATAAGTTTTCTGCGAAAATTCGGCGAGCGGCCCCATATATTGCTCAATCCGTTTCCACACCGCTTCAACGTCGGCGACAATTTCCGGGCGAATGGATTTTTTGAGCGAATCGTAATCGGCATACGCGCGATAACGCGAGCGGAAACGGCCCAACACGGAAAAATATGCTGAATACTGCACCGCCGCATCATCACTGCGCAGGCAAACGAGCAGCGCAATAAAACTCGCTTCCGATTCGCGCGCGAAGCCGCGACCGTGCGCTTTTTCATGCGCCAGCACAAACGGCATTTCCACGGGCAGCAAATGTGAATTGAGGTGCACCTCGTGAAAAAACGGCCCGAAGATTCCCGAGGTGAGTGTGTAATCCAAAAGCTGCGGCACGAGCAAAAATTTAGGCGGCCAATTTCCCGAAATTTCCGGCAAATTTAATTCCGTAAAAACTTCGGCATAACGGCGCTCAATTTCCTGATCAAGAGCTGGCAGGTTTATTGGCGCCATCGGCCGCCAACTCGCATTGGCTTTTTCAATGCACCACAAAAAATTCTCGCGCAGCGCGAGACTATCCGGCGCGGCGGCATCGAACTGCAGCTGTTGCGAAATCTCGGGGCGCAAATAATTGAATCCCCACGAAAAATAAAACCACGTGACAACGACAACCGCGCCGGCCAACAATTGCAATGCCGTGCGGCCAAAGCGTCGCCGCTGGATGCCTCTGACCATCAAAATTATCACCGCAAGAATCGCGGCATACAGCGCCACTTCGGAAAGCGAAAACGGCAAAACGCCCGCAAAACCCGATAGCCATTTCGCCACCCCGGCAAAAAAATAGCGCGTATAAAAATTTTCGACCAGTTGCGGCGAGCGCGAGAATAAAGCCAATAAACCCAACAACAGCACGGCTAAAATCGCCACTCGCATAAACCAATATTTTTTACGGAGAGAAATTGCTGCTTGACGAAGACGGCTGGAAGGGTTCATATTTTATTGCAATAAAAGGCCACTTGGTTGCTGGTTAATTAAAATGCAAATGCACGGCAAGGGCAACGGCGTACATTTACCAAAATAAACATCCTTGCTGAAAATGGCAAAAAAATTGTTATATTCAAAAGCAGCATTACAAGCTTCCTGACAAATGTTCAAAGGCCATTTTCTATGAAACAAAAATTCTCCATCGTCGTTCTTGCGGCGGCACTCCTGCTCGCCGGTTGCGCCGGCGCGAAGCTAAAATTGCGCGACTGGACCGAATTGCCGAAAGCGCAATACACGATTCCCCCGTTTGCCAAAAATCTGGCGTCGTTTAAAATCGCGCTCGATCCCGGCCACGGCGGCATGTCGCATCTGCCCGGCTACAAACGCGGCCCGACGGGAAAAGAAGAATCCGTGATGAACCTCAACGTGGCGTTTTTTCTCAAAGAATTTTTGGAGCAAGCCGGCGCAAAAGCAGTGTTGACCCGCGTTGACGATCGTTTCATCTCACTGCGCGAACGCAACGAGATCGCCGGCGCCGCGGGTTGCGATTTTATGATTTCGCTGCACCACAATGCTGCGGATAATTCGCAGACGAATTATGCTTCAGTTTATTATCACCTGCATCCCGACTATTCGCCGGCGAGCATGGATTTGGCGCGAAATATTTATTTTGGTCTGGTCGAGGCGTTGCGGCTGCCGCAAGTGGCGAACGACGGCCTGCTCACCGACAAGTTGATTTACCCGGATGGGTTTGGTTTGTTGCGTACATCGAAAATTCCAGCGGTGTTGCTGGAGTCATCGTTTTATTCCAATCGCGTCGAAGAAAAGCGATTGACAAAATTGTCCTATAATCGCCGGGAGGCGTACGGCATTTTCCTCGGTTTGGCGCGTTGGGCTGCGGGCGGCATTCCGAGCGCGAAACTCGCGCAGCCGGCAGGAATTTCACGCGATAAAAAGCCGGAAGTGGTTTACGAACTTGCAGACGGCATCACCGAGCGCGGCGGCCGCGGCGCGCGACAGTTGTTGATTTATGCCCAATCGGCTTCGCTAAAAATCGATGGAAAAATCGTTGCGGCGCAAATGGATATGCGCAACCGGAAACTGCGCTTCCGTCCGGA
Source organism: uncultured Cytophagia bacterium (assembly GCA_964477305.1). Lineage (GTDB taxonomy): Bacteria > Zhuqueibacterota > Zhuqueibacteria > Zhuqueibacterales > Zhuqueibacteraceae > Zhuqueibacter. Next base: position 2,176 of record CAYZFF010000504.1, read on the forward strand.
CTCGGCGCTGGCGAACGGGCCGCATCTCCTGCAAGTTGACGTGCAAAATTTATTTAAGAATCACAACTTGCCACGCGTCGATACGCTCGTCATTGCCGCGCCGGCAGCGAACATCACGTTTGAGCCGCCAACTCAACGTTTGCCCGCCGACGGGGTGGCGATGATGCCGATTCGCTTGAAACTTTTTGACGCCGATCAACAGCCGGTTTGGGATGGCACCACCGTGCGTTTGCAAACGACTCGTGGCACGGTTGCACCGGCGACACTGCAATTAAAAAATGGCAGCGCTGTCGTTTATTATCAAGCGGCGGCAGAAATCGGCTCGGCGCAAATCACGGCGACGGCGGACAATCATAGCGACACGCTCGGCATCGAACTCGCGCCACCCGGTGGGCAGCAAGTTTTGAGCGGCTTGATCATTGACGATTCGAGTAAAGTCAAATTGTCAACCGCTACTATTACAATCGACGATTCGTTGCACGCTCTGCTGGATGCGAATGGCGGTTTCTTTGTTACAAACATTTCGCCCGGCCCGCACAAAATCTTGGCGACGGCAAAAGGTTATGCGAGTGAAAGCAGAATCATCACGATCGAAGCCAGCCGCAGCGCGGTGGTGCCGATGCGCTTGCGCGCAAATTTAGCGGGAATCTTGCACAACGAAGCGATCATTCTCGATGCGGCGCTCGGCGGGAATGAAAGCGGCGATATTTTTGATAACACCATCACGGCCGCAAACGCGAATCTCGTATTGGCAACTCTTCTGGCTGACACGCTGCGGTGGGCTGGTTCCAACGTGGCGCTGGTGCGAGAAAATGAAACCGGGTTGCCGGTTCCGGCGCGAATCGAAAAGGTCAACAAACTCGCCGAGGGCTGGTATCTCAAAATCAATTATCGCCGCGGCGACAGCGATTCGTTGCTGGTGCAGGGCACGATCTATCCAGCGAACCGCGTCGGCGAGCAGATTGCAACCGCGATCAACGCGGCGTTCGCGCGTTGGCCCAAGGCGCGTGCGATTTTAAAACAAAATACGGCGGTGCCGGAAGTCAATTTGACCAACAAAACAGCGCTGGAAGTAACCATCAAATGCCGCACGCCGATGATCACAACACGCGATTTGCCGGCGCTGTTGGAAGGCATTATTAATTTTAAACAGGCGGCGGCACAAGAGCGCGA
>CAYZFF010000505.1:0-3344 GCA_964477305.1 uncultured Cytophagia bacterium
CACCCGCACCGAATCCAAATTGCCATCGTTGCGCGCCGGCTGTAATTTTAAGATGTCGCAAATGAGACTATAAATATGAATGTTTTGAAACGGCGCAACCACCAAGCCGGATTTGAAGGCTGGGCCGTGCGCTATAAAGATTGCGCGCATGACGGCGAGTTGATTATCGTAACCATGCTCGCCGGTGGTGTAGAGTCGTTTAGCGGTGTTCTTCATGTCATGCCGTGAGATCGTCCAGCCCTCGTCGGCAATGCCGATAATCGGTGCGATGCGGCGATGAGCGCGATAATGCCAGCGTTCCGGAATTTCGTTTTTGCGGTAAATCTGTAAATGCGGATGGGCCTTGGCGAGTTTTTGATAAATCTCCTCTGTACTCATTTCACGCGGGCGCACGGCCAGCACGGGATTCCAATCGACAACGTTAATTTTGTTTAAATCCAAATAGTCGTCGAGATAAATGACCCGGTCGCGGGTGGCGGAGGCCATGCCGTGATCGGAAAGAACGATGAGATTGACGCGATTTTCAATGCCACGCGCTTTAAGGCCGTTCAGCAATCTAGCGAGCAGTCGATCCAGGTCTCGAATCGCGCGTTTGACTTTTGGTGAGTCCGGGCCGTAACGGTGGCCGGCATTATCAACCTCACTAAAATAAAGTGTGAGAAAAGTGGGGCGGCGTTTTATTGGCAAATCCAACCACGCCAGCACGGTATCAACGCGCGCCGGATTGGCAAAATCATCATCATATACTTTCCAATGCGTGGGGCGCATGCCGGCAATTTCGGCCTCCGAACCCGGCCAAAAAAGAATACCGCTCCGTTGATTCTGTTTTTCCGCCGTCACCCACAACGGTTCACCCTCCCACCACCGGCCATCACCCACCGCGTCGCGCTTGCTGAGACTGAACTTGGCGTCGAATTCCGGATCATACATCGAGTTGGCGACAATGCCATGATGCGCCGGATATAGCCCGGTCACAATCGTATAATGGTTGGGAAAGGTTTTGGTCGGAAAAGCTGGGATCAGCGCTTTGGCCCGCACGCCGCTGGCGGCCAATTCTGTTAACGTCGGCGTGGGAAATTTATCAAGATAATCCCAACGGAAGCCATCTAATGAAATTAAAATAACCGTCGGTTGGAGATCGCTGACGGGTTGGCTGATTTTTTCTCCTTGAGGAGAACACGCCCAACAACTCAACACCAGGCCAATGATGAACCGCCGTTGTGATTTTAGCATCGTCACAATCAAAAATTTTTGCGTTTTAGTTTTTTGCTTTGAAACCGAACACGCCGGAAAGCGATTTTTGCGGCGTCATAAAATAAGTCTCAGACAAGGTGACGCCGATTTCCTCGCCTTTAAGCAGGCCGAATATTTTTTCCTGTTCCGGCAAATCCCAATGCGCATAACCGGGTGAAAAGCGTTGGGCCAAATGGCAATGCCGCTGGCCGGCCTCGGCGTGCAAAGCGTTTTTGAGCAACTGCAACAAGCCATGCGTCATTGCCGAGGCGACGCCGTCGAGAAAATAGGCCTCGGCAAAATCTTCTGATGCCAGTTTCGCCTCGGCTGCATCGATAAGCTCGCCAGCCGTTAAAATAAAAACCGCGGCGTAAGGCGATCCTCGCAGTAAACGATGAATGCCCGGACCAGCCAGGCTGGCGCCGCCTTCGAGAAGAACGCTGAATGCTACGGGGTCCGTGTCGAGCACCTGGTAAATCGCATAACGATAGCGCGGCGCAAACGCGGATTGAAATTGCTCGCGCAAGCGCGCCACCATCTCGTGCATGAGGTTGAATTTATCCGAAGCCGGACGAATTTTGAGAAAACTATACGCCCGCTTGAAATCGAAAGGAATTTCTGCGGGTTGAAAATAACGGGTGACCACGGAACGACCACGTAATTCGATGGAATTTTTTGCTTGATCTTGAAAAGGAGTCGCTAAATCCCACGGGCCTTTTAACCCACGATATCTTCACCGCCGTCGACGCCGATCACGTTCCCGGTTACCCATTGCGCACGCGTATCCGTCATCAAAGCCATGAACTTCGCGACATCCTCGGGAGTGGTGAGCCGGCCACTTGGATTGCGTTCTTGCGCAACCGCCACCATTTTATCATTGCCCGGGATTTTGCGCAACGCGGGCGTGTCCGTTACGCCGGCGCGAATGGAATTGGCGGTGATGCCCTGTGGGGCGAGCTCAAGCGCCAGTTGGCGAATGTGCGATTCGAGCGCCGCTTTTGCCGCCGAAACCGGGCCGTAATTCGGCCACACGCGAGCGCCGCCGGAGCTGGTCATCGCAAAAATGCGGCCGCCGTGTTGCATCATCTTCCGCCGCATTAAATCTTGCGTCCAGTACACGAGGCTGTTTGCCATCACATCGAGCGTCATTTCCATTTTGGTTTTATCGACTTCATCTGCGGCTTCGGCAGCGACATAAAGTTTGAGACTGCCGAACGCGAGGGAGTGCATCAACAACCGCACCGTGCTGTCCGCGCCCATCTCCGTTTTCATTTTATCCAAAGCCTCGCGGCGTTTTTCTTCATCCGCGGCGTTGATGTTAAAAAAGACGGCTTGCTGCCCGGTCGCCTGAATTTTCTGAATGACTTCCTCAACCATCGGCATGGTGCCTTTGCGGTCGAGATGCACGCCGAAAATGTTGAATCCGGTTTTGGCAAATTCCACTGCTGCCGCGCCGCCAAAACCCGAAGACGCGCCGAGAATCAGCGCCCAATCTTTTTTACTGCTCATCGCGATCTCCTTATAAGTAAATGCAGATTTTTTACCTTTTCGTCATAACAATTGTTGTAAATATATAAATTTAATTTTGACTCGCAAGCGTTTTATTATGGCTAAAGCCGTCCGGGCAAAGGCCGGCGTAGAGAAATTGACAACAGCATGAAGCCAATCCTGTTTTGCGGCTGGTTGTATTCCAAAAAATAGGTCATTTAGCTGGGAAGGAGTCATGAAGTTAAATTTTGTATTTTCTTTTTAGAAAAATTTCTTGCATTTCATTAACACATCCAATAAATTGATAAGTTCGAGCGGCAAAGCGCAGAGAGCATGGCACATAGCGCTGAAAACAAAATTTATAAAGTAGAGGGCACAGAGCATGCCGGCGGTTGATCATTTCGCGCTCTGCGCCAATACCCTCTGCTAAAGCATTGAGGAGTCTTCGTGTATCTTTCCAATCTCGAGATTTTCGGGTTCAAATCGTTTGCGAAAAAAACTCATTTTGTTTTTCATAACGGCATCACCGGCGTGGTCGGGCCGAACGGTTGCGGCAAGAGCAATATCGTCGACGCCATTCGCTGGGTGCTGGGCGAGCAGAAGGCCGGCGCGCTGCGCAGCGA
>CAYZFF010000506.1:0-3344 GCA_964477305.1 uncultured Cytophagia bacterium
GCGGGGTTGATGCCAAACGTGTCGGCGTTTATGGCGGCAGCTATGGCGGCTTCATCACGCTCATGGCGCTGTTCACAACACCCGAAGTTTTTGCCGCTGGGGCGGCGTTGCGGCCCGTCACGGATTGGGCGCACTACAATCATCCGTACACTTCCAACATCCTCAACATTCCTCCAGCCGACACGTTGGCGTATCGCCGCAGCTCACCGATTTATTTCGCGGAGAATTTGAAAGGTGCGCTGCTCATTTGCCACGGCATGGTGGATGTGAATGTGCATTTTCAAGACACCGTGCGCTTGACGCAGCGGCTGATCGAATTGGGAAAAGAGAATTGGGAAGTGGCGATGTATCCGATGGAAGATCACGGCTTCAGAGAGCCAAGCTCGTGGGCGGATGAGTATAAAAGAATTTTGAAATTGTTTGAGGAGAATTTAAAGTAGGAGGTAGGCACAAAAGCTTTGAACGCGGAAGGCGCGGATCACGCTGATTGCCGTGTGTTTTTGTCTGTTGTTTTATCCGCGCCAACCCGTGTCTTCTGCGTTCTCCGTGTTCAAAGCTTTTGTTCAAAACAAATCCGGAATACTCGTAAACGCAATTCTTGTCGGCGCGGCTTGTTTGACGCCGTGAATGCCGCCGAAATATACTTTGTCAGTGCCGAATTTCAGGTTGATGGCATCCATCGCCTGCATCAGCTTGTCGCGTTTAGGGTCTTCAAACAACGAGAGATTGTGCAAATGCGCTGGCACGAGACCGAACAGCGTCGCGCCGACGCCGAGCGGTTTGTGAGAAGGTTTTTGTTGCCACAAAATTTGCAGCGCTTCGAGCATCGTCAACGTGTCCTGGCATTCCACCATTGTGGTTTTCGCCGACCAACTCTGCTCGCCGACGAAACGCAGCCATAGTTCCAAGCCGCCGGCATAGTAGCGCATTTTGCGCAAGCGCATCGCGGCTTTTTGCACGAGTTTTTGCGCGACGGCAAAGGCTGCGTCGTCGTTGCGCAAATCCGGCGGCAAAATATGCGAGTGGCCGACCGTGCCCTTTTGCGTCGGCGCCTCGGCAATATCGTCGCCGCGCAGCCAATGCCAGAATCGCTCGCCGACAATACCCTCCCAAGCTTTGCGCAGATGCGACTTCGGCAAGGCACAAAGCTGTTCAACGGTTTGAATGCCGTGCAGTAACAATCGCTTGTGCATACGCGGGCCGACGCCGGGGAAATCTTCTAATTTAAGCGAATATAAAATCTGCGGCAAATCCGCCGCTTGAATCGCCACCAACCCGTCGGGTTTTTGCAAATCGCTCGCGACTTTCGCTAAAAAACGGTTCGGCGCGAGGCCAATCGAACAGCGCAACGTCTTCCCGACTTTATCCCGAAGAACTTGCTTCATGTTTTTCGCAATACGCGTGGCTTTGTCGAGGCTCTGCTCGCTGCCCATCAACCGGCAGGCCATTTCATCGATCGACATCACCACGGCGACCGGCAGGCAAGATTCGATGGCTTGCACGATGGCGTGATGATATTCCACATAAAGCTGATGCCGGGCCTCGATAAATTGCATCGCCGGACAAAGTTTTTTGGCGTCACCCACCATTGTGCCGGTTTTGACGCCAAAGGCTTTGGCCTCGTAACTCACCGCAATGCAGCAGGTGGATTTCGTCATCACCGGTACCACGCCAATGGGCTTGTTCCGCAATTCCGGACGCAACTCTTGTTCGATGGAGGCGAAGTAGGAATTCAAGTCGAGAAAGAGCCAGCGGAGAGGTTTGAGATTTTCTTCAGGATTTGTCGGCACCAATTATCCGGACCTTTTACCACTTTCATGTCATTCCGCAGGAATCCTTTTTAAACTCAAGGCATCGCTGGCAGCAAAAAGGATTCTTACAGAATGACATCCCTTTATTTTTTTGCAAAACCCAGCAACAGACGAGGCCGTCTGTGTTACGGCAACACAATCATCTTTTTCGTCAAAATTTTTTCTTGCGCCTGGAGCTGATAAAAATAAATTCCCGGAGATAACGGCGAGCGCAACGGCAGTTCATGTTTTCCCACATTCAAACTCGGCCATTGTTGCTGCCACAGTGTTTGGCCGAGAACATTCACGACTTTCAAACTCACCGCTGCCGGTTCAGCCAAAGAAAAAATTAATTTCGTTCCCGCCGAGCTTGAAATCGACCACGGATTTGGCGTGTTTTGTTCCAAGGAAAAACTGACTGGACCACGTTCAATTTGTTTCACACCGGTTGGCGGTTCCGGTGGAAAAAGAAAGCGCAACGCGTCATCCACATGCGCGCGCCAGTTGCCCCAACTGTGGCCTTCGTAATATTCCGCATATTTGACTTTGAAACCGCGCCCACTGAGTTGGGTACGCCAATTTCGATTCGTTTGCGGAAAACCGGAAAGATCGTAAGTACCCACGTCAATATAAAAACGCTGCGACGTATCTGGCGCCGCGGCTGCCAGCGTTTGCAAGTCCGATGAAATGTAACTCGATTGCCCCGCGCCGCCGCCGAAGACTTGCGGATATTTGAACATGAGGTAATAAGCGATGTGCCCGCCTGCCGATGCCCCGAGATTCGCGCGTTGCCGCGCCAGCTTGCTCACCCGATAGCGGCCCTCGACATACGGCAAAACTTCTTCGACAATAAACCGGCTGAACAAATCGCGCTGATTTTGATAATACTCGGGATTGCGATTGACCGGCGGGATGAACACCGCAATCGGCGCCGCGATTTCTTTGCGATCATGCAGATAATCCAGCACGCGATCCATGTAGGCGAGTGAAACATATTCAAGTCCGTCGTGCACAAAGAGGACACCGGGCTGCCGCGTGCTCGTGTCGTAATCCGGCGGCAAATAAATTTTCACCGTCCGTGAGTTGTTGAGAAATTGGCTCGCCATTGTAATCGTCTCGATACGGCCATGCGGAATGCTCGAGCGCAGTTGAATCTCTTCCGGCTGCACATATTTCGGCATCGCCAACTCAGAATTGGGCCCGAAGCCCCCGGCAACAGTTTGATTGTGCACCGGGTCGAGAATCCACGTGCTGCCATTCAACACCAGTTTGTAATCGAGCCGCGCGGTGGATTCAAAATTTTTGCCGAGATACCACAACGTCGTGCCGGACAGTTGTTGCAGGCGGTCGGGCGCATTCGTGTTCCAATTATTGAAATCTCCGGCGCTCACGACAGTGCTTGAGGTGCCGCGATAAACAAAATACGCCGCATATCCCGTCGGGCTTGCGGGATCGAGTTCGGCATACGGGAAACGCGTGTTGCTAAAAAAGCTGTCAACGGCAGCACTTTTTTCAGCCGAATTCGTCAGGCGATTGACGCGGGTGAGAAAATCT
>CAYZFF010000507.1:0-3342 GCA_964477305.1 uncultured Cytophagia bacterium
ACGTATCCGGCATATTGGACTGCAAACCAACAGACTGTCGTTCGTTTCTACAATAATATATTGACCGGCCAATCTGCACCGAGCGGCATGCTGTTTGATGGACCGCCGTTACAGTGCCAAATCGTTGATCCTCGCGCCCTTGCCGTTTCCTTGAAAAAATCCTACGGCCTCCAAAACGCAGTATCGTATGAAGACACCTCATTTGCATACAATCTTAACAGTGAGCGCATGAATGGCGTCATTGCATGCACGATGCTTTTTGTTGAAAGTGACGGAACCATTGATAATGATGTTTTCACCTGGTCCCCCTCTTCTCAGCACGAGGTTCTCACCAACACTTTGGAGAACCTGCTCATGTGGACTTATTCGGCCTGGTCTGAGAAAATCAAAGCAACATTTCACCTCATTATCTATGGATTAGAGCAAGCTGAAATCATGCGCCAGCCTTATGAACCGTCTCTCAATTGGAGCATTGGGCAATTTGGCCGCTGGGTGAACCCGGTCTTTGAGCGGCTGGGCTATCATTCGATCCACATTTCCGATAAATGGAACGGCCACCTCAACGGCCTTTACACCGCTATGAAGCGAATGAATCTTTATAACTACGCCATTCGTCAACAACTCGGCGCAACATGGTCATTCGTCGCTCTGATTACCGGGCACAGTGCATCATCGCAGCCTTTGCCTGTAGCAGGAGGGGCGCTGGGCGGTCCCTATGTCAGTGTCCCGTACGGATATTTTGTTACTCCATACAACCGTTATGTCATGGGTCATGAAATTGGACACGTGTTCCACGCCGGTGATGAATACGCTGGCGGTTGTACCAAGGAAGCCCGGTACAACGGCACTCCGAATCTGAACTGCCAGGGTTCTCTTCTCTGTCTAATGAAAGAAAAAGAAGGCTTACACCCGGACACATGGATTTGTCGATATACACGCGAGCACATTGGCTGGGGAAAACAGACGGCACGTGCGCGTCTCGTCTCTCCAGAGGCCGACGGAATGGTCAAACCCGGCAGTGTAGCGTTTCAATGGACGATTGACAACGCTGAATTGGAGACCAGACTCCTTATCAGAGAGAAACAAACCGGAAAATGGGTGCATGGAGAAGAATGGTTTTTAACGGAGACTAACAGGCGAATCAACCTGGCGGCCGGTGAATACGAGTGGTTTGTGGAAACCGGCGGCGCGCTTTGGTCTGCGCAACAAGGCGAATTGAGAAGTCTGACGGTTTCGGAAGCCACACCGGCCGACTTCCGTTTGACGCAGAATTACCCCAACCCATTCAACGCCGGCACGATAATTTCCATTGACGTTCCCAAACGAGAGCACGTGGAGCTAAGAATTTTCGACGTCCACGGCAGGAGGGTCGCGACGCTCCTTTCAAATGAAGTTGCGGCTGGAACGCACCAAATTCCCTTTGACGGTGTGACGCTCGCTTCCGGAATCTATTTTTGCACAATCAAGAGCGGCGTCTTTACAGCGACGCGCAAAATGATGCTTCTGCGATAGTATCAGATGGTAGCAGGGCTTTTGATCCTAAAATGTGAAACGATTTGCAGGGTTGAGAGGACCTAGACAAACTTTATTTCAAGGAAGCACGGGAAGCCAGCTTGGGCGCATCCCGTCATTGCCAACGGCAAACTCTACTTGCGCGATCAGGATATTCTGCTCTGCTATGATGTGAATGCGCGGGGCAAATGACAAGCTGCGGTTTTTATTCATGAGAAACATTCCGAGTTCGTTCTCCAACTACCCGACTTCGATTTCTATCCGGGTAACGCATCACTCTTTCCGAAATTTTCAAACCTTTGGCGGCTGTGGTTTGATTCCAATCATGCTTGTTCAGCACGTGCCGCAAAATCTCACGTTCGTAATTGGCCAATAAAGCATCCAAGTTTCCGGTCAGGGGAAGATCGCTCGGTTTAAGTTGGCTATTGCAAAAGATAGTTTGAAAGGAAGATATTCCTGTCTTGAAGTGGCCTCATTGGGTTTGGCCATAATTACCGCGCGCTTGATCACGTTCTCCAATTCGCGCACATTGCCCGGCCAGGAATACCGCTCCAGAATTTTTATAGCGTCAGCCGCGAGGTGGCGCAATGGCTTGCCATGCTTTTCGACAAAGCGCTTGAGGATGTTGGCGGCAAGCGTGAGAATATCTTCTACCTGCTCGCGCTGCGAAGGCAGTTTGATCGGAACGACATCGAGCCGAAAAAAAGATCAGACCGAAATTCACCCTTCGCCATCTTCTGGCTTAAATCACTGGAAGCGGCGATGATGATACGGACGTCCACTTTGCGCGATTGATTGGAGCCGCTGGGTCGAATTTTTCCCTCTTGCAGCACGCGCAGGAGTTTCGACTGCGTTTCCAAAGTGGTATTGGCAATTTCGTCGAGAAACAAAGTGCCGCCACTGGCTTCTTCGAACAAGCCACGGCGATCCCGATCGGCGCCGGTGAAAGCGTCACGAACGTGATTGAATAACTCGCTTTCCAACAACGTCGGCAACAAACTGACGATTCTTGCGCGGGCCTTCGTGATGGATGATTCGGGCAATCAACTCTTTGCCGATGCCGCTCTCGCCCTATGGGAGAATCCGACCTTCAGTGGGGATCACCTGGTCAAGAACGCTAAACACTTCATTCATCGCCAGACTTCGCCCGAGAATGCTGTGTAGAGAATAGCGATCCGAAACTTCTTGCCGGAGTTTCTGGTAATCGCTAAACAACTGCTCCCGAACATTGGCTTGTTCGATGAATGCGGCCGTTTCTTGCGAAAGAGCAGTGGTCAGTTGGGCCTGTTGCCTGGAAAACGGGCTGCTGGTCGTACGTAAATGAGATTGACAACGCCGATTACATTCTCTTGTTGCATAATCGAAACGACGAGTAACGATGCAATATTCACGTACCGTTTCGCCATCGTGCCGAGCTTGATTTGCACCGCGATGTCATCCGTGAGCAGGGAAGACCGATGCTTGAGAATCCAGCCGGTAATCAGATTTTCGAGATGTGAATCAAAACCATCTTCCTGAGATTTGGCTTTACGAATCAGCGTACGCTGCGTCCGCTCCGAGCCTGGCCGCAGCAGTTGAATGGAACCGCAATCGGCCTGCACCAATTCAATAAACTCATTGATGAGCGGCTCAACCGCTTGTTCGAGCAAATTGATTTTGCCGAAAAGGTGAGCGATGCGATTGGCGGCTTGAAGTATGGCAAACTGTTTTGGTAAGTCGTCAATCGAAACGTTGTTATAATTGGGCAGTGTTGAAGCGTTCATGTCGTGTGTTCCATGGTTACCGTATCCATTCTTGCCTCATTGACATCCACACGTCACCATGCACCTG
>CAYZFF010000508.1:0-3327 GCA_964477305.1 uncultured Cytophagia bacterium
AGCGCCTCACTGGCCGACGCCGGCGTGCCCATGATTTGGCCGAGCACATGCACGTAGCCATCGGTAAATTGAAATGCGTTGAAATCTCCCGTGACCACGAGTCGAACATTCGAACTACTCGTTTGCAGCGTCTGCACCATATTCGCAACTGCAACCGCTTGCTCGTGACGTTTCTGGCGGACGCGCGGGCCATCGTTCGGATCGTCAATGCCATTCAGCGAGCGCAAATGCACGGCGAGCACGCTAACGTCGCTGCTGTCGGCGAGCTTTGCTTGCAACAACAACGGCGGCCGATCATGCAGCCGCGAGTTGTCAACCGAAAAAATTTCCGTTGCGCCTAATTGCGTCACGGATTTCACCGTCACCCCGCGACGCACCAACAAACCGACGTCAATCCCCGAAATATCGTTGCCCTCGATAAGATATGGCGTGTAATTCAACGCGGCATCGTCGGCTTTAATCTTGTCCGCCAAATCTCGCAAAACTTGCAGCTTTTCCGCTTCTTGCACCGCGAGAATATCCGGCGCATCAAGCAGCGTGCGAATGTACAGCGAGAGCTTATTCAGTTTGTCCCCATAAGCTTGCGGCGTGCGAACATCATCGCTGCCGGGGTCATCGATGGTATCGTAAAACAGATGCAAATTGAGCGTTGCAATCGTCGATTCACCGGCGTTGCGCGGCCGCACGGCGCGCGGAAATGTTGGTACTTGAACGGAATAGGAGATCGGCCAAAATTCGTAATCGCCAAACTCAAAACCCAATATGCCGGTCGCAGAAAAAGTCGAACCCGCCGGTATCATCATATTCGGCTGCCCGAGACGATCCGGATCAAATTCAAAAATTTCCGGATTGCGATCCCACACCGGCAGACCCGCGCGACCGGGATATTCGATTCCCGTTTCGCGGAATGGACGAGTCGAACCCGCGACGGCCAAAACTTCTGCAATCGGATCAGTGCCAAATGTTTGATTCGAGGCAGCGACGACGCCATTGGCGATTTGCACCAACATGCCTTCAAAACGCTCAAATTCGACGGCTGATTGCGGCTGATTCGGCGACGGCGTCACGTTGTCGAATTGAACGGGTGGCGGCAATGGGTTGCCGGATGAAACCACCGTCACCGTGGGGCCGTTGCTAAATTCGGTGAAATTGAAAAACTCTATCACTGCGCTGGTGACATTGACAAGGTCACCAACTTGCACCGTAGGCACACCACCGGTAAAAACAAAAATACCGTCGGAAGTTTGTGCATTGTTATCGCTGCGCGCTGCGGGCGTCTGCATAAAAAAACCATTCGCGGCCAACGCGGTCACGACATTGTTTTCCGTCGTCACATTTTGATTGGCAAAGGGGCTGGCCAAACCGGCGCCTTGAATTTCAAAAATCTCTTTGACTGTGTTGGATGACGGACAGCCGGAAAATGATGTGCCATCGACTTTGATGCCAGGAGAATGCAAACGACCGGCTGCGCCTGCCGCCGTCGTATGGAGCACGAGCGGCAGCGCGCCCGTGATATCGGGGTTGCGCGTCAGTGATTGATCATTGCCGCCTTCCGTGCCATATGCGTACGTTGCAATAACTGTTGCGCCATTTTTTAGGGTAATTGTTTCATTCGTGTTATTCAAACTCAATTGATTTGTGCTTGCCGTTTGCACCGTTACATTGCCAAAAGCGCCGGTAGGCGTGCCGCCGCCAAACACAATGACCGCGCAGAGATTCGGAATAATCGTTCCAATCGGAAACGTGTGCCGTACTTGCAGCGCGTCCGACAACGTCCAGCCGGAAACATCGAGCGCCGCGCCGGAAACATTGACAAATTCGATAAATTCATCTTGCGTCGCATTGAGCGTTCCATCGCCGTTCGCATCGACGCTTGGATCGGCCAAAATTTCGTTGATGATAATTGATGGCGTCGTGAACGTAAACGTGTAATCCGCGGCCATGTTATCCGGCGGATCAATCGCGTCTTGATCGGTGACGTTGGCCGCGAGAATGTTGATCGTTACCGTTTCATTCATCACGAAATCGAGATTCGGATCAAGCGTGAAACTCGTTGGGCCGCCGCTCACCGTTGCCGTGTGCGTGCCGCTGGTTGCGCCGGTAATGTTGAACCAATTGCCGGTCACATTCACCGGTTCGCTGAAAGTGATGGTGATATTTGTTGCGATCCCAACGCCAGCCTCGTTATTCATGGGCGAACTACTTGCCACCGCTGGGGCCAAATCACCGGCCACTGTCGTAAAACTGAAATTGAAATTTGTCGTCATACTATCGGGTGGATCGTCAGCGTCTTGATCGGTGACATTCGCGGCAAAAACTGTGACACTGATGTTTTCATTGTTAGCGAAATCGACATTGGGATCAAGCGTGAAAGTGATTGGCCCGCCAGTGACCATTGCGGTATGGGAACCGCTGGTCGCGCCGGAAATGGTAAACCAATTGCCAGCAACATTCACGGGTTCGCTGAATGTGATAGTGATATCAGCATTGATTGAAACATTCGTCGCGTTATTTATCGGCGTCGTTGTGCTCACGCGCGGCGCCACATCGACGCGGCTAAAAGTTTGGTTTGTATTGAAAGCACCGAACGTATTGGCCGCAGGGGAGAGCCAAGTGAAATTTTCATACGTTGTGCCTGTCCCGCTTAATTGCAAAGAATGTCCGACGGTCGAGGTGCCCGCTTCAGCCACACCGATATCGACGCTGATTAAACCTGCGGCTGGGCCATTGGTGGCGGTGAAGACACCTTCATAACTGAGAAACTGCACAACGGTTGCGCCATGCACCAAGGCCATGCCATCGGGCGAGCCGTTTTGGATGCCGTTGGCGGGATAAGTGATGACCACCACGCCAAAGCCGCTGCCACCAAGATTCGGAATCGTACCGCTGAGTGCTTTGGTATCGTAGCTCGCGCCATTTGAGCCATTATAAAGCACGACGCTCCAGTTGGTAAGGTCGGTTCCTGCGGGCCCGGCAATTTCAATGGCTTCGCCGGTATCGGTGCCATCATTGTCATAATGAATTTCATTGAAGAAAACCGTGGTTTGTGCCGAGGCCCGGTTGGGAAAAAGATAAAAAGATAAAAAAGTCAAAATGAACGCGAGGCTTGTTCCGCTTGTTTGCATGAACTGAAGTTGGCGACGAAATTTCATCCGTGATTTGAATAGCATTTTGTAACCTCCAAAGAGAATAAGTCACAGCCTTACAGGTGAGAAATAATGGTTCATAAATGAAAACGGATAACGTTTATCAGAATAGCTTCCCCATCAGCATATTAAAAGAAATTTTCAAAAAAGCAAGTACTCATTGTTCCAAAACAAACATTCC
>CAYZFF010000509.1:0-3326 GCA_964477305.1 uncultured Cytophagia bacterium
AGCCTTTTTCAATTATTCTTTTCCTCCAAACACCAGCGCCCCAATCGTTCCCATATCCCACCACGATTGATTCTGATTGAACCCTGCCCAGAGGTGTTGGTTCTTGCGATACGTCGTGCCGTCGTTGTCGCTGATCCCGATGTCAAAGCCGATTTTATATCCCGGCTGCGCGATGACATTTTTTAAGTTCGCGAGCGGGTAGCGGCAAATCAGATTGTAGCTCGTTTCCGTGCGATGGAAGTACGTCTCGGCATTGGGAACGAGCAACGGTTTCGGCAGTGTGGGGCCGCCGGCGCCGCCGCCTTGCCATTTTTCCGGACCGAACTCGGTGCGGCGATATTCGGCCATCGACAAATGCCGGAAAAGTCCCGGTGTCGGCGGATCGGTCCCTTGATCGGAACCGCGGCGCGTATCCAAAATCACTTCCATGCAATCGGTGTCCCACGGATAGCTCATCACCGGAAAATCCCACGTCGTCACCACCATGTTGTCTTTCACTTCGGCGCCGACGTAGAGATAATTGTCATCGTACATCGCATAAATTTTGGCGGACAAATCTTCCGGCCCGGCCCACGGCTGATTGCCCAGCAACAGTTTGCAAACTTGATTCGCTTGATCAATCATCAGCGGATTGGCCGTGTTCCAGCCCTCCCAACTGCCATTCAATGCCGGCGCTGATTTGGCGAAATGCGCAATCCCTACGTAAAAGTCACGGACGATTTCGGTTTTAAAACTCTCGGTGGCAACTTGCAATCGGATGGGATAAAGTTGCGCATTAGCTTTGTAACTGGTCAATTGGATAGGAATCATCAACCAACGTGTCTCTCCTGCAGCCAAGTCAATTGTGGAATTTGTTTCTCCGGAAATTTTCCATGCTGGATCAGCTACAAGCTGCGAGGCCACTTTGAGCGCACCAGAAGTCTGGTTCACTAACTTGATTTCGAGCGTTTCTTTCTTGCCATTCGGCAGCCGCAGATCGGCGACAACCGGCGCGGCGACGCGGAAGATTTTCTTGATTTGCGTTTGCGCAAAACTCACCGTCACGTCAAAATTCACGGGAGGCGCGTCGTTCGGAACAGTGACGGGCAACTTGAAGGTTGCCACTCCGTTGGGTGGAATGCTTTGGCTCTCGGAACGAATGTTATTGAGCCAGCGCACATTTTGACGATTCACCGCGGGAAAAATTTGACGGTGCACCGAATTTTTGTTGAGCGCCTTCAAATTCACCACACCGCCCCACCAGGTAAGCTGGCTTTGCACATGTTCAGACCAATCCGCCGGCAGTGCAAGTTGCACGCGGCCTGTCACGGCGCGATCCGAGGGATTCCACACGCGTACCACGACATTATTTTTCGTGCCGAGAAATACCGTAGTGTCTTCCGGAGCAATCACGACACCGGCAGTTTGCCGGAGCACAACGAAGTCGCCAGTTCGGTGAAACGGCAAGGGTTTTCCATTCGACTCGACGCGGTTAATATTCGGCGCCCAAATTTTCACTTGACCAAAATGCTCGGGCAAAACCACGACAAGTTTGTCGTTCTGCCATTCAGCTTCAAATTGCGCCAATGGCAAATCGCTGGCGAGCAATGTTTTGCCGCCGGCACTAATTTCACGCATACTGAAACCAGAGAGCCGCTGCGGTTTGTCCTCGGCCTGACGCAGGTTCCAATAAATCGAGCGATTCACGTCGGCATACAACCAATCTTCGCCAGCGGCGCGCCGAATGCGATACGTATTTGGCTCTGCGCCTTTTTCAAAATTCGTCACGCTGGGCGTTTGCGCATACGCCTGAATCAAATGCGCAAAGCGCGTCGCGTTAGTGAAGCGGCGACTCATTATCATCGGCACCGGACTTTGATCTTTCACCATCTGTTTGTAAAATCCGCCGTTCGGCGGCGTCATCGCTTGAAAAATTTCGGTGGCCGGCTCGCCAATGCCTTGAACACTCAGCTTCTTGCCATTGCTCATTGTAAAAACGCCACTCCACGATCCCTCGGTCTCACCGGCAAAAATCTCGGTGAATTGATCGTATCCGGGATGGCCCGGCTGCAAGCCGAACAGATCGCGCGGTTGTTTCTCCAATTTGACGCCGCTGATTTTCAACTCGCCGAAACTATGCAGCGGCCAATCCAGCAGGCGCTTGTCGGGAGATTCGATATCGAATAGATCGACGAAATAATCGCCAACTTGCAGCAACGTGCGGGTGAGCTTCGCGCCCGGATAGGCGGTCTCCGAGCCGCCAGAGCTGACTTGAAAATTCGGCAATGCGCCAAAAAATTTCCCGTAACCGTTCGTCCACGTTTGGCTGGTTTGATCGAGCACCACGGTGTTATGCGCGATGGTTTGGCGATACCACAGTTGCAGATTGGGGTTGAAATACATTTCATTCAACGGATCGACAATCCAATTTTCGCCGAGCGCATAGTAACCCATTTGCAGGCGATCAGGATGGCCGTGCTCGCCGCCCATGATGCCGTAATCCAGATACAAGTAGCGGCGCTCCGCGCTTTTTCCATGGCGGAGAATGGCAAAGCCATTGCCCTCAAGATTAAAACTGTTCTCGGGATAAATTTCCATCTTCACTTCCGGCAGTACTGGCGCAAGATTGAACATCGAGATCGGTGCGCGCTTTCTGCCCAGCCCGGATTCCTCAGCCACGACCTGCGTGCCGCGTTGTACATTCGTCGTATTCAACAGCGCAAGATATTTGGGATCTTTATAAATCGCGTAGCCGATCTCATAAAAAGTTGCATACTCCAAAATGTTGCCGCCGCCGCTGTCTTTAATGCGCGGAAATTCAAAATTCGGTTTGATCAGCTCGAACGGCACGTCGAACATTTTTTTCATCGTCCGTCCGGCGATTTCTTTGTGATATAAATCCAGCCCGTTGTGGCGCGCCATCTCGGCGAGATGAATCATGCCGCGCAGCGCGACGTAATGATAACCCGACCACTCGGCCCAGAAACCGCTCTCCGGCAGCGCCGAGCCAAGCTGCCAATAAAAACCGTATTCGCCATTCAGTGCAAAATCGATGAGTTTCTGATCATTGTACAAAAATCCCACCGCCGCCGAGACGTTGTTGTACCACAGTTGACGATTCGAAGCCGACTCGGGAAATTTTTGCGTGATCTCCGCCAAAGGATAAAAGAATTTTTCTTTGAGCTTTTGACGATCTGCCAACGTAAAGCCTTTGTAGTTGTAAATGAGATCATAGCCATACGCCATATCGACGCCCCAAAACGATTCGGACAGCGTGCCGAAGAAAACATGCGCCGGTCCGAGAATGGTGTTCGACGTGGGATACTGCAAATACAGATCGGCGAACT
>CAYZFF010000510.1:0-3326 GCA_964477305.1 uncultured Cytophagia bacterium
CACCGGATTCAACTTTCGAGCATGGAAAATTACGCGCCGATGCGATGGTGATTCGCGATGTTCGCGCGGCAGCCGGCGGCGTTAGTGAAGAAGAGTGGGCGCAGATTAATCAATTGCTGCAGGGTTGTTATCGTTCGTTACGCCGAGTCATCCAATAGCTTCGCTTATATTTTCACCGACAGTTTAAGAACGTTACACATTATACGAGAGTCACAGATGAACGTAAAATTAGAAACCTTTCAACAGGAAGTCATCGACGCCAGTTTTAATATGCCTGTCGTGGTTGATTTCTGGGCGGTGTGGTGCCAGCCGTGCCGCACACTGGGGCCGGTGTTGGAAAAATTGGAGAAAGAGGCTAAGGGCCAGTGGAAGTTAGTCAAAGTGAACACCGATGAAGAGCCGGAGCTGGGCCAGCATTTTCGCATTCAAAGCATTCCCGCCGTGAAAATGGTTCATCAAGGACAAATTGTCGATGAGTTTGTCGGCGCGTTGCCCGAAGTTGAAGTGCGCAAATGGCTCGCCAAACATTTGCCGGAAGCGCCGAAAAGTCCGGTGGAAATGATTAAAGAGCTTTTGCAGACCGGCAATCTTGCCAAAGCGCGGAAACTGCTGGAAAGCACCGTAAAACAGGAGCCCGACAATGCCGAAGCCCGGGTTTTGCTGGCGACACTGTTGATGTCCGATGATCTTGATAAAGCTGCGGAACTGGTGGCGAAGATCGAAGACATTAGCCCATTTGCCAACAAAGCCAATGCGATTCGAACATTACAACGTCTCGCCAATTTGAAAGAAGCCGGCGGCGAACCTAAAGAAGATTGGAAACTTTATTACGAGGGCATTAAGGCTTTCAAAAAAGGGAAATATGGCGAAGCGCTCGAAATTTGGATTGAGCTGGTGAGCCGTAATCGTCAGCTCGACGAAGACGGCGCGCGCAAGGCTTGCGTGGCGATCTTCTCATTGCTCGGCAGTGAGCATGAGCTGACACAAAAGTATCATCGCCGCTTTACGGCCGCGTTGTATTAGCGGCGGCTTGCTATGTCAATTTTTCCCTTTTCTTTCTTGACGGCTTTCCGTAAATTATTCAGCTTGATGAAACATTAAATAATCGCATCGGACTACGAGAGGAGCATCCATGAGACCGCAAGAATTCAACACAGTGAGTCAGACGACATTTCCATCGGCGGCGCATATGATGGAAAAATTCATGAAAACCCAGGAATACATTGCCTTAGAAGAGAAACACGGCGCGCATAATTATCATCCGCTCGATATCGTCATTCAACGCGCGGAAGGCGTTTGGGTATACGATGTGGAGGGCAATCGGTATCTGGATTTCCTCAGCGCCTATTCGGCGGTGAGCCAGGGGCATTGTCATCCGCGCATCTACCAGGCCATGGTCGAGCAGGCGAAAAGATGCACGTTGTCGTCGCGCGCGTTTCGCAACGATCAACTGGCGCTGTTTTACAAAGAACTCACGGCGCTGTGCGAAATGGACATGGCCTTGCCGATGAACAGCGGGGCCGAGGCGATTGAAACCGCGGTGAAGACGGCGCGCAAATGGGGTTACGAACGCAAGATGGTCGCAGACAACAAAGCGGAGATTATTGTTTGTGAAGGCAATTTCCATGGCCGCACGACGACGGCGATTAGTTTTTCCAGCGAGCCGGAATATAAAAGAAATTTTGGCCCGCTGACGCCGGGTTTTGTGTTTGTTAAGTTCGGCGATGCCGCCACGTTGGAAAAAGCGATAACGCCGAATACGGTGGCCTTTCTCGTGGAGCCGATACAGGCCGAAGGCGGGGTTTTGCTGCCGCCGCCGGGCTATCTGGCAAAAGTAACGGAAATTTGCCGGAAGCACAATGTGCTGGTGATGTTTGATGAAATTCAAACCGGCCTTGGCCGCACGGGAAAAATGTTTGCGTATCAGCATGATGCCGGTGCAAAACCAGATGTGTTGGTACTCGGCAAGGCGCTGTCCGGCGGGTTTTACCCGGTGTCGGCGGTGGTGGCAAGACGCGAAGTGTTGGAAGTTTTGCAGCCAGGCCATCACGGCAGCACATTTGGCGGCAACCCGCTCGCGTGTGCAGTTTCCCGGGAAGCGTTGCGCGTTCTCATCGATGAAAACCTAACGCAACGTTCCGCGGAAATGGGACAATATTTTCAAGAGAAATTGAAAACGATTCAGAGCAAACATATCAAAGAAATCCGCGGGCGCGGGTTATTGATTGGCGTTGAACTATGGCCGCAGGCCGGTGGCGCGCGCCGTTTTTGCGAAGCGCTGAAAGATGAAAAATTATTGTGCAAAGAAACGCATGACCACGTCATTCGTTTTGCGCCGCCGCTGGTGATCACACGTGAAGAATTGGATTGGGCGTTCGACCGGGTGAAAAAAGTAATGGAAACGATGTCCTAAATCGTTGGGCCAGGGCGGCAGAGGTGAAAACGTTTCGTCTCTGCCGTCCGGAGCCGGCGATTATTTCACGGAGGAAGAGATGAAAAAATTTTGGTGTTTGCCTTTTGCTTTTTTCCTGTTGCTATTCTGCAGTTGTTCTTCCGCGCCACCAACGATTGCTTTGCTCACCGATTACGGCACGCAAGATCACTACGTCGGCGAGCTGCAAGGCGTTATTCTTTCCATCCATCCGGCCGCACGGCTCGTCAACATTACACACGAAATTCCCAGTTTCAATATTCGCGCCGGCAGTTTTATTTTGGCCACGGCGGCCGGCAGTTTTCCCCAAGGCACTATTTTCGTTGCCGTGGTGGATCCAAGCGTTGGCAGCAAGCGCCGGGCAATTGTTGTGGAAACGTTGGACAAAAAATATTTTGTCGGCCCGGATAACGGCCTTTTTACCGACGTAATCCGCACGCTCGGCGTCAAACGCGCATTCGAAATTACCAACATGCTATGGTTTCGCCGCAGCGTCATTTCTGCAACCTTTCACGGGCGTGATATTTTCGGCCCGGTCGCGGCGCACTTGGCAAAAGGGGAGAATGTGGAGGACGCCGGCCCGATGATCACGGATTTACAAAAGTTTGAACGGTCGGAGCCGGCATTGACGGCAGGACGAATACGCGGTGAAATTTTGCATCGGGATCGTTACGGCAATCTGATCACCAATATCTCGGCGCCCATCCTGAGCAAAGCCGCATGGAAAAACGGAATGACTTTTGACTGCACGATCCGCGCCCAAACCGTGCGCGCCCAATTTGCGGATCGCTACAGCGCGGTGGCCCAGGGTGATTATGTGGTGTTGTTAAACAGCCAGGGCTTAGTGGAAATTGCACGCAACTTTGCGGATGCTTCGGCAGGTTTTAACGGCGCG